>CACWWI010000011.1 GCA_902764575.1 uncultured Coriobacteriaceae bacterium
TTGCCGATGACGATATCGAAACCACCTTTGGCGAAGACTTGCGGGAACTCGGCTTGCCAGTTGAAGGCTTTGTCTCCGGCGATAGCGGGATCGGAGATGAGGGAGTTGCCGCACTTGATATTGTACGAGAAGCTCTTGTTCGCAAACTCACTTCCCGCTGCCGGTGCAGTTTCCGTTTCGGAAGGCTCCGTTCCGGGTGCCTGCACGGGTTTCAGAATGTCGAAGCCTACAGAGGCCTTGAAGTAGTCGCCGTGCTCCTCGTTGCACTTGGAGATGACGAACATGACGGGGAGCTTCGCGTTCTTCAGGTAGTTCCAGCTTCTCTGGCCGCCGACGGGCAGGGACTCGGCTGTATCCTTGGCGGAAGTGACGATCATCGATGACACCGGCACCATGATCCTCACCGCCTTCAGGCAGCCCTGGCTCGGCGACCAGCTCAAACCCGGCATGGCGGCCGCCGTTTCGGGGAAGGTGGAGTTCGACTACGGCTACAAGCGCATGACCAACCCCTACATCGAGGCGCTCGAAGGCGGCGGCGAGGACTTCCACGGCATGATCCTTCCCGTGCATCCTTTAACGGGCGCCATCAAGGCCGGCATGATGCGCAGGCTCGTGTTGAACGCGCTGGTGGCGGGCGTCATCGACCCGCTGCCTTTGCCGCTCAGGACCAAGTACCGACTCATGAGCCGCAACCAGGCGCTCTCATGCATCCATTTCCCGCACTCGATGGAGGAGCAGGCTCAGGCCCGCAGACGGCTCGCCTACGAAGAGGTGCTCCTGCTACAGCTGATGCTCATGCAGGACGGCGATGCGCGGAGCAACGGCAAGCAGCCGGTCGCGCACGTCATCGACGGGGCACGCGTCAAAGCGCTCCGCGATGCCGTGCCATTCGAACTCACGGGCGAGCAGGTGAAGGCACGCGACGACATCCTCGCGCACATGGCCGCACCGAAAGCGGCCAATCACATGCTCCTTGGCGACGTGGGCACGGGCAAGACCATCGTCGCCGCCTTCGCTCTGGCCAGCGCGGCCGATTCCAATGGCCAGGCGTTCTTCATGGCCCCCACCGAGATCCTCGCGCGGCAGCACTTCGCCAGCCTCGGCCCAATCCTCGAGAAGTCCGGCGTGAGGTCGGCCGTGCTCACGGGATCCACCCCGTCCGACGAGAAGAAGTCGATCGTGGCGGGGTTCGGCGACGGCATCATCGACGTGCTGTTCGGCACGCATGCGCTGCTCGAGCCCGACGTCCAGGCGCGCAACTGCACGCTGGCCGTCATCGACGAGCAGCAGCGCTTCGGCGTCGAGCAACGAGCCGCGCTCCTCGAGAAGGGAACGTGCCCCGACGCGCTCTTCCTCACCGCCACCCCCATACCGCGCACCCTCGCGCTCGCGCTCTTCGGCAACCTGACGCTCTCGTACCTGAAGGAGCGCCCCCGCGCGACGGCACCGCGGAAGACGTTCCTCCACACCTTCAACGACAAGGGCGAGGCGTACGACGCAGCACGCGCCGCATGCGCGCGCGGCGAGCAAGTGTACGTGGTGTGCCCGCTCGTCGGCGAGAAGCGCCCCGAAGAGCCCAAGAACAAGAAGAACAAGGGCCTCGAGGAAGAGGAGGCCTACGAGTTCGACTCCATCGCCATCGAGGACGAGTCCGACATGACCGGCGCCAACGCCCGAGCCGCCGAAGACGAGGCTGCGTTCCTGCAGGCCAAGGTGTTCCCCGACTATCGTGTGGGACTCGTTCACGGCAAACTGCCCGCTGCCAAGAAGCAGGAGGTCATGGCCGACTTCCGCTCGGGAGAGATAGACGTCCTCGTGGCCACGACCGTCATCGAGGTCGGCGTCGACGTGCCCAACGCCACCGTCATGATCGTTGAGGATGCCGACCGGTTCGGCCTCTCGCAGCTCCACCAGCTGCGTGGGCGCGTGGGCCGCGGCGAGCTCCCGGGCGAGGTGCACCTCGTATCCGGCACCCGCAAGGAGAGTGCGCTCGAGCGCCTCTCCGCCATGGAGCGCACCGACGACGGCTTCGAGCTCGCGTCCTACGACCTCTCGCTGCGCCGCGAGGGCGACATCCTCGGTAACCGCCAGCACGGGGCGTCGCTCCTGAAACTCGTGAACATCGTGCGCGACGGCGCCATAATTGAGGCGGCACACGACGACGCCGCGGCGATCATCGCCGACGACCCGCTGCTCGAATCGAGCCAATACCGCCCGCTTGCGCGCGAGGCCCGCGTCGTGTACCGTCATGCCGAAGAGTTATCCGGGGGATAGGAACGTTATGCGCATTGTCGCAGGCACCCACAGGGGAAGGCCGATCAAGGCGCCCGAAGGGTCCGATACCAGGCCGACGATCGACCGCGTGCGCGAGGCGCTGTTCAGCTCGCTGTACAGCCTCAGGGGCGGGTTCGAAGGAGCAACCGTGCTCGACGCGTACGCAGGCTCGGGCGCCCTCGGGTTCGAGGCCCTCTCGCGCGGTGCCGATTCCGCCGTCTTCTGCGAACGGGACCGCCGAGCGGCGAAGGTCGTGCGCGATAACGCGTCTTCGCTCGGCTTCGGCAACGATCGCGTGAAGGTCATCGAAATCGACTCGCTCGCGCCTTCGCAGGCACGCTTCGGGTCGACCACCTTCGACCTCGTGTTCCTCGACCCGCCTTACGCCTATGATTCCACCGACGTTTTAGACGCCGTTCGCGCGCTCTGCGGGAAGGCGATTTCCGAAGACGCTATCATCGTCTACGAGCACGCCATAAAGAGCGCCGACGACATCGCCCGTGCAAGCGAATCCCACGGGTTCGAGGTCGCATCGCAGAAGAAGTACGGGAAGACGGGCGTCACCATCCTGCGCCCCTCCACTGAACGGAGCCAAGCATGAGAAGAGCCATCACACCCGGCACCTTCGACCCCATCACCTTCGGGCACCTCGACGTCATCAAGCGCGCGTCGCAGCTCGTCGACGAGGTGATCGTCGCCGTAGCCGCCTCCGCTGGCAAGAAGCCGCTCTTCACGCTCGAGGAACGCGCCGAACTCGCGCGCGAGGCCACGCTCGACATCCCCAATGTCACCGTTGAGCCCTTCGAGGGCCTGCTCGTCGACTTCGCCCGCAGCAAGAACGCGCAGGTTCTCGTGAAGGGGCTGCGCGCTATCACCGACTTCGAGTACGAGTTCCAGATGGCGGCGCTCAACTACGAGCTCGGGCGCGAAGTGGAAACCGTGTTCATCATGTCGCCCCCGCAGTACATGTACTTGTCCTCGTCCATCGTGCGCGAGCTCGCCAGCCTTCACAGCTCGGTCGACAACTTCGTGCCTCCGCATGTCGCTGCTGCGCTTTCAAAGAAGTTTCAATAGTCTTCCTCGCGAGTCCGCCCTCGTATGTTCCTTTGTTTCATGAAGGAGCACAACATGTGGATGGCACTTTTCTCGGATGTGCATATACTGTGGTTGTAACTCGTTTGTTCTAGAATGGCATCTGGATTAAACGGACAAGGGAATGCCGATGAAATGCCCCAATTGTGAAACCGAGAACAGGGAGAGCGCAAAGTTTTGCGATGAGTGCGGGTTTCCGCTCCTCGGGCTTGAGCTGGACTTTAAAGATGAACCGATGCCTGAGCCAGACGAAGGCAAAGCTGAAGTAGAAGCCGAGCAGGCCGAAGAGGAGAAACCCGAACCCGAAAGCGCAAAAGAAGAGCTTGCGGACACGCAGGAGCTCTACACGCCCCCCGAAGACGATCAGGACAGCCTCGACGCCCCCGTGCCCGAGAAGCCGGTTCGCGTCGAGAACGAGGCACCGGGCATCGACTTCACCGGTCTCGAGGTTTCCTCCGAAGACTACGGCGAGCGGCTCGTCGACCCCTCCTACGAAGCACCCAAGCCCAACTGGCGCGATGGCAACACCATCCAGATGGCCCCCATCGACGCCTCCGAGAAGGAGGAGAGCAAGGACTACCTCGCTTCCTCCACCAAGAAGAAGAAAGCCGGCCCTAAGACGATCGCGCTCATCATCGCGGGCGTCATCGTGGTCGCGGCGGCCGTGGCGCTCATCACGTTCCAGCTGCACCTATGGGGCGGCAAGGCGGTGCCCGACGTTCGCGGCATGACCGAAGCCGATGCCACGAGCGTGCTTGAGGGCGATGGGTTTTCGGTCAGCGTCAAGCAGGTGAAGTCCGACGACACCGAGGGCCTCGTGCTCATCACCGACCCCGAACCCGGCAACCGCGTCCCCGACGGCAGCGAGGTGAACGTCCACATCGCGTCGGCGCGCGTCATCCCCGAGAAGATCGTCGGGATGAGCGAGGAAGACGCCAAGGCCGCGCTCGCCGAGGAAGGGTTCGAGAACGTCAAGTTCGAGAAGGAGAGCTCCGAGGTTCCCCAGGGCAAGGTGCTTTCCGTATCGCCCGGTCCGGGAACCAGGGCCAAGAGCGCTGCCGAGATAGTCGTCAAGGTATCTGCGCCCTACGTCGTTCCCGACGTGAGCTCGATGTACCTCGACGACGCCATCGAGGCGCTCGTGAACGCGGGCCTAGGCTACGACGTCGTGTACATCATGTCGGACGAGTACGCGGACGGAACGATGCTCGGTACGTCTCCCGCCGCCGGAACGGAAGTGAAGAAGGGCGAGGTCGTCAACATCCAGATCGCGCAGGCGCGCGGCACCTACCTGGAGAACCTGGCGCGCCAATCGCTCGCGCCCGGCACCACCATCACGGTGAACGGGACCAGCTATGTCATCGACTCGGTCAGCTCGGTGAGCTACACGGGTAACGGCGCCGTATCCTACACGGCCACGGCACGCGCCTTCACCAGCCTGGCAGGGGAGACGGTGTACGGTTCCCCGACGACGATCAGCAACGTCATCACCTTCTCGGAAGACAACCAGCCCATCGGGTAGCGGCGACGATGTCCGCTTCACGAACCTACAAGGCGCGCGGCATCGTCCTTCGCAAGACGAAGCTCGGCGAGAAGGACCTCATCGTCACCCTGCTCTCCGAGGACGGTTCGCTCCTGCGCGCCGTAGCCAAGGGGGCGCGAAAGCCCGGTGGGTCGCTGGCCGCCCGCATCGACCTGTTCCGCGTCGTCGACGCGCTGCTCGCGAAAGGGCGCAACCTCGACGTCATCGCCGAGGCCAAGCTCGCGGCTGACGACGATGCCGTTCCGTTCGGCCTCGAGCAATCCGCATGCGCCTCGGTGGTCGCCGAAATCGTATGCACCGTGGCCCAGGAAGGGCTCGAGCACCCGCGCCTCTTCGCCATGACCAGCACGGCGCTCTCCGAAATAGCGCGCTCTGATGCGCGCACGGCCCTCGCCGTTATGACGGCCGACCTGTTGAAGACGCTCGCGAGCGAAGGGTTCACCCCGAGCTTCGACACCTGCGTGGTGTGCGGCAAGCCCGTCAATGCAGGCAACGCTGGCGGGTCCGTGGCCGTCTCGCTCGAAGACGGGGGAGTGGTGTGCCCGCTCTGTCAGCGGCCTTCAGATGCGGTGCTCGTCGACGCTGCGGTCTTGGCCTGGGCGAAAGTGCTCCTCTACACGCGTTTCGCCGACGTCGGCGGCCTCGAGATCGACGAGCGCACGACCTTCGGCGTGCTCCATTTCGCACGGCAGTGGGCGAGGGTGCACGCAGGAAAGGACCTCAAATCGCTCGATTTCGTGTTCACGGGCGGGCTGTTCTAGGGCAAATAGCCGCCCATAGTGTGCTTATAGTGTGGTGGGAGCAGGCTTTTCCTTGCCCGCCAGGTGCGCTTTCCCTAAGATGAACAGGCTGCGCAAACGCGCAGTCGCTCCTCACTTGGTCGTCATGCGCCACCGCATGGCCACCCAGTTGGGAACGGAAAGGTCCCGCAAGGGAAACACGAAAGGTGGAAGAACATGGCAGACAAGCTGAGCATTTCCAAGGAGCGCACCGCCGAGCTCATCGCGGAATACGGCAAGGGCGCGAACGATTCCGGCAGCCCCGAGGTGCAGGTCGCGATCCTCACCGAGCGCATCCGCAACCTCACCGAGCACCTGAAGGTCCACAAGAAGGACAACCACACCCGTCGTGGCCTCATGAAGCTCATCGGTAAGCGCCGCGGCCTTCTGAAATACATCAAGAGCCGCGACATCAACGAATACCGCGCGCTGGTAAAGAAACTCGGCATCCGCGACAACATCTAGGTGAAAGGGAACCCGCTTCCAGCGGGTTCTTTTAAAACAGGGTTCGAAGAGCCCGAGAGGAAAAAGAGGAAAGAGAGAAAGAGAAACATGAACAAGATCGTGGAGAAGTTCGAACTGTACGGCAAGGAATACCGTCTGGAGACGGGCGAGCTGGCCAAGCAGACGACGGGCGCGGTGCTCGTCGGCCAGGGCGACACAACCGTGCTCGTCACCGCCGTCATCTCGAACGAGGAGAAGAACTACGACTTCTTCCCGCTGACCGTCGACTACATCGAGAAGATGTACGCCGTCGGCCGCATCCCGGGTGGCTACCTCAAGCGCGAGGCGCGTCCGTCCGAGAAGGGCACGCTCACGGCCCGCATGATCGACCGTCCCATCCGTCCTGGTTTCGCCGACGGCTTCAAGCGCGAGGTGCATGTCGTTGCCACGACGCTCGTCGCCGACCAGATCAACCCCATCGACAACATCTGCGTCATGGGCGCCTCCGCCGCGCTCATGATCGGCGATGCGCCGTTCGACGGTCCCTGCGCCTGCGTGCGCGTCGGCCGCGACGTCACCACGGGCGACTTCATCTGCAACCCCACCTACGAGGAGCAGGCGAATTCCGACCTCGACCTCATCATCGCCGGCACGACCGACTACATCAGCATGATCGAGGCGGGCGCCAAGGAGATCTCCGAGGAGGACATGCTCGCCGCCATGTCGTTCGGCCAGACGGCCATCGCCAAGTTCTGCGAGGCGCAGCAGCGCTTCCTCGACCGCTGCGACATCCAGAAGCGCGAGTGGCCCATCCATCAGGCCGACCCGTCCATCGCCGAGCGCATCACCCCGTTCGAGGCCGAGATGTCCGCTGCCCTGAAGGACGCCGACAAGCAGGCCCGCGTGGGCAACGTCGCCGCCCTCAAGGACCGCATCAAGGCCGAGAAGTTCACCGAGGAAGAGCTCGCTGCCTGGGGCTCCGACATCGCCGCCGAGCTCAAGCTGCTCGAGAAGCACGCGATGCGCGCCATGGTCATCGAGACCGGCGAGCGCGCCGACGGCCGCACGCCCGAGGAGATTCGCCCGCTGCACATCGTTCCCGGCTACCTGCCGCGCGTCCACGGCTCCGGCCTGTTCCAGCGCGGCCAGACCCAGGTGCTCTCCGTCGCTACGCTCGGCATGCTCAACGAGTGGCAGCGCCTCGACACCATCGAGCCCGTCGATGGCAAGCGTTACATGCACCAGTACAACTTCCCGCCCTACTGCACCGGCGAGGTCGGCCGCATGGGCGCGCCGAAGCGTCGTGAAGTCGGCCATGGCGCCCTTGCCGAGCGCGCGCTCATCCCGGTGCTGCCGAGCGAGGACGACTTCCCGTACGCCATCCGCGTCGTGTCCGAGGTGCTCGAGTCCAACGGCTCGTCCTCCATGGCTTCCACCTGCGGATCCACGCTCGCCCTCATGGACGCCGGCGTGCCCATCAAGGCGCCGGTCTCCGGCATCGCCATGGGCCTCATCAAGGAAGGCGACGACGTCGTCATCCTCTCCGACATCCAGGGCGTCGAGGACTTCCTGGGCGACATGGACTTCAAGGTAACGGGCACCGAGGCCGGCATCACGGCCCTGCAGATGGACAACAAGGCCCGCGGCCTGTCCGTCGAGATCCTCGCACGCGCCCTCGAGCAGGCCAAGCGCGGCCGTGCTCACATCCTGTCCGCCATGCTCGAGCAGCTCCCCGCGCCTCGCGAGGAGCTCTCCGACTACGCTCCGCGCATCGAGACCATCCACATCCCGGTCGACAAGATCCGCGACGTCATCGGCTCCGGCGGCAAGGTCGTGCGCGGCATCCAGGAGGAAACCGGCGCCAGCATCGACATCCAGGAAGACGGCACCATCCACATCGCCGCCGTCCAGGGCACTGCGGGCGAAGCCGCCAAGCAGATGATCCTCGGCATCGTGAAGGAGCCCGAGGCGGGCGAGGAGTACGAAGGCGAAGTCGTCGGCATCAAGGACTTCGGCGCGTTCGTTAAGCTCACGCCGGCCAAGGACGGCCTGCTGCACATCTCGCGCGTTGCCAACGGGCGCGTCGGGAAGGTCGAGGACGTGCTCAACCTCGGCGACGTCATCAAGGTGAAGGTGCTCGAGGTCGACGAGAAGACCGGCAAGATCTCGCTCGATCGTCTTGACAAGCCCGAGGCTCCCGAAGGTAGTGCGCCTGCGCGCCGCGAGCGTAACGACCGTGGGGATCGCGATAGCCGACCTGGGCGCGGCAACCGCGACCGTCGGCCTCGTCGTTCGCATGAAGCGTAAGTAAGGTTATCTTTGCTTGTCCGCCCCGCTTCGCTCGGGATGGGGGTTCGCCTACGGCTACTCGGTTCGCTTTATTAATATAAAGTTTGTACCTGCGTAAGCGGCGAACCCCCATCCCGAGCGAAGCGGGGCTACTCTATTCTTTGCTATACGGTATCCTTTTGCTCGAATCGTAAGGGGCTCGCGGTCGCGAGATTGGAAGGAAGAAGAAGGAAATGATTAAGGTTGCTGTTGCTGGGTATGCGGGGCGGATGGGGTCGGCTGTGGTTGAGGCCGTTTCTGCTGCTGATGATATGGTTGTCGCTTGCGGGATTGACCCGTTCGGTGGAGAGGCGGAATTCCCCACGTACAAGGACATCGCGTCTGCCGTAGCCGCTGGAGGCTTTGACGTGTTAGTCGACTTCACCCAGCCCTCTGTCGTCGCAGGCAACCTCGAGGCGGCGCTACCCGCGGGCATCGACTGCGTCGTGGGCACCACGGGGCTCTCCAACGAGAAGCTGGAATCGCTTGCCGCCATGGCACCCGAAGGCACCTGCCTCTTCTACGCTCCCAACTTCACCACGGGCGCAGTGCTCATGATGCAGTTCGCCAAGGCTGCGGCGCCGTTCTTCCCGGAAGCCGAGGTCATCGAGTTCCACCATGCCAAGAAGAAGGACGCTCCCTCCGGCACCGCCGTGCGCACGGCGCAGATGATCGCCGAGGCGCGCGATTTCACCAGCACGGCACCCGGCAAGGAGACGGAGATCGATGGGTACGAGGGGGCTCGCGGTACGCTCGTTGACGGCGTTCCGGTGCATTCCGTCCGGTCGATGGGCTTCGTCGCCACGCAGGAGGTCATCTTCGGGTCGATGGGGCAGACGCTCACGATCAAGCACGACTCCTGGGACCGCACCTCCTACATGCCCGGCGTGCTGCTCGGCATCCGCAACGTGGGCGAGCTCAGCGGGCTCGTCGTAGGCCTCGAGAACTTCATGCTCTAACGCCAGGCCAGCCCGCCGCTCGCGGGTCTTGCGTGCAGCAATTTAATGGACGCGCAACAACAAGCTGTCGCGGCGTGCCATAATGAAGTCACCAGGAACACACTATTAAAGGAGCATCTCATGACTGAGCCGCAGTTTGGTCGCCTCATCACCGCCATGATCACGCCGTTCGACGAGAACCGCGACATCGACCTGAAGCGCACGGAAGAGTTCGTCAACCGCCTCATCGAGGGCGGCACCGACTCCATCATCGTCTGCGGCACGACCGGCGAGAGCCCCACGGTGTTCTACCCGCAGAAGATCGAGGTCATCCGTCGCGTCATCGAGGCCGCGGCCGGGCGCGTGCCCATCATCGCCAACGTGGGCGACAACTGCACCGCCGACACCATCGATTTCGCGGCCGACGTGTCGAAGCTCGGCGTCGACGGCTTCATGTGCGTGGTCCCGTACTACAACAAGCCGCCGCAGGAGGGCCTGTACCAGCACTTCAAGGCCATAGCCAACTCGACCGAGCTGCCCATCATCCTCTACAACATCCCGAGCCGCTGCGTCATCAACATGAAGGCCGAGACGACGCTTCGCCTGGCGCACGACTGCGCCAACATCAGGGCTATCAAGGAGGCCTCGGGCGATATCGAGCAGGTCAAGGCGATCCTCGCCGACGCCCCCGAGGGCTTCCAGGTGTATTCCGGCGACGACTCCTTCACCTACCCGCTCATGCAGGCGGGCGGCACGGGCGTCATCTCCACCATCTCCAACGTCGCCACAGCGCGCATGAAGGAGATCGTCGACCTGTGCGCCGCCGGCAAGTGGGACGAGGCGAAGGCTGCGAACGAGCGGTTGCTCCCGCTCATGAACGGGCTCTTCGAGACGACGAACCCCATCCTCGTGAAGGCAGCCCTGGCCCTCGACGGCTTCCCGGTGGGCGGCGTGCGCCTGCCGCTCGTGGACGCGACCCCCGAGCAGTCGGAGAAGCTCGCCTCCATCATGCGTGAAGTGGGCGTGCTGTAGGGCGACCCAACAACGGACGAAACGCCGCAAGGCGTGAATACATAGGCCATCAGGCCTCATAAGGTATGCAACCAGAAACGGAGAACGAATGACAGAAGCAAACGGTACGCGGACGCCTCGCAGGCGCCATACTAATGGTGCGCCCAAAGACGGGAACCAGCAGCAACCGCAAGATCAGCAGCAGGGACGGCAATCGGGCAGGGGCACGAAGTCCATCAAATACGTGAAGCTCGAGAAGGAGCGCCCCTCGCTCACCCGCGACGTGCAAAGCGGCGAATCCCGCAGGAAGAGCTCGCGGAGGCGCGGCAGCAGCCAGGCCAAGAAGCCCGGTGCGCAGATCAAGGTAATCCCCCTCGGCGGCCTGGACGCCATCGGCAAGAACATGACCGTGTTCGAATGCGGCGACGACATCGTGCTCGACGACGCCGGCCTCATGTTCCCGGACGACGACCATCCCGGCATCGACCTCATCCTGCCCGACTACACGTACGTGTTGGAGAACGCGCACAAGCTGCGCGGCATCGTGGTCACGCACGGCCACGAGGACCACACGGGCAGCCTGCCGTACCTCTACAAGGACCTCGACGTTCCCGTGCCCATCTACGGGAGCAAGATGACGCTGGGGCTCATCGAGGGCAAGTTCGCCGAGCACCGCATCAAGAACGCCAAGCTTATCGAGGTGAAGCCGGGCGAGAAGATTAAGCTCGGCTGCATCGAGGCCGAGTTCTTCTCGGTTAACCACTCGATTCCCGGCGCGCTGGGCGTGTTCTTCACGAGCCCGGCAGGCAACATCCTGCACACGGGCGACTTCAAGCTCGATCAGAGCCCCATCGACGGCGTGCACACCGACTTCGGAGCCATCGCGCGCTTCGGCGAGCTCGGCGTCGACCTCATGCTCTCCGACTCGACGAACGCCAACAACCCCAACTTCACGAAATCCGAGAGCGAGGTGGGGGAGACCCTCCACAAGATCATCGCCCAGGCCACGGGCCGCGTGGTCATCGCCTCGTTCGCGAGCCATATCCACCGCATGCAGCAGATATGCGACGCCGCCGTGGCGTGCGGCCGCAAGGTGGTCGTCACCGGGCGCTCGATGATCCAGAACACCGACATCGCGCGCAAGCTCGGCTACCTCAACATCGACGACAGCGACCTCGTGGACGCCTACGAGCTCTCTGGCATCCCGCCCGAGAAGATCGTCGTGATGTGCACCGGCTCGCAGGGCGAGCCCCTCTCGGCGCTCTCGCGCATCGCGGGCGGCAGGCACAAGACCATCGAGATCGACGAGGGCGATACGGTCATCATCTCCGCGACGCCCGTCCCCGGAAACGAGAAGGCGGTCACGCGCGTCATCAACATGCTCTCGAAGATCGGCGCCGACGTGTACGACAAGAAGCGCGCGCTCGTGCACGTTTCGGGCCACGCGGGTGCCGAGGAGCTGAAGCTCATCTTATCGATCGCGCGCCCGCGCGCCTTCATGCCCGTGCACGGCGAGGCCACGCACCTGCGCGCCCACGCAAAGCTGGCCGAGCAGACAGGCGTTCCTCCCGAGAACATCTTCATCTGCGAGAACGGCGAGAGCCTCGTACTCGACGCTGATGGCGTGAAACATGGAGAAAGCGTGCAGAGCGGCGTGGTGTACGTCGACGGCCTTTCGGTGGGCGACACCTCCCAGGACGTACTCGACGAACGCGTGACGCTCGGCGCCCAGGGATTCGCGTCCGTATCGGCCGCAGTGTCGATGTCCACGCGCAAGCTCGTGGCTCCTGTCGCCATCGAGATGCGCGGCATAACCGGCGGTGACGACCCTTACGTCGCCGCTGAGGCGCAAGATGCGGTGGAGAGCGCCGTGCAGCGCAACCTCGCCAAGGGTGCCACGACCGTCGAGCTGAAGAAGATTGCGCGCGACACGCTGCTCAACTTGCTTTGGGAGCGCACGAAGCAGCGTCCCATGGCCATCGCGACCGTCCTAGAGGTTCAATAACAGGTGAAAAACGACCGTTTTCGGAGATTTTTGCACCCCAGAATATGAAAGTCGAAGAATTTTGCGCTCTGAGCGTTGTATTCTGGTATCATCTTCCGCGGTTAGTTCCGATTCGATAGGAGTAAAAGTATGGCACTTCCTCAGATGACCGAAGCACAGCGCGCTGCAGCGCTCAAGAAGGCGGCAGTGACGCGCAAGAAGCGCAGCGAGTTCCGCGCAAAGATCAAGGCCGGCAAGATCACGGCCAAGAAGGCTCTTGCCAAGCGCGACGACCCGATCGTCGGCAAGATCAAGGTTAGCCAGTTCATCCAGTCCTTCCCGGGCTATGGCAAGGCTAAGGCCGAGAAGATCATGACCGAGATCGGCATCGCTGAGGATCGTCGTCTCAAGGGTCTCGGCGACAACCAGGTCGCCAAGCTGATCGAGGCTCTCGACTAGTTTCGGTTACGAAAATCGAAAAGAAACTGGGACCGGCCGCATGGCCGGTCCCTTTCTTTGCGCCTCAAGCGATTATCTTGCGAATTCGCCCCATAACGTTGCCATATAGTGTGATTTAGCGCAGGTTTATGGGGTATAATGCAATGTCAAACGTACTTTAAACGCAGCAAAAAGGAGGCCATTCTTGGCCAGAAGTTCGTCATCGCGCAATTCCGGTAGCACCTCGTCGTCTTCGGGCAAGTCAAGCGCGCGCAAGCGTGCGTCTTCGCCTTCGGAGAAGAGCGCGAAGAAGCAGGTGCGCACGCAGCCGCGTGCGGCGGCCAGCAGGCAACCGGTAATCGACAACGGCACGCAGCGCAACCTCGTGGGGATCGTCTGCGCCGTGGTGGCGCTCGCGCTCATCCTCATTGTGGCGTGGCCCACGAACGCCGTCGTGACGACGTTCCTTTCGCGTGCGCTGCGCCTAGGGCTCGGAATCGGCGCCTACCTGCTCCCGATCCTCCTCATGGTCGTGGCCGGCACGTTCGTCGCGCGCTTCGATTCAGAGCGCGTGCCGACGCGCGTGATAATCGGCCTCTCCATCATGTTCGTCGCCATCCTCGTGCTCATGGCGCTCTTCACGCCCAACGCGGTGGGGGAGAATGGCGTCACGGCCGAGCTGTTCTCCGAGGACCAGGTAATTCACCGGGGCGGATACCTCGGCGCCGGGCCCGCATGGGTGGGGCTCACGCTCTTCGGGCTTCCCGTCGCCGTGGTCATAGCCATCGGCATACTCGCATCGGGTTTCGCCATCATCGGTTTCTCGATCCGCGGCCTGCTCAACGTCATCGCCGAGAAGCGCGCAGAAGCGCTCGAGCGCGAGGAGGAGGAGTTCGGCGTGGCGCCGGACGCCCCGTTCGTCCCCGTCGTGAGCGCTCCGTCGTCGCGGAGGGTGAACGTCGACAGCGCCGCCCGCACGCAGCTCATCGGCACCGAGCCCGAGCGCACGAGCAGCAGGGCGCGCGCCAATTCCGGCGACGTGGAACCGCGCTCGCAGCGCCGCACGTCCTCGCTTGACCTCGACGCCGACACGAAATCGTTCACGAGGAAGCTCGGGCGCGACAAGTCCAAGGACGCCCAGCCCACCGTTGCCGTGAAGGCCGAGAGCGAGAAGGAGACCGTGCTCGCGGCGTCTCCCGACGAGAACTTCGCGCTCCCGAGCACCAAGCTGCTCAAGACCAGCAAGGAGCGAAAGCGCTCGCGCACTTCCGAAAACGAGCTCGCCGATACCGCCGCGCGCCTCCAGCAGACCATGGAGGACTTCGGCATCATGGCGACCGTCGTCGATTGGGTCGCGGGCCCCACGGTTACGCTGTTCGAGGTGGACCTGCCCCCGGGCGTGCGCGTGAGCAGGCTCATCGCGTTGAACGACGACATCGCCCTGGCGCTCGCGGCGCCTGGCGTTCGCATCTTCGCGCCCATTCCCGGCACGCACTACGTGGGTATCGAGGTTCCCAACGCGACGCGCGAGAACGTGCTTCTCGGCGACGTGCTGAAAGACGTCAAGGGCGGTCCGCTCGAGATGGCCATCGGCAAGGATGTCGAGGGCAACTCGATCATCTGCGACCTCGCCAAGATGCCGCACCTGCTCATCGGCGGCACAACCGGCTCGGGCAAATCCGTAGGCATCAACGCCATGATCATGTCGATGCTCATGCGATCGACGCCCTCGCAGGTGCGCTTCATCATGATCGACCCCAAGCGGGTCGAGTTCGCGCCCTATGACGGCATCCCGCACCTCTACGTGCCGGTCGTCACCGAGCCCAAGGAGGCCGCGAGCGCGCTTTCGTGGGGCGTCGCAGAGATGGAGCGCCGCCTGAAGCTGTTCTCGAAGGTGGGCGTGCGCAACATCTCGTCCTACAACGAGAAGGCGCGCAAAGGAGCACTCGAGCAGGCCGATGATGTTAACGGCACCGATGAGCTTCCCTACATCGTCATCATCATCGACGAGCTTGCCGACCTCATGATGAACGTCGGCAAGGAGGTGGAGTTCTCCATCAGCAGGATCGCCCAGCTGGCGCGCGCCGCGGGCATTCACCTCATCGTGGCGACGCAGAGACCTTCCGCAAACGTCGTGACGGGCCTCATCAAGGCCAACATCACCAACCGTATCGCGTTCAACGTGGCTTCGGGCCTCGACAGCCGCGTCATTCTTGACACCTCGGGCGCCGAGAGCCTCATCGGCAACGGCGACCTGCTGCTCTCCAAGCCCGAATACCAGAAGCCGCTGCGAATCCAGGGCTGCTTCACTTCCGACGAGGAAATCGCCGCAGTCGTCGAGGCCGTCAAGTCGCAGGGCGAGCCCGAGTACCATTCCGAGATCCTCAAGACGAACCTCATCACGCTCGGCGATTCCATGCCCGACGGCTCCGGCGGGTCGGGCGGCTCTGACGACCCCCTCATCTGGGAGGCGGCGGAAATTGTGGTATCGAGCGGGCTCGGCTCCACGTCGAACATCCAGCGCAAGCTGAAAGTTGGCTACTCAAGGGCTGGCCGTATAATGGATATGCTCGAGGAGAAGGGGGTCGTCGGGCCGCCGAACGGCAGCAAACCGCGCGACGTTCTGGTCGACGCCATGGAACTCGAGACGCTCAAGGCCTTCGAACAGGCCGACGGGCAATAGGAACGAGGAGACCATCGTGGCTCAAATGTACTCAGGTAAAGTCCTCAGGGAAACGCGCGAACGGAAGGGGTACGACCTCACCACCGTTGCGAGAAGGCTCCGCATCAGGCCCGATATCCTGAAAGCCATAGAAGCGGGCGACTTCTCGGCCATGCCGCCGCGCGGCTACACGCGCAACATGGTCAACGCCTACGCGCGCCTGCTCGGCCTCAATCCCACCGAGATCGTTAACATGTACCTGGACGAAGCCTATGCGAACCAGGTGAAGAAGGCCCGCGCCGACGCGCCGTCGAGCGGGTTCCACATGGAGCGCGAGACGCGCAGGTCGCGCTCGCGCATCGGCGTGGGTTCGGGCGCCGTCGAGGACCGCGTTGACGAGCGCACTGGCGTCACGCAGTACACGAGGCGCCTCTACGACGACGGCACGCCCTTCTCGCGCGACGATTACGGCGTCACGCGCGAGCGGACGAACAAGGCAGGCCGCTCCGACCGCGACTTCTCGAGCCATCATTCGGGTTACGACACTTCCAACTACACCTTCATCGACGACCAGAGGGGCGTAAAGCGCGGTAACAGGGGCATCTACGCTGGTCAAACGGGCATGCAGTACAAGCCCTCGCGCGTTCCGAGCTTCCTGCAATCGCCCGTCGTGCTCATCGCAATCGCGATCGTCGTCATAATCCTCATCATCTCGATCGTCGTATTCGTCGGCGGGAGCAAGCAGAGCTCGAGCAAGGACATCAACACGAACATAACCGGCATGCCCAACACCGCTGCTTCGGTGGGCACCGAGAGCTCTTCGTCGGCCGAGCCGGCACCCACGAGCGTCCCGGTAACCTACACGGTGGGCCAGGGCAGCGAGGTCTACGTCGTCACGATCAACGACGGCAAGCGCTCAGAGGAGCAGCTCGCGAGCAATTCCGAGCGCAAGGTGGACGTAACCGGCACCTTCATCATCGAGACGCCCGGCGACCCCAGCGCGCTTACCGTGACGGTCGACGGCGAGACGGTGCAGTTGAAGGCAGACGCGGAATTCGACGGCATGTACGGCTACAAGGTTGAGTTCTCAACCTACCTCGAGAAGTGGCGCTCAACGCACTCCTCACGCGACGCACAGCGCCAGGCCGCCGTCGCGGAGGCGGGGAACACCACGCCGTCGAGCAGCTCCTCTGCGAGCGCTTCTGCGACCAGTGTGGACGATTCCGCCGATACCCAGGCGCAAACCGACGACGGCACGTCGGCGTACGCGCAGAACGACGCCAACAACTACGGCTACACCGACAACTCTGGCTACGGGTACACTGACAACACCGATTACGGTTACACGAATACCTACGGCTACACCGATAACACCAACAACTACGGGTACACTGACAACACAGCGTACGGAAACAACCAGGGCTAGGCCCAGCAAAGAGGAGGACCAGTGGCTAAGGAAAGCTCGTTCGACGTCGTTTCGACCATTGATATGCAGGAAGTTGACAACGCGTTCCAGCAGGCCCGCAAGGAGCTCTCGCAGCGCTACGACCTGAAGGGGTCGGGCGCCGAGGTGTCTCTCGACAAGGCTGCGAAGACCATCACGATCAAGGCTCCGAGCGACTTCGTGGCCGGTCAGGTGGTCGACATCATCGGCTCCAAGCTCGTCCGCCGCGGCATTGAGCTCAACGCCGTGAAATGGGGCGACTCCCAGCCCGCCGCGGGCCAATCCGTCGTGAAGACCGCCACCATCATCGAAGGCATCGACCGCGACACGGCCGGCAAGATCAACAAGGACATCAAGGCGCAGAAGCTCAAGGTGAAGGTGCAGATCGAAGGCGACCACCTGCGCGTGAGCTCCGCCTCTAAGGACACGCTTCAGGAAGTCATCGCCTTCCTGAAGGGCAACGACTACGGCCAGCCCCTCCAGTTCGTGAACTATCGGTAGGCAAACGTGTCCGCACTCTCCCAGGGAAAATCGGTCGCGTTCGTTACGATGGGATGCGCCAAGAACGAGGTCGATTCCGACCATATGGCGCTTCGCCTGAGGAACGCGGGCTACTTCATTGCAGACGACCCCGAGCAAGCTGACGTGGTCGTCGTGAACACGTGCTGCTTCATACAGGCGGCAACGGAGGAGAGCATAGAGGCGATTCTCGAGGTTGCGGGCTACGAGTCCATCGCATCGGGCGCTTCGCGGCTCGTCGTGGCGGGGTGCATGCCCGCACGCTACGGAGCCGACCTCGAAGGCGAACTTCCTGAGGCGAGCTCGTTCGTTCCCTGCGCAAGCGAGGAATCCATCGTGGAGGTCGTCGATGGCATGCTCGGGGTGGAGAGGCTTCCCGGCGACGGCGCGGCCGTGCTCGTGGGCGCCGGAACCGAGGAAGCCAAGGTGTCGGCCTACGTCAAGATCTCTGATGGCTGCGACCGCTTCTGCGCGTACTGCACCATTCCTTACATTCGCGGCCGCTACCACTCGTTCAGCGAACAGGACATCATCGCGGAGGTTCAACGCAACGTCGACCTCGGAGCACGCGAGATCGTGCTCATCGCCCAGGATACGGGCAGGTGGGGGCAGGATTTCGAAGAGCCGTCGTCGCTCGCGCAGCTCATGGCGAACCTCGCCGAGCGCTTCGAGGGCACGTGGTTCCGCGTCATGTACATCCAGCCCGAGGGCGTGACAGACGACCTCGTGGAGTGCGTCGCTTCGCACGACAACATCTGCAGCTACTTCGACATCCCGTTCCAGCATGCGAACGAGCGCGTGCTGCGCTCCATGAACCGCAGGGGCTCGGCGCACAGCTTCCTCGAGCTGGTGAGCACAATCCGCGAGCGCATCCCCGACGTCACGCTTCGGACCACGCTCATCGCCGGTTATCCCGGCGAGACAGAGGAGGAGTTCGAAGAGCTCCTCGACTTCATCGAGGAAGCCGACCTGGACTATGTGGGCGTCTTCGCCTATTCTCGTGAGGAGGGAACGCGCTCCTACGACCTCGACGGCCAGATAGACGAGGAAGAGAAGGTGAGGAGGGCGCAGGCCGTGCGTGACCTCGCCGACACGCTGAGTTCCGCACGCATCGCCCGGCGCGTCGGGTCGACGGCTGACGTCGTCGTGTGCGGTTTCGAGGAGGACGGTCAGCCCTTCGGTCGCGCCATGTGCCAGGCTCCCGACGTCGACGGCGTTACGTACGTCGACGGGGGAGAGGTCGGCGACGTCGTGACCGTGCGCATCGAGGACACGCTGTTCTACGAGATGGAAGGATCGGTAATAGGATGAGGGCCGGAGGCGACAGCTCGCAACAGAAGCTCTGGACGCCGTCCAACATCATAACGATCACGCGCATCGTGCTCGTCCCCGTGTTCGTGGCAGCGCTGCTCGCGCCCTGGCCCGAATGGTTCGGCGACAGCGCGTTCGTGCTCGGGGAGTGGAAGAGCTTCGTTGCCGCGGGCATCTTCGTGCTCATCTCGTGCACCGACTGGCTCGACGGCTACCTCGCGCGCAGCCGCAACGAGGTCACCGACTTCGGCAAGTTCATGGACCCGCTCGCAGATAAGATCCTCGTCGCAGCGGCCCTCATCTCGCTCGTCGACCTGCACCAGCTTCCTACCTGGGTCGTGCTCGTCATCCTCGCGCGCGAGTTCATCGTGTCGGGCGTGCGCATGATGGCAGCCAGCAAGGGCGTCGTCATCGCGGCGAGCATGCTCGGCAAGTTCAAGACCGTGTTCCAGATGATCGCCATCGTGCTGTTCACCATCAAGGACTCGCATATGATTGGCAACTTCAGCGACGCGCTGTCCGACGGGTTGTGGGTCGTGAGCTGGATTGTCATGCTCATCGCGATTGCGCTCACCATTGCATCGCTCATCGACTACCTCTACAAGGCCCGCGACGTCATCGGGCTCGGATCCAACGATCAAGCAGCGGCCGAAAGCCTCACGGGCGGCCTCATCGGCGCCGCAATCACCGATGTAGCCGGCTCCTCCGCAGTGTACAAGGGCGGTGTTGTGAGCTACACGAACGAGGTCAAGCATTCAGCGCTCGGCGTTCCCGACGAAGTGCTCGCAAGCGACGGTGCCGTTTCCGAGAAAACCGCCCTCGCCATGGCCGATGGCGCACGGGCGAAGCTCGGCGCCGATGTCGCGGTGTCCGTCACGGGTATTGCCGGCCCCGGTGGGGAAGAGCCGGGCAAGCCCGTCGGCACGGTGTGGATCGGCCTCTCGACGGCCAAAGGCACCACTGCCGAGCATCACGTGTTCGAAGGCGGTAGGGAAGAAGTCCGCTCGAGCACCGTGGAGAGGGCACTCACGCTCCTAGCCGACGCCCTCGAAGCATGACCGTGGTGGCGCTCGGTGAGCGCCCCTACATTCCGGAACCGGCGCTGTTGTTCGGTTGGAAATTCGTTTGATTCCTGCAATATCCATTGGAAGGACTGTTGCAGTCCTGTCACGTTCAACGACGTGCCAAGGGGGAGCCTTGTTAGAACGGCGGTAGTCGGGGAAGGGTTCCGCGCGGGTTGCACGGTAAGGTTTTGATTCTATGATGCGCACGTGCCGACAAACAATATATTGACCACAAACAATTGTTCGGTATAATGGGTAGTGTATTCGCGAGGAAGAGAAGGAACAATGAACGAACAAAAAACGCAATCGCTCAAAACAACCACCGACCAAATCGTATCGAAGTTCGGCAAGGGCGCCATCATGAAGTTCGGGGACAGCGGGCAGGACCTCATGGTCGACGCCATCCCGACCGGAGCGCTCCCACTCGATGCCGCACTCGGAATCGGCGGCGTTCCCCGCGGGCGCATCGTCGAAGTGTACGGCCCCGAATCCAGCGGCAAGACCACGCTTGCCCTGCAGATCCTCGCCGAAGCGCAGGCGCTCGGCGGCATCGTCGCGTTCATCGACGCAGAGCATGCGCTCGACCCCGTGTACGCCGCCAGGCTCGGTGTCGACATCGACGAGGTGCTCATCGCGCAGCCCGACACCGGCGAGCAGGCGCTCGAGATCTGCGACATGCTCGTTAGGTCAGGTGCCATCGACTGTATCGTCATCGACTCGCCGAGATCGAAGGCGAGATCGGCGACACCACCGTGGGCCTGCAGGCTCGCCTGATGTCACAAGCTTTGAGGAAGCTCGCAGGCTCGCTCTCGAAATCGAACACCACCTGCATCTTCATCAACCAGCTCCGCGAGAAGATCGGCGTCATGTTCGGCAACCCCGAAACGACGACCGGCGGCCGCGCCCTCAAGTTCTTCTCGAGCGTGCGCATCGACATCCGCCGCATCGACTCCATCAAGGTTAACGGCGAGATCGTGGGCAACCGCGTGCGCGCGAAGGTCGTGAAGAACAAGGTCGCGCCGCCGTTCCGCCAAGCAGAGTTCGACCTCATGTACGGCAAGGGCATCTCGAAGGAGGGCTGCATCGTCGACATGGCCGTCGAGGCCGGCGTTGCCAAGAAGAGCGGTGCCTGGTACACCTACGGCGAGGAGCGCCTTGGCCAGGGCCGTGAGGCCGCCAAGCAGACGCTCGTAGACAATCCCGACTTGCGCGACAAGCTCGAGCTCGAGGTGCGTCAGCATTTCGATATCCCGGTCATTACGCGCACGCAGGAAGAAGCCGACGAGCTGAACCCTGTCGAGAAGCCGACGAAGAAGCGCTAGGATGTCGCGCGACCAGCTCATCGCCGATCTTCGCAATGCCATAGACTCAGTGGGGGCGGAGCCATCCCGCCAGGGTGAAGCACGCAAACGCAAGCGCACCGTAACCGCCCCTACAAAGAATGCCCCCATTGGCTCCGAGAGCGCCTCTAACGACGCTTCGCAGGCGCTCAAGAAGATCGTCGACCTCGTCAACGTGAGCGATCGCTCAGAGCTCTCCGTGCGCGAGAGGCTGTCTCAATGCGGTTTCGAGGAAGCCGCTATCGAGGAAGCCGTGTCGCGCGCCAAGGATTATGGCTTCATAGACGACATGCGCTTTGCCGAGGTGCTCATACGGAGCAGGATCGCCCAGTGCAAGGGGAGCGCGGGAATCGAGCGCGAGCTCGCGAAGAACGGTATCGACCCCTCGTCCATCGAGGGGTGGCCCTACGCGTACGAAATCGACGATGAGGTGGAGCTCGACCGTGCGCTCTCGTTCCTCGACCGCAAGCCCCCGAAATCGAAGAACCTCCGCGAGGGCGCCTTCAGGAAGCTCGTCCAACGGGGGTTCCCCATCTCGGTAGCCTCAACCGCTGCCCGGATGTGGACCGAACGCGAATGAGTTTCAGAAGCGTCCCGGCACTCGTTCTTGCGGTGTATATTGTGTCGAAACAGCAGATGAGAATGCGTCTGCGCGTTACCTAGCGTATTATGTATCCTGTATGAGAATACGTGCCCGCAAGGGTGTTTATATAACCAGATGAATATCGACACCAACGTGAGAACGACATTCTCATGCCTCGTGATATGCATGTCACGAGGCTTTTTGGCATGAACTAGAAATGAAAGGGGGCCCAGATGCCAGAATTCGTATTCGCGATAATCGGCGTCGTGGTAGGCATCGCCCTTGGTTTCGTACTAGCGCGTTACCTGGTAAATGCTTCTGCGAAACGCAAGGAAGAAGAGGCGGAGTCCATCCTCAACGACGCTAATCGCCAGGCCGAGACCATCAAGCGCGAGGCCGAAGTAGAGGCGAAGGACACGGCGCTCAAGATGAAGGCCGAGATCGAATCGGAGCGCAAGGAACGTCAGCGTGAGGTGCGCGAGGCCGAGCATCGCGTGCAGCAGCGCGAGGAATCGCTCGACCGCCGCACGAACTCGCTCGACCAGCGCGAGCACCAAATTTCATCGCTCCAGGGTCAGGTCGAGAGCCGCCAGCGCAAGGTCGAGGAGGCGGAACAGGAAGTCAACCGCCGCCTGGAGAGCGTTGCCGGCATGTCGCCCGAGCAGGCGAAGACGGAGCTGCTCAACAACCTGAAGGACGAGGTGGCCCACGAGAGCGCCGCCATCATCCGCGATTCCGAGATGCGCACCAAGGCCGAAGCCGACAAGACGGCCCGCTCCATCCTGAGCCAGGCCATGCAGCGCATCGCGTCCGAGCACACCATAGAGAACACGGTGTCGACCATCCAGATTCCCTCCGACGACCTCAAGGGCCGCATCATCGGCAGGGAAGGGCGCAACATCCGCTCGTTCGAGCAGATCACCGGCACAAACCTAATCATCGACGACACGCCCGAATGCGTCACCATCTCGTGCTTCGACCCGGTCCGCCGCGAGATCGGCCGCGTAACCATGGAAAGCCTCATCTCCGACGGCAGGATCCATCCCGCGCGCATCGAGGAGATGTTCCAGAAGGCTGAGAAGCTCGTGAACCAGCGCGTGCAGGAGGCTGGCGAGCAGGCCGCCTTCGACACGGGCATCCACGACATGCACCCCGAGCTCGTGCACACGCTCGGCCGCCTGCGCTACCGCACCTCTTACGGGCAGAACGTGCTCAACCACTCGCTCGAGGTCGCGTACCTCACGGGCATCATGGCGAGCGAGCTCGGCCTCGACCCCGTCATCGCCAAGCGTGCCGGACTGCTCCACGACATCGGCAAGGCCATCGACCGCGAGGTGGAGGGCAACCACGCCGTGATCGGCGCCGACCTCGCCCGCAGGTTCGGCGAGTCCGACGCCATCGTTCACGCCATCGAGGCGCACCACAACGACATCGAGCCCAACAGCGTCCTCGACGTGCTCGTCCAGGCGGCAGACGCCGTTTCGGCAGCGCGTCCCGGCGCCCGCAAGGAAACGCTCGATGCCTACATCAAGCGCCTCGAGAAGCTCGAGGAGATCGCCATGTCCTACGAGGGCGTCGAGCGCACCTACGCCATACAGGCCGGTCGCGAAGTCCGCGTCATGGTCGAGCCCGAGAAAGTGGACGAGGCGAAGACCGTGGTGCTCGCGCACGACATCGCTAACCGCATCGAGAACGAACTACAGTACCCCGGCCAGGTGAAGGTCGTGGTCATCAGGGAGAGCCGCGCGATCGGTATTGCGAAATAGCGCATGGACGCCTCCCTGCAAGAATTCATCGAGGACGTAAACGGAACGGGCCATCTCCGGATTGAGCATGATTTCGGGGATGGCTTCGTTCGTCTTCAGACCTCAGAAGCCGAGCGCAGGCAGGCGGCACAGGACATCCGCTGCTCCGAGAACATCGTCCTCGAGATGCTCAGGAACTCGCGCGATGCGCACGCCTCGCACATCTTCGTGGCACTTGCGCGCGAGGGCTCGAAGCGCATAATCACCGTCATCGACGATGGGTGCGGTATTCCCGAATCCATGCACAGCCTAGTCTTCGAGCCGCGCGTCACGTCGAAGCTGGACACCTCGCACATGGACGCCTGGGGGCTGCACGGCAGGGGAATGGCGCTCTACTCCATTTCGGTGAACGCAGTGTCCGCGGAGGTCGCGGATTCCGCGCCTGACCTAGGGTGCTCGATGAGAGTCGTATCCGACCTCTCCACGCTTCCCGAGAAAACGGATCAGTCCAGCTTCCCGACGTTTGAACTCTCCGAGGACGGCAGCGTCAACGTGCGCGGCCCGCGCAACATCCTGCGTACCGTGTGCGAGTTCGCCATCGAATCGCGCGCGAACTGCTCTGTGTTCGTCGGCTCTCCTGCGGAAATCTCCGCGACCATGTACGCATACGGCCTATCCACCCTGGCTGCTATCGACCGCATCTTCTGCAAGGACGAGCGCGAGATTCCGCTCACGAAGCGGCTCGCGACGGCGGGCGACCCCGCGACCTTCGCCAAGATCGCCGGCTCGATGGGCCTCGAGCTCTCCGAGCGCACGGCGCGCAGGGCGCTCGACGGCGAGGTTGCCGAGGTCGACCCCATCCTCGACAGGGTAGTGCTCACGAAATCCGAGGTCGCTTCAAGCAAGGGCACGAAGCGCAAGGGCCGCTCTATCGGGTCGAAGGGAATACGCCTCAGCGCCGATGACGCGCAAGCGCTCAAGGAGGCCACGATGAGCGCCTTCGCCGATATCGCCGAAGCCTACTACCTCGAAGGCGACGTTGAGCCGAGCGTCCGCGTGAGGCCCGACCGCATCACGATATCCATTCCGACAGTTCCTTCTAGCTAACTCGCATTGCTCACCGGGCGACGTGGTGCCGCAGATGGACTGCGAGGACACCTAGAGTCATCACTACGCGATTTCTAAAACAGGCACAATTCGGCAACATTATTGACGCTGTTCTGCTGCACATGGTATTTTTCTGACACAAGTGCATCTCTTTGAAAGCAGGAAGGGGACACCGTTATGGACAAGAACGAATTTAATAATCTAAGCGAGGAAACCAGGGCGAAGCTTGTTGCCGCGAAGACGCCCGAGGAGATACTCGAGATAGCCAAGAGCGAGGGCATCAAGCTTTCCGAGGAAGAGCTCGAGATGGTATCCGGCGGAAACTATTGGTCTGAGAATTATACGCTCACCTGCGATTTCTGCTAATTCCTCCCGCTCACGATGAGCTCTCAGGATATTGCCCCTCGGCACGAGGCTCCAGCCTCCCCGGGGGGCTTCATGCAATATAAGATCCCCCTGACAGATCGTATCGCGCGCCTCCACAGGAAGCCCGGCATCGACGTGCACGTGGCGGACCATTGCAACCTGCGCTGCCGTGGGTGCGTCCACTTCGCCCCGATCGCCGAGCCACGCCTCCTTGATCTGTACGCGTACGAACGGGATCTCACGGCGTTCGCCGCCATCCCCGGCATCGAGGACTACATTCGCGAGCTTTACCTTATGGGCGGGGAACCGCTCCTGCACCCAGAGCTTCCCGAAGTCATTCGCATGTCCCGTGACCTCCTGCCGAAGGTGGGCATCACGCTTTCCAGCAACGGACTGCTCCTGAAACGCATGGGCGAAAGCTTCTGGCGGGCGATGCGCGAGTGCAACATACGGCTCTACCTGTCGCCTTACCCGATCAAGGTAGATTACCCGGCCCTGCTCGAGCTCGCGGAGTCTTACGGCGTATCGGCAACCACCGCAGGCGATGCCACCGGAAGCGACCGGGGCAAAGAGGTCTTTTTCCATCTGGCGATCGACCCGACCGGCTCGCAGGACCCCGTCGTCGCGTACAACCACTGCCCCTTCGGAGGCTGCAACATGCAGCTCGCACGGGGACGGCTCTGGCCCTGCCAGGTGACGGCCCACCACATCCCGCTCAACGAGCGCTTCGACCTCGGCTTGCGCAGCGTGCCGGAGGACTCGCTCGCCCTTGGGGACATCTCGTCCACCGACCAGATAGATGACCTGCGCCACCGCCCCCATCCTATGTGCCGCTACTGCGCCAACGACCGGCTCGCCGTCGCCGAGTGGGGGATTTCGCGCCTCGAAGCCGAAGAATGGGTAGCAGGCAATTAGAAGCCGAAGGTGATCGCCATGGACCCAGAACACATCCCGAACCCATCGACCACCGCGCCGCCGTCCGCGCGCCTCGCCCCGGAGTCGGGCAGCTGGTGGGACTACGTCGACTCACGCGACAGAGCGGGCGGGCAAGGCAAGGCCGCCGCGCAAAGCACCGGGCGAGTTTCTTCCGATGCGTTCGCGATGCACATGAGAAACCTCATGCGCGCGCCTACGCTCGACGTGGACGTGGTGGCGCACTGCAACCTCAAATGCGCGTCGTGCTGCCATTTCTCGCCTGCTGCGCCCCCCACCTTCCTCTCGTTGGAAGACCATGAGCGCGACCTGGAGAAGCTGGCCCGTATCGAGGGCGTTGCCACGTTCTTTGACGCCATCGTCCTCATGGGGGGCGAGCCGCTTTTGCACCCAAGACTGCCCGAACTCATTCGGGCAACGCGTCGGCACCTGCCCGAAGTACAGTTGAGGATGACAAGCAACGGGCTGCTCCTGAAGTCGATGGGGCCCGAGTTCTGGGATGCCATGCGTTCGGCGGACTGCAAGCTGGTCCTCACCATGTACCCGACTGGCCTTGATTACGAAGCCCTCTTTGAGCTCGCACAGGCGCACGGCGTTAAGACGGGTGTAAGCGGCGGGGGCGCCGAGGGCGGGGTCGTCTCCCACCTCTTGCGCACGCCGCTCGACGAAGAAGGTCTCCAAGACCCCGTCGCATCGTTCAATGGATGCCCGCTCGGCGGATTCAGCTTGCAGCTGCTCGACGGGAAGATCTTCCCATGCAACCGAGGCGCGCTCCTCGGCATTGCCAACGAGCGCTTTGGCACGACGTTCGCCCACGAGGAGGACGACTACCTCGAACTCGACGCCATACGAAGCGTCGAGGATATCGACAACATGAGGCGCAGGGCGCATCCGATGTGCCGCTACTGCGCCACCTCGTTAGACGAACGAATCGAATGGCGCCGTTCGGCAATCGAGCGATCGAGCGGGACGAATGGTTCATGCGCCCGGACGAGCGCCAACTCATGATGCGGTAAAAGAGCTGTCCTATTGCCCCTCTTTACCCTTCATCATCTGCACGTCGCTCCCAACGTACTACCTCGCTGGCGACGTTGAGCCGAGCGGCCGCGTGAGGCCCGACCGCATCACGATATCCATTCCGACAATTCTTCTGGTTAACTCGCGCAAAAACGTGTATTTACCCGTTGAAACGGAGAGATTTAACAAGTAGAATGATTCACTACCGAACAACGAAGCATATCGAACGAAATACATTCGTACTCGAAACGCTACAAACTAAAGGATAGATATGCAGGGC
>CACWWI010000012.1 GCA_902764575.1 uncultured Coriobacteriaceae bacterium
TGCTACCGTCCTTGGACATGCCCGCCGTCGAGGAGGTCGCGGTTGTGGAGCTCGGTTTCTGCTCGGCTTTCCTCGTGTCGAC
Source organism: uncultured Coriobacteriaceae bacterium (assembly GCA_902764575.1). GTDB lineage: Bacteria > Actinomycetota > Coriobacteriia > Coriobacteriales > Eggerthellaceae > UBA9715. The sequence continues at coordinate 83 of CACWWI010000012.1, forward strand.
GAAACGCACGTTGAGCTGCTGCTCGTAGCGTTTCACGAAATTGCCGTTCTTGTCCTTGGTCGATGTGACGAGTTTCAGCTTTTGGCCGGCAACGATCTGGTCGGACATGAAGCCGACGCGATTGGCGCTCGTCTCGCTGAGCTGCAATCGCGTGCCCTGAGCGTCTTCGGACACGAGGTAGCGACGTTTCTCGTTAGCGCCCAGGTTGTTGTACTTGTCCTTCACGTCGAACGGGATGGTGATGCCCTTGCCCATGTTGGCATCGAGGGTGACGACCGTTTTCGTGACGTCGGTCCTCGGAATCGCGCCGCCTAGTTGCAGGTAGACGGACTCGGCCTTTTCCTCGTTGGCTGCATAAGCCTTGGGCACGGTTGGGGCCATGCCGATCGCGAGGACCAGCGCCATGAGCGCGCACAGGAACGTGCGGGCGTAGGCGGGCGTGCTCTTCGAATCTTCTGTCCTGGTCATGCCCCCGTCCTTTCCGAAAGGAGTTTGATAACTGTTAAATGTAGCAGACGAGTTAGAAAAAAGCGCCAGAATCCAAGCTGTTTACTAGGTTGTTTTTTTTGCATCGGCGTCGGTGGCCGAAGCGTGCGCTGTGGCGGTGCGTCGAGTGATATGATGGTTTCGTTCGTTAACGTCCGAGCCTGAGGAGGCAAATCTATGAGCATGATCATCGATGTGTACGGGCGCGAGGTGCTGGACTCTCGCGGCAATCCCACGGTCGAGGTTGAGGTGACGCTTGAAAGCGGCGCCATGGGCCGCGCGATGGTTCCTTCAGGCGCGTCGACCGGCGCGTTCGAGGCAGTCGAGCTGCGCGACGGCGACAAGGACCGTTACCTGGGCAAGGGCGTTCTGAACGCCGTGGAGCACGTGAATTCCGAAATCTGCGACGAGCTCGTGGGCATGGAGTCCGATGACCAGCGCGCCATCGACGACGCCATGATCACCCTCGACGGTTCCGACAACAAGGGCAACTTCGGCGCGAACGCCATCCTGGGCGTCTCGCTGGCCGCCGCCAAGGCTTCGGCCGAGGAAGCCGCGCTGCCGCTGTACAAGTACGTGGGCGGCCCGAACGCGCATCTGCTGCCGACCCCGATGATGAACATCCTCAACGGCGGCGTGCATGCCGACAACAACGTGGACTTCCAGGAGTTCATGATCATGCCCGTCGGCGCCAGCTCGTTCGCCGAGGCGCTGCGTTGGTGCGCCGAGATCTACCACACGTTGAAGAAGGTCCTGCACGATGCCGGCCTCGGCGGCGGCGTGGGCGACGAGGGTGGCTTCGCCCCCAACTTCAAGACCAACAAGGAGCCGCTCGAGTACATCGTGAAGGCCTGCGAGGCTGCTGGCTACAAGCCGGGTACCGACATCATGTTCGCGATGGATCCCGCTTCCACCGAGTTCTACAATGCCGAGACGGGCAAGTACGTGCTGGCGGGCGAGGGTCGCGAGCTTTCGAGCGACGAGATGGTCGACTACTGGGCCGCGCTCGTCGAGGAGTTCCCCATCATCAGCATCGAGGACGGCATGGCCGAGGAAGATTGGGACGGCTGGAAGAAGCTGACCGACCGCATCGGCGGTAAGGTGCAGCTCGTCGGTGACGACCTGTTCGTCACGAACAGCGCGCGCCTGGCCAAGGGCATCGAGCTCGGCTGCGCGAACGCCATCCTCATCAAGGTGAACCAGATCGGCAGCCTGACCGAGACGCTCGAGGCCATCGAGCTGGCCAAGACCCACGGCTACGCATGCGTGATGAGCCACCGCTCCGGAGAGACCGAGGACACCACGATCGCCGACCTGTCCGTGGCTTGCAACACCGGCCAGATCAAGACCGGCGCCCCGTGCCGTTCCGACCGCGTTGCCAAGTACAACCAGCTGCTCCGCATCGAGGAGGAGCTCGATACCCAGGCCGTCTACGCCGGCATGAGCGCCTTCTACAACATCAAGCGCTAGTTTAAGGTGCGCCTGCCTACGGCAGGCGCAACGGCTCGACGCTGAGGGCCCCTGTGGCACCCGATCCCGGGACCACAGGGGCCCTCGCTGTCCTTGCGCCCACATCGGGCCATTCGATCAATTTGGGACAGTCGCTCGGTGGTTACTTCAGTACGGCGCGGAGGAAGCCTTGCCAGGGGGCGTTGTAGTAGTCGTCGATGCAGATCTCCTCGCCGGTCTGGTCGCCGGCACGGCCGTAGATACCGCCCGTTTCGGCGATGTGGGCGCCGACGTTCAGGCCGTTACCCAGGTACAGCTCGGTGTGTTGGCGGGAGTTGCTGTGGACGAGCAGGATGTCGCCGCGGCGCAGGTTGGACAGGTTCGTCGACCACACGAAGCCGTGCTTGGTCAGTTCGCTCTTCATGTTGCCGGTGTACACTGCGTTGCCCACGTTGAATCCGGCGGCCTTGAACGCAGAGATCACGAACGACGAGCAATCGTAGTCAGGTCCCCAGCGAACGTCCTGGCTGTAGCCGTGGCTGTCGTCGTTGGCGACGTTTATGGCCCACCGCACGGCGTTCTCGATGAGCTGCGACACGTTCGGCGTACCGAGCTTTCCGCTGTCGTTGGCCCAGTAGAAGGTGTTGTCGAGCTCGACGACCGAATTGCGCATCACGTAGCCCGATCCCGTGGCATAGGCCAGGTAGCTGCCCTTGTCAGCTGCGTTGGTCGGCCTGATGGCGCGCGAGACGGCGAGCTTGCCCGAGGTGTCGACCCAGTAACGTTGCGTACCCGGGTTCGCGTCGATGGGCGACTCCGAGGTAACCACCCAACGGCCGGCTGCCTTGTTGCCGGAGGAGTAGTAGGTCCACGACCCGTTCTCCTTGTACCATCCGGTGCGCTGCGATCTGTCAACGACCGTAACCTGCAGCGCCTCGACGCGCAGCGCGCGGCCCGTCGTGCCGGCAACGTCCTCGTTGTTCTTCGACGATTGCCAGCCGATGTTCTGCACGTGGCCCGAATACACCACGTCGTACTTGTCCTTGAAGTCGCCGGTGAGGCGGATTTGCAGCGCTTCCACGCGAAGCGACTTGCCGGTGGTGCCGGCCACCTGGCCGTTCTTCACCCAGCTCATCCATCCCTTGTTCTGCACGTGCACGCGGTACTCGATGTTGCCCGAGAGCGTGCCCGGCTCGAGCCAGAGGCGTATAGCCTCAACGCGCAACGACTGTCCAGACGTTCCTGCCGTCGCCCCGTCGTACCTCATGCCCTGCCAGCCTACGTTCTGCACATGAGCCTGGTAGCGAACGCTCACGAGGCCGTCGCCCTGTGTGGACGCGGGCTTGGCCTTCTCGCGCAGCTCGATCTGGATGGCTTCCACGCGCAGCGCCTGGCCGGAGGTGCCGGCCACCTGGCCGTTCTTCACCCAGTCCTGCCAGCCGATGTTCTGCACGTGCGCGCGGTAGAAGATGTCGTAGTACTGCGAGATCTCGCCAGTCAATGCGAGCCTGATGGCCTCCATGCGCAGCGACTTCCCAGACGTGCCCATCGTCGTTCCGCTGACCGAGACAGGCTGCCAGCCGATGTTCTGCACATGTGCCTTCATCTGCAGGCCGCCCGAGTAGCCGCCGGTGTTAAGCGTGACGGTGAGCGCTTCCATGCGCAGCGCCTGCCCCGATGTCCCCGCGGTCTTTCCGTTGGAGACGGCTCCCTGCCAGCCGACGTTTTGCACGTGCGCCTTATACGAGATGCTCGGGCTGGCCTTTGCCGGGGTGCTCGCTGCTTGGAGGGATGGAGGCGCGGCCGTGCCGTTGCCCATCTCGCGGGGGTTGCTCTCGCTGGAGGCCACCAGCTTGGGGGTGGATGCCGTGGCGATTGTTGGCTCGGTGGGCGTACCGCCGTCCGTTCCTTGGACGCTGCCTTTGGCGTCTTCGTGCGTCGTCACCTGGGGAGCGCCCTCCTGGGACGGCTGGGTTGTAACGCCCTGCCCGTCGGCGCTTTCCGGAGTGCCTTCGGTCGGCGCGTTCTGGACGAGTTCGGTTTGTTCCGTGGGTTTCGGGGCGTTGTTGGCGGGAGCTGGGTTGTCCAGCTCGCCCGTCTTCTCGGCGCTCTCGGGGTTGGCCTGCATTCCGTCTGCGAACGCGCTTGCGGGGGCAATGCAGAGCAGCGCAATCGCGACGAGAAGGGCGGCGAGTGTTTTCTGCGTTGTTCGAATCATGGGTAACCTCGCGTTTCTTAGTTCCATTTTACGAATTATACCGTTCCGATGGCGGCGCGCCATGTTGTGTATAGCTAGCGTTGCTTTGCTGTGGCACAATATCCTTTGCTTGAAATATTGTCGGAAGGGGATTGTTTTGGCTGTACCAGAATTGATTTCGCTGGAAGATGCGCGCGAGTTGGTGCTTGCGCACGTCGAGGCTATGGATGTGGAAGAGGTTGGCATCCTCGACATGATCGGGCGCGTTGCTGCCGAGGACCTGAAGAGCGACATCGACATCGCCCCGTTCGCTCATTCGGCCATGGATGGCTTCGCCGTGCGCGCCTTGCAGGTAGAAGGCGCCGCGCCCGACTCGCCGGTCGAGCTCGACGTGATCGCCGAGGTTCCGGCGGGCGCCTGGTACGGCGGCGAGATCGGGGACGGCGAGTGCGTGCGCATCATGACGGGAGCCCCGCTCCCCGAGGCCGCCGACGCCGTCGTCAAGTACGAGATCGTCGACGTCGTGTCGGGGGATGGCCGCGAGGGAAGCCGCGTCGCGTTCGCCAAGCCGGCAACCGCAGGTGACAACATCCGCTCTGCGGGCGAGGAAGCGAAGGCCGGCGAGGTCATCGTGCATGCGGGCGAGGTCGTCCATTCCGCCGGCATCGGCTTTTTGGCTGGTTGCGGCGTCACGCGCTGCAAGACCCACCGCCGCCCGACCGTCGCGATCATCGCCACCGGCTCCGAGCTGGTGGAGCCCACCGAGGTGCCCACGCAGGGCAAGATCCGCAACTCCAACAGCTATGCGCTGGCTGCCTGCGCCGTTGACGCGGGCGCCGTCCCCACGGTGCTTCCCATCTCGCCCGACGACTTCGAGGGCCTGCGTGCCGCGGTCGTGGCCGCCACGGCCGACTACGACTTCGTCGTCACGAGCGGCGGCGCCGCCAACGGCGACTACGACTTCATCAAGAAGGTCGTCGACGATGCGGGCGAGCTGCTCATGTCCACGGTGAACATGCGCCCGGGCAAGGCCCAGACGTTCGGCATCGTCAACGGCACGCCCGTGTTCGGCCTGCCGGGCAATCCGGCGGCCGCCTACCTGGGCTTCGAGATGATCGTCCGCCCAGCGCTGCGCAAGATGCAGGGGTACTCGCATTTCGAGCGCCCGACCGTGAAGGCGCGCCTGACCGAGCTGCAGAAGAAGAAGGACCCGCGCCGCATCTTCAACCGCGCCACGCTCTCGAAGGACGATGCGGGGTATCTCGTGACGCCTGCGAAGAACCAGAGCTCGGGGCTGTTTGGACCTATACAGAAGGCGAACTGCTTTGTTGTATTGCCCGAAGGCGAGGCTCGGACATACGAGGTAGGCGAGTTCGTCGACTGCGTTTTGCTCGACATTCCTGAAGAGGTGTTGCTGTAGGTTTTGGCGGGCTGGCCGCTCTGCTCTGCGGTCGAACGGGCTTCGCTCGACGCGTCGTCGCTTCGAGCCAATTTTCCCGCCAAGAGCGGGCGGGAAAATGGGTCTCTCAGCTCCTTTGGCTTGACCTCGCTACGCCCGTTCGACCGCAGAGCAGAGCTGCTCTTCAGTGCTAGAATCTATTGTTCGCAGGGCTCCGGGGGAAGGAAGGAATGGGAATGGCTGAATTGAAGTTTGCTATTGTTACTTGTTCGGATACGCGGTCCATTGAGGAGGACACGGCTGGGGCGGCGCTCGAGGGGCTCATCGCGGAGAACGGATGGGAATGCGCGAGCCGCGTGATCGTCAAGGACGAGCGCGCCGACATCGCGGCGGCCATCGTCGAGGCCTGCGACACCATCGACGCCGATATCGTGCTGACGTGCGGGGGCAGCGGGCTCTCGCTGCGCGATGTGACGCCCGAGGCCACACAGGACGTCTGCGAGCGCAACGTGCCCGGCATCGCCGAGGCCATGCGCGCGCACAGCCTCGCCATCACGCCGTACGCCATGCTGTCGCGCGCCCTGTGCATGCAGCGCGGCCGCCACATCGTCATCAACCTGCCCGGAAGCGAGAAGGCCGCCCGGGAAAACTGGGACGGCATCGTGAAGGCCCTGCCCCACGCCGCCAAGATGATGGCGGGCGGCGGCCACTAGCCACAGCGGACAACCACAATATTTAGCGCCCCTGGAGGAAACTGACCCCCCAGGGGTGCTGTTTTGTCGTACCATGGAACACGTGCGAAACGAGTGCGAGGAGAGCAACCATGAGCGACTTGCCCAATGGGTTCACAGGGTTCGCGAAGCCCGAAAGCGATTTCGAATCGGCGGCTGACGCCATCCGCCGCCAACATGCGATGCCGGTTGATGCGGAGCCGCGGCATGTGCCGCAGTACACGCCCGACCTCGGCCCCAGCCGTAGGGAGCCTGCTGCCTCGTACGACGAGCACGCAGAAGACCTCCTCGGGGGCCTGTCGCCCCGCGACACGCGCTGGGCGTGGATGGAGGTCGACCTGTCGGCCATCCGCCACAACGTCGCCGTCACCCGCGGGTTCCTCAAGCCCCGTTGCCGGATGCTCGCCGTCGTGAAGGCCGACGCCTACGGGCACGGCATCGTCGAGGTGTCGAAGGCGGTGCTCGGCGCCGGTGCCGACCGGCTGGCCGTATCCACCGTGCGCGACGGCGTGAAGCTGCGCGAGGCGGGCGTGACGGCGCCCATCGTCATACTCGACCAGCCACCCGCAACGAGCATCCCGCTCCTGCTGGGCTACCACATCACGCCCGCCGTGCACGAGCCCGACTTCGCCATCGCCTATGGAGAGGCGGCCGACCTGCACGGCATGAAGGCCCCTTACCACCTTGCGATCAACACCGGCATGAACCGCATCGGCGTGCACAACGAAGAAGCCGTCGCGTTCCTCGACCAGATCGATTTCCACCGCGCGCTGCAGCTCGAGGGCGTGTTCACGCATTTCGCGACCGCCGACTGCGCCGAAACGCTCGACTTCCAGATCCAGGCGCGCCGCTTCGTCGATACCGTGTCGGCCATAAAGGCGGCGGGCTACGATCCCGGCCTCGTCCATGCTGCCAACTCCGCGGCGATATACCGGTTCCCCGACGTGCACTTCGACATGGTGCGTGCGGGTGTGTCGCTGTACGGCTTCCACCCCTGCCCCGAAACGCGCGATGTGGTGGACTTGCGGCCGGCGATGAGCATCCATGCGCGGATTAGCGACGCGCGGTTCGTGCCCATGAGCGAGGGCGTCTCGTACGGGTTGCACTACCGCAGCCCCGGCAGCGTGAAGATCTGCACGGTGCCGATCGGCTACGGCGACGGCTTGCCGCGCGGCCTGTCGGGCAACACCGACTTCATCATGGGCGGCCGCTACTACCGCCAGGTGGGCAACATCTGCATGGACCAGTGCATGTTCGAAGTGGACATGCGCAGCTACGCATCGCGCGACCGCGTGGACCCGCAGGTGGGCGACGAGGTGATCATCGTGGGGAGCGAGGGCATCGCCGAGGTGACCATCGACGAGATGGCGGCCAAGCTCGGTACCATCCATTACGAGGTGGCCATCGGCTTCGGGCGGCGCCTCGAGCGCATCTACCTCTAGGGAAGGGAAAGCATCCCATGGCCACCAGACCGCATATTCCGCTCGACGAGCTGCGCGCGCAGGTTGCGGCGTGCCATGCCTGCCCGCTCGCGGACGGGCGGACGCAGACCGTGTTCGGCGACGGGAACCCCGACGCGCGCGTGCTCTTCGTGGGCGAGGCGCCGGGCAAGAACGAGGACCTGCAGGGAGTTCCCTTCGTGGGGAAGGCGGGCCAGAACCTGAACACCCTGCTCGAGATAGCGGGGCTCCAGCGCGAGGACGTGTTCATCGCGAACGTGCTGAAGTGCCGGCCGCCCGGCAACCGCGACCCGCGCCCCGAGGAGATAGAGGTGTGCACCCCGTTCCTGCGCGAGCAGACGCGCACCATCGATCCCGAGTTCATCGTGACGTTGGGCAATTTCGCAACGAAGTTCATCTTGAAGACGGACGTCGGCATCACGCGGCTCCACGGCACGCTGCAGACGGCCGGCCGCTTCAAGGTGTTCCCGATCTACCATCCCGCCGCGGCGATTTACGACCATTCCAAGTGGGAGGCCCTGGAAAACGATTTCGCAACGCTGGGCAGGTTGCTGAAGGAATAGCGTTCGCCCCTCGGCAGCCATCCCGCGAACGATTGCAGGAGGAACATGAACATGGCCGAATTCGACCCGATTGCCTATATCAACGAACCGCGCTGGCAACAGGTGCGGATGGGCCTGGAGCGCACGGTCGAGCTGCTCGACCGCATGGGGCGCCCCCAGGACAAGTTGAAGTTCGTGCACGTGGCGGGCACGAACGGCAAGGGCTCGACCTGTGCGTACATCGCGAGCGTGCTGCAGGAGGCGGGATACCGCACCGGGCTGTTCACAAGCCCGTACATCATCCAGTTCGAGGAGCGCATCCGCGTGGACGGCGCCAACATCTCCTCGGAGGACTTGCTCGACGTGACGCTGTTCGTGCGCCGGCATGCCGAGGCCATGGCGGAGGAAATCGGGGAGCATCCGACCGAGTTCGAGCTCATGACCGCAGTGGCTTTCGAATATTTCGCGCGAAGCGGATGCGACATCGTCGTCTGCGAGGTGGGCCTCGGCGGCCGCCTGGACTCCACGAACATCATCGAGGCCCCCGAAGCGTGCGTGATCGTGCGGATCGGGCTTGACCATACCGATTTACTCGGCGATACGCCCGAAGCCATCGCGCACGAGAAGGCGGGCATTGTGAAAGCGGGCACGACGGTCGTCTCGTACCCCCAGGACGACGAGAGCGTCATGGGGGTCATACGGTCTACGGCTGACGAGCACGGATGCCCCCTGCTCGTCCCCGATTTCTCCCAGCTCGATATACTGGCGCCCGTTCACGTATCGGGGAACGTCCTACACGACGCGCCTGCTCGGAAGCTATCAGCCGTTCAACGCCGCGCTGGCCATCGAGGCGATTCAGGCTTTGGTGGGCAGGGGCTGGAACATCTCGGAAGAGGATATCGTGCGCGGGGTCGCCGAAACGAGCTGGCCCGGCCGCTTCGAGGTCGTGACCGCGGGGCCTCCCGCCGTCATCGTGGACGGCGGGCACAACCCGCAGGGCGCCAAGGTGCTCGCGGAGAGCCTGAGCGACGTGTTCCCCGACGAGCGCATCGTGTTCCTCATGAGCGTGCTCGCCGACAAGGACTACCGGTCGATGATCCGCGCCGTCGCTCCCCTGGGGTCGGCGTGGGTGTGCGTGACGTCCCCGAACGCCCCGCGGGCGCTCTCGGGCGACGACCTGGCGCGCGCCGTGCGCGACGAAGTGGCCTCCGACGAGGTGGCGGTCGAGGTGGCCCCCGGGTTCTCCGATGCAATGAAGAGGGCCCGCCAGTTGGCGGGCCCTGCAGGTGTGGTATGCGCGTTCGGCAGCCTGTACTCGATTGCCGAGATCAGGAAAGCGCTCTAGAGCATATCGATGTAGTGCACCACATCGCCGACGTTCATGAGCCCCTCGGGCTCGCCGAAGTCGATGCCGAGCATGTCCTCCAGACCGCAGATGAGCTCGACCATGTCGAGCGAGTCGATGTTGAGCGATTCGAACGTGGACTCCTCGGTCACGCTCTCGGGCGCGATGTCGAGGTTCTCGGCGAGAATCGTGCGAATTGCGTCGATGGTTGCCACAGCATCCTCCTTTAGTTGGATTCCGGTTCCTTGAGCAGGCCGTAACCGCCTTCGGAGCGGCGGTACAGCACGCGGACGGTATCGGTGTCGCGGTCGGTGTAGACGAAGAAGTCGTGCCCGAGCAGGTCGATCTGGACGAGGGCCTCCTCCTCGGTCATCGGCGCGAACTCGATTTCCTTCACGCGAACGACCTCGTCGTCGGAAAGCTCGGCCATGAGCGCGTCGAGGTCGAGGTCGCCCGTGCCCTCGGCAAGGGTCTTGATGGAGGCGGCGTCGCCGTGGGCGCCTGCGCGGACCTTGCGGTCGATGACGCGGGTCTTGAACTTGCGCAGCTGGCGCAGCACCTTGGCGGCGGCCACGTCGATGGCGGCGTACATGTCCTGCTCGGATTCCTCCACATGGACGACGTTGCCCTTCGTGCGGATGGTTACCTCGCACTTGCACGGCAGGGCGATGGACGGGTTCCTCTTCACGCTCAAGACGACTTCGGCGTCGAGCGGGTCGATATCCATGACCTTCATGGAGTTGCCGATCTTCTCCTCGGCATACTGACGCAGTGCATCGGTTACGTTCATTTTGCGTCCGGTTACGGTGATGCTCATCGTGCACCTCTCTTATCGTGGGCGAATAAAAAACAGCCTGCGCAACGGATAAGCCTCAAAAAATGCGGCTGCTCCTTCCTCAAGCTGGTATGAACAGGATAGCGCAATTCGGCTCAGCTATAAACGTGAATTCCCAATCGTTGTCGAAGCGTAGAAGCGCCAGCGTCGCGCATCTTTTTCCAAATTGTGAAATTTCGCCGCTGGTCTGCGAAAAGGTGCATAATGCATGCTTTGACTGCTGAACGGGGCCGCGGGCCCCGGTTTTGTGAGGGAAACATACTATGAGAATTGGGATTCCTAAAGAACCCCGCCAGGGGCAGAAGCTCGTTGCGGCCTCGCCCAATGGCGTGGAGAAGATGATCAAGCTCGGCTACGAGGTGTGCGTCGAGAGCGACGCCGGCGCGTTGGCCGACTACTACGACGACCAGTACGAGGCCGCGGGCGCCACCGTGGTCTCGAAGCAGGAGGCGTGGGGCGCCGACATCGTGGTGTGCCTGGACACGCCGCCCGACGCCGAGCTCGCGCTCATGAAGGAGGGCTCCACGCTCATCGCGCGCATGAACCCCTGGTCCAACGAGGGCGACATCGCGAAGTTCCAGGCCAAGGGCATGACTGCGCTCGCCATGGACGCGGTTCCCCGCATCTCGCGCGCCCAGGCGCTCGATGTGCGCTCGTCGATGATGAACGTCGCCGGCTATCGCGCGGTCATCGAGGCAGCCAACGAGTTCGGGCGCACGTTCACCGGCCAGGTGACGGCGGCGGGCAAGACCCAACCGGCCAAGGTGTACGTCATCGGCGTCGGCGTCGCGGGCCTTGCGGCCATCGGCGCGGCGGGCAGCATGGGCGCGGTCGTGTCGGCGACCGACGTGCGCCCCGAAGTGGCCGACCAGGTGGAATCGCTCGGCGGCACGTTCGTCGAGATACCGGTGAAGCAGGAAAGCGCCGACGGCTACGCCAAGGCGCTCGACGAGGAGCAGCAGAAGCTGACGCTTGCCGTGTACACCGAGCAGGCTGCCAAGAACGACATCGTGATCACCACGGCGGCCGTGCCGGGGCGCCCGGCGCCGCTGCTCATCACCGCCGAGGCCGTGGCCTCCATGAAGCCCGGCTCGGTGATCGTCGACATGGGCGCCTCCGAGCTCGGCGGCAACTGCGAGCTGTCGCGCGTGGGCGAGGTCGTGCACACCGACAACGGCGTGACGATCATCGGCTACAACGACCTGCCGAGCCGCATGCCCGGCCAAACGTCCCAGCTGTACGGGCAGAACATCGTGAACTTCCTGAAGCTGGCAACGCCCGAGAAGGACGGCCAGCTGCAGCTGAACATGGACGACGAGGTGCAGCGCGGCGTCACCGTCACGCTCGGCGGCGAGAACATGTGGCCGCCTCCCGAGGTGAAGGTCTCGGTTGCCTCCAAGAAGGAGGAGCCGGAAGAGCCCGAGGAGGAAAAGCGCCTCATCACCGACACGAGCCGCGACGCCCGCACGATCCGCGGGATGCTGTGGAAGGCGCTGCTCGGCGTCATCGCGGTCGCCCTCGTCGTGGCCGCGCCCGAGGAGATGACCCAGCACTTCTTCGTGTTCGTGCTGGCCTGCGTCATCGGCTTCTACGTGATCACCAACGTCACGCACACGCTGCATACGCCGCTCATGTCGGTGACCAATGCCATCTCGGGCATCATCATCGTGGGCGCCCTGCTGCAGGTGGCGGCGACGGGCGATGTCGCGGTGCTCGTGATGGCCACCATCGCCATCGCGATTGCCGCCATCAACATATTCGGCGGATTCCTCGTGACCCACCGAATGCTCAAGATGTTCGAAAGGAGCTCCAAGTGACGGAGGTAAGCTTCCAAAGCGTTGCCTACCTTCTGGCTGCGCTCCTGTTCATCCTCGCCCTGGCGGGCCTCTCGAGGCAGAAGACCGCGAAACGGGGCAACTACCTGGGAATCATCGGCATGGCCATCGCGCTCTCGGCGACCATCGGCCTTGCTCTGCTCCATGCCGACGCGGTGTTCGTGGCGGCCGGGCTCATGCTGTTCGCCATCGTGGTCGGCGGCCTGTTCGGCGTGTACAAGGCACGTCACGTGCAGATGACCGAGATGCCGCAGCTCGTGGCGCTCCTGCACTGCTTCGTGGGCGCCGCGGCCGTGCTCGTGGGCTTCAACTCGTTCCTCATGGAGCCGGGCGGATACTACGAGGGCCAGATGAACATCTACCACCTCGGCGAGGTGGGCCTGGCCATCTTCATCGGCGGCGTCACGTTCACGGGCTCCATCGTGGCCAACCTCAAACTGTCGGCGCGCATATCGGGAAAGCCCCTGATGCTGCCGTTCCGCAACTGGCTGAACCTGCTCGCCTTGCTTGGGTACGTCGCCCTCATCGTCCCGTTCGGTATGTCCACGGGCGTCGAGGAGGGGCTGCCGTTCCTCATCGGCATCACGATCATCTCGCTCATCCTCGGCGCGCACCTGGTGCTCGCCATCGGCGGTGGCGACATGCCGGTCGTGGTGTCCATGCTCAACTCCTACTCCGGCTGGGCGGCCGCGATGGCCGGCTTCACGCTGGGCAACGACCTGCTCATCGTGACGGGTGCCCTCGTGGGCTCCTCGGGCGCGTACCTGTCCTACATCATGTGCAAGGGCATGAACCGCTCGTTCACGTCGGTCATCCTGGGCGGCTTTGGCGATACCCCCGCCGCGAAGGACTCCGGCGAGAAGCGCGACTACGGCGAGCACACCGAGACGACCGCCGCAGAGGTTGCCACGCTGCTCAAGAAGGCGAAGAGCGTCGTGATCACGCCCGGCTACGGCATGGCCGTCGCACAGGCGCAGTTCCCCGTCGCCGACATGACCAAGAAGCTCCTGGCGCAGGGCGTCGATGTGAAGTTCGGTATCCACCCCGTTGCGGGCCGCATGCCCGGCCACATGAACGTGCTCCTGGCCGAGGCGAAGGTGCCTTACGACAGCGTGTACGAGATGGACGAGATCAACGACGATTTCGGCGATGTGGACGTGGTGCTCGTCATCGGCGCTAACGACACGGTGAACCCCTCGGCGGAAACCGAGCCCGACTCGCCCATTGCGGGCATGCCCGTGCTGCGCGTGTGGGAGGCGGGGAAGGTCATCGTGTTCAAGCGCAAGATGGGCAATGCGGGCTATTCGGGCGTGCAGAACCCGCTGTTCTTCAACGACAACACCGACATGCTGCTCGGCGATGCGAAGGCATCGGTGGACGCGATCAACGAGGGGCTGTAGAGAAGCCTAGCGTATACTTGTGCGGAACGTTTAATCGAGCTGACGGAGGTGCGCATGAACGCGGCAGCAGTGATCCTTGCAGCGGGTGCGGGTACCCGCATGAAGTCGGAGAAGCCGAAGGTGGCCCACGAAATGCTGGGCAAGCCGCTCGTGGCCTGGGTAATCGACGCAGCTCAGGAAGCGGGCGTCGAACGCATCGTCACCATCGTCGGCCACAAGCGCGAACAGGTTGAGGCCATCGTGGCGGACAGGACCGAGGTGGCCGTGCAGGAACAGCAGCGCGGGACCGCTGACGCCGTGGCGGCGAGCCGCGGGGCGCTCGGCGGTTTCGAAGGGTCGCTGCTCGTGCTCTCCGGCGACTGCCCGCTCATTTCCGCTTCCACCATGCGCGCGCTCGTCGATGCGCGCGAAGAGGCCGATGCGGCGGTCGTGGTGCTCACGATGCAGCCCGAGGACCCGTTCGGCTACGGCCGCATCATCCGCGATGCGGACGGCGCCGTGGAGCGCATCGTCGAGCAGAAGGACGCGACGCCCGAGGAAGCGGCCGTGCGCGAGTGCAACTCAGGGTTCTACTGCTTCGACGCGCAGGCCCTGTTCAAGGCAATCGACCAGGTGAACAGCGACAACGCGCAAGGCGAGTACTACCTCACCGACGTGCTCGAGATCTGTCGCAAGGCCGGCCGTCCCGTGCTCGCCCTGCAAACGACCGACACCGCCGAATGTCTCGGCATCAACACCCCCGAGCAACTCGCCGATGTTGAGCGCCTTGCCCGCATGCGCGCGGACGGAGAAGTGTAAACTGTTCTCAGATTAGCCCTAGGGTGGAAAACGAGGAGCCTTTCATGACCGAGATGAAGAAGACCATGCTGCTCTGCGCGGGTTCGGTGAACCCTGCGCTGGCCGACGGAATTGCAACCGAGCTCGGTGTGCCGCTCGGCAACGTCAAGCACGAGAAGTTCGCGAACGGCGAGATCTACGCGCGCTACGTGGACAGCGTGCGCGGCGCCGACGTGTTCGTCATCCAGTCGGTGTGCGCCGGCAACGGTTATGACGTGAACGACGCGCTGATGGAGCTGCTCATCCTCGCCGATGCCGCCAAGCGCGCGTCCGCGCGCTCGGTATGCGCGGTCATCTCGCATTACGGCTATGCGCGCCAGGAGCGCAAGGCCGCCCCGCGCGAGCCCATCACGGCGCGCCTCGTCGCCGACCTCATCTCCTCGTCGGGCGTCGACCGCGTTATCGCCCTCGACCTGCACCAGGACGCAATCCAGGGCTTCTTCGACATGCCCGTGAACCACATGACGGCCATGCCGCTGTTCGTCGATTACTACCGCAAGAAGGGCTTCGATCCCGAGAAGCTCTGCGTCGTGTCGCCCGATGTCGGCCGCGCCAAGGCTGCCAAGAAGTTCCAGACGCTGCTCGACAGCGACATCGCGATCATGCACAAGGACCGCCCGCGCCACAACCAGTCCGAGATCACGGCGCTCATCGGCGACGTCACGAACAAGATCTGTCTCATCAACGACGACATGATCGACACGGGCGGAACGCTCTGCGCAGCCGCCGACACGCTGCTCGCGCGCGGTGCCGAGGCAGTGTACGTATGCGCGACCCACGGCCTGTTCAGCGGCCCGGCGTACGACCGCATCGAGCACTCGAACATCACCGAGGTCGTCGTCACCGATGCCGTGCCCGTGCCGCTCGAGCGCCAGACCGGCAAGATCAAGGTGCTGTCCATCGCGCCGCTCATGGCCAAGACCATCTCGTGCGTCTACGAGAACACCAGCGTGTCCAAGCTGTTCGACTAGATTCAACGAACCGAACACGACGCAACGGCGCGCGCATGCTGACCCAGCTGCGCGCGCCGTTGTTGTGCGCGCACGCCAAACGTCGGCGCCCGTGCTGATGCAATGGGCTTTTTGGGGTGTCAGGCTACTTTTTTCGCCAGATGTCGAGAATGATCCAAGCCGAGAGGATGAAGGCGCCCACGAAGCCGAAGAACGAGATGAACGGGACTCCGAAGATGAGCGGGCCTTCGTTGCTGTAAGGGGCGAGCATGCTCGAGCCGATGAACAGGCCCGCGACGATAATGCCGATGGAGAGGCGGTTCATGATCTTTGCCAGCGCCGCCATGGGTGCTTCCGAGCCGAGCATCTCCATGTTGAACTTCAACTGCCCGCGCGTGAGCATGCGCAGGGTCTCGCCCGAGTAGGAGGCGGCTTGCGCGAGGCCGTCGGCGGCCTTGTTGAGCTCGATCGCCGCATCGATGAGCTCGTCCCGCGCCGTTTCTATGGGGTTCGAGGACCTCATGAGGTGGTTGTTGATGATGTTCACGATGCTGTCGTTGGCAATGAAGTCAGCGACGGTGCCCTCCATGGTCACGATACCGCGCGAGACGTTCGTGATGGAGGTGGGCAGCACCACCTTGCTCACGCGCGTGAGGGCGAGCACGTCTGCGAGCAGCTTGCCGATGTCGATGTCCTTCACGTCGCACGAACCGTAGCTCGTCAACAGCAGGTCGAGCTCGGCGAGAAGGCGTGGATGGTCGATGGCATCGTTGTCGCGCTGGATGGCGAACGAGAGCAGGGCGTCCTTCAGCTTGCCCGGGTCCTTCTGGCCCACGGCCGCGATGATCGTGCCGAAGCCCGCCCGCTCTGCGGGGGTCAGGCGCCCCATGATGCCCAGGTCGATGTAGATGACCTTGCCGTCGCGCACCATGATGTTGCCCGGGTGCGGGTCGGCGTGGAAGAAACCGTGATCGAGGATCTGCGTGGCGTAGTTGTCGAGCATCTTCTCGCCGATCTCCGTCAGGTTGTAGCCGAGCTCGCGCAGCCGGTCGTGGTCGTAGATGGGAGTGCCCTCGATGTATTCCATGACCAGGCAGTACTCGCTGCAGAGATCGGGGAACACCTGGGGGCAGTCGATGAACGCGACGTCCTTGTTGAGCTGCTTGAACACGACGAGGTTATCGGCTTCGCAGGCGAAGTCGGTCTCCTCGAGGAAGGTGCTCCACATCTCCTCGACGACTTCCGACAAGTCGACCATCTGCGTGCTCTTCGAGAAGCGCTGAGCGCGCTTCGCCATAACGCGCATGATGTCGATGTCCTGGGCCATCGTGGCCTTCACGCCCGGGCGCTGCACCTTGATGGCGGCTATCTCGCCGGTCGCGAGGCGCGCCTTGTGCACCTGGGCGAGCGAGGCGCTGCCCAGGGGATTGGGGTCGATGTGCGCGAAGGTCTTCTCGAGGTCGTTCCCGAAAATCGCCCTGAGGGCGTCTTGCACCTCGTCGAAGGGCAGGGGGTCGCATTCGCTTTGCAGCTTGGCCAGCTCGTCGCAATACGCCTGCGGCAGGATCTCCGAGCGCGTCGAGAGCGTCTGGCCGATCTTCACGAAGCTGGGGCCGAGCTCCTCGAGCACTTCGCGGAATTCCTCCGGGGAGAAGCCCCGGAGGAACTTGTGCTTCATCAGAATGGAATAGATCTCCCTAAGGCGCTTGCTTCGCGTCTTTCGGTTGAGATTGAATCGGTCTTCGGGATCGAGCTCGTCGCCCTGCCCGAAGAAATGTTTTACGAGCGTGCCGTTCGGCATGGTGCGAGAAGCGCTTGCGCGGGGCTACGCCTCGGCGGCCTCGTCCGCCGCCTGCTCTTCTGCGGCCTCGGCGGCTTCCTCGACCTCTTCGGCAACTTCCTCGACAACTTCCTCGACCTCGGCCTCGACGGTCACGGCCGCTTCGGCGTCGGCAGCGTTCTGGGCGGCGGCGAAGTTCGCGGCCTTCTCGGCGAACGCATCGCGCTCTTCGGGGGTCATGCCCTTCATCACGCTCTCGAGAGCGCTGTCGCGCAGGTTGGCCGTGGTCTCGTCGGCCTTGCGCTTCAGCTCTTCGTTGAGCTCGCGGCCCTGGTCCAGGGTGATCTCGCCTTTCTCGACGAGCTGGTCGATGATTTCCTTGCCCTTCTCGCCCGTGTAGGCCAGGGCACCGATGCCTGCCAGGAAGATGTTCTTGAAGCCGTCTCCGATGTTCGACATTGCTGTCAGCCTCCTTCATGTAGCTGTACGGGTCCATCGCCTTCGATGCGGCGGTTTGCAACCATGATAGCTCAAGCGGGCCGTGGCGACGCGGGCCGTTTCCAATTTGGTGATGAAGCTGAGCTGCCGGTTAACGGCTCTTCACGCGCGTTACTATCACGAACATGCTCAGGACGGCCATGAGGGCCGAGAACCCGAAAGCAGCCTGGTAGGGAAGCGCGGCGGGGATGCTTCCTGCCGCGGCGAAATCGTCGAGCGTGGCCACGCAGAGCACCATGATGGCGGTGCCGAACGTGGCGGCGACCTGGCGGATGACGACCATCGCCGAGCTGCCATGGCCGATGAGCGGGCCCTTCAGGTCGGCCAGCGCAAAGGTGAGCAACGGGCCGATGGACCCCGACACGCCGATGGCGCGGATGGTCTGGTACACCGACAGCAGCCAGAGGGGAGTCCCCTCGTCCACAAAAACGCTCAAGATCGACCCCACGGTGAGGAACGACCCGAACACGAGCGCGGCGAGGCGGGGCGACGTCTTGTCCGCCAAGATGCCCGAGATCGGGTTCACGAGAACGGCCGTGAACACGGTCGGCAGGGTCACGAGCCCTGTGTCGAGGGACGTCCCGCCCTGCAGGTTCTGCACGAACAGCGGTATCACGAGCGTGACGCCCATGTAGCAGGCGAACAGGAACACGGACGCCATGAGGCCGTCGACGTAGATGCGCGACTTGAATATGCGCATGTCCATGAGCGGCTGCTCGATGCGCTGCTGCCGGCGCACGAACAGGACCAGGCACACGATGCCGACGATCGTGGGCGCCCACACCCAGGCGCTGCGCAGCCCGTAGGTGCTCGCCTGTGACAGGCCGAGCAGCACGCCACCGAAGCCGAGTGTCGACAAGATGAACGAGAGGGTTTCGAAGCGGGCGTCCGAGCTCGAGGGGCCGTGCTTGACGAGCGGGAAGGTGAGCACGAGCAGAACGAGCGAGATGACGAGCAAGACCAGGAAGAAGCTGCGCCAGCCGAAGGCATAATCGAGCCCGCCGCCCACGGTGGGCCCGATGCTCGGTGCGAACCCGAGCGCGATGCCCGCAATGCCCATGGCGGTGGCCTGGCGCCCGGGCGGGAACTTCGTCATGGCGATCGTTTGCATCTTGGGGATGAGCAGCCCCACCGAGATCGCCTGCAGGATGCGCCCCAGGAGCATCGAGAAGAACTCGGGGGCGACGTAGTCCAGAAGCGATCCCGCCACGAACAGGACGAACGAAAGGACCAGGTAGTTCCGATCGTCGAGCCGGCGCATGAGGAAGGTGGCGACGGGAACCGCCACGCCGAGCACGAGCATGTAGCCCGTCGTGAGCCACTGGCCCACGTCGACGTCCACGCCGAGCTCCGCCATGGCGGAGGGGAGCATGGCGTTGACCCCGGTTTGCGACAGATTGCCGAGGGCGGCGCCGAGCGTGATGAGCGCGAACAGCGCATACACGCGCCAGCGCGGCTCTTGTTCCAAATCTGTGGCTGAATCGGTCATGGTGTCATCATAGCGCGCGGCGATAGCGGTGTGGAGACAGGCGTGCTACCCGTTGAACTTCGACTGCGTCTTCTCCAGCCCCTCGTCGATGAGGGCGAGTGTGGCCTGGGCGGCGCGGTCGATGGCGTACTGGAAGTCCTCGGCGGCCTCCTTCTTGGGCACGCTCAGCACGAAGTCGGCCACGTCCATGCGCCCGGGCGGGCGGCCGACGCCGCAGCGCACGCGGAACCAGTCGCGCGTACCCAGCTTGTCGCAGATGGAGCGCAGCCCGTTGTGCCCGGCATGCCCGCCGCCGAACTTCACGCGCACGGTGGCGGGGTCGATGTCGATCTCGTCGTGGATGACGATCAGATGGTCGGTGTCGATGCCGTACGCATCGAGCAGCTTCTTCACGGGCCCGCCCGACACGTTCATGAAGCTCTGCGGCTTGGCGAGCACGACGTCATGGTCGTGGTAGGCCCCCTTGGCAGTGAGCGCCCCGCACTCGCTCTTCCAGTACCGGGCGTTCACCTCATCGGAGAGCAAGTCCACAACGCGAAACCCAGCATTATGCCGAGTCTCCGCATATTCCTCCCCCGGGTTCCCCAGCCCCGCAATAAGCCACAACGCCACAACAATCCTTCCTCCACCACGTTCGCAGGAATCATAGCACGAAGTGCCATCTGTGAAATGCGCGTGGGCGGAGCGGACCAGGCGAACGCCCCATTTTTCCTGCGGTACAATATCCCAGTTTGCGTAAAACCCGTGAGGAGCACGAATACCATGACAGATTTCAAGAACGAGTACTGCATGCACACCGCAACGTGCGGCGAGCTGCGTAAAGAAGATTGCGGGCGCGAGGTGACGCTGACCGGCTGGGCGTGGCACAACCGCGACCACGGCGGCCTCATCTTCGTCGACCTGCGCGACCGCGACGGCTACACGCAGGTGGTCGTCGACCCCGATTGCGTGACGGCCGACGAGTTCGCCATTGCCGAGCACTTCAGCCGCGAGGACGTGCTGAAGTTCACGGGCAAGGTGCGCGAGCGCGGCCCCGAGGCGGTCAACCCGAACATGGTGACGGGCGAGATCGAAGTGCTCGCCAGCTCCATCGAGGTGCTGAACAAGTCGGTTACCCCGCCGTTCAGCATCGAGGATGGCATCGAGACCGACGAGACCACGCGCATGAAGTGGCGCTACCTCGACATCCGTCGCCCGGAGATGCTCGCCAACCTGAAGCTGCGCCACCAGGTGGTCACCGCCATGCGCGCGGCGCTGAACAAGCGCGAGTTCCTGGAGATCGAGACGCCGATCCTGGCGAACTCCACGCCCGAGGGCGCGCGCGACTACATCGTGCCGAGCCGTCCCAACCCCGGCAAGTTCTACGCGCTGCCGCAGTCGCCGCAGCAGTTCAAGCAGATGCTCATGATCGGCGGCGTGGAGCGCTACTACCAAATTGCCAAGTGCTTCCGCGACGAGGACCTGCGTGCCGACCGTCAGCCCGAGTTCACGCAGATCGACATCGAGATGTCGTTCGTACAGGGCGACGACGTCATCGACATGATGGAAGACGTCATGAAGGAAACGCTCGAGGCCGTGGGCGTCGAGCATCCCTTCCCGCTGCAGCGCATGCAGTACGCCGAGGCCATGGAGCGCTTCGGGTGCGACCGCCCCGACGTCCGCTTCGGCATGGAGCTCGTCAACCTCACCGAGATCGTGCGCGGCTGCGGCTTCGGCGTGTTCGCCAAGGCCGTCGAGGCCGGTGGCGTGGTGAAGGCCATCAACTGCAAGGGCGCCGGCAACTGGAGCCGCGGCGACGTGGAGAAGCTGGGCGATCTGGCCGCCGAGAACGGCGCGAAGGGCATGGCCTGGATCGCCTACACCGATGCCGACACCGAGCTGGCGGGCAAGAGCCCCATCATCAAGTTCTTCGAGGACGACGTGTACGCCAAGCTCAAGGAGGCCATGGGCGTCGAGCCGGGCGACCTGCTGCTGTTCGCGGCCGACAAGGCCGATGTCGCCAACGCCGTGCTGAGCGCGCTGCGCCTGCACATGGCCGACCGCCTGGACATCCCGCGCGAGGGCCACGCCCTGCTGTGGGTCGTGAACTTCCCCATGTTCAAGTACGACGAGGACGAGAAGAAGTACGCGGCCGAGCACCATCCGTTCACGATGATCCGCGAGGAGGACGTCGACAAGATCGAGGACGCCCCGCTCGAGTGCGGCAGCTACTCGTACGACCTGGTGATGGACGGCTTCGAGGCCGGCGGCGGCACCATCCGTATCCACACGCCCGAGCTGCAGCGCCGCGTGCTGCGCCGTTGCGGGCTGACCGACGAGCAGATTGACGAGAAGTTCGGCCACCTCATCCACGCGCTCGAGCTCGGTGCGCCCCCGCATGGCGGCATCGCGCTCGGTCTGGACCGCCTGGTCATGTTGCTGGCCGGCAAGGACTCTATCCGCGACGTCATCGCCTTCCCCAAGACGAGCAGCGCGAGCGACCCCATGACCGGCGCTCCCAGCACCGTCACCGGCCGCCAGCTCAAGGAAGTGAGCTTGCGCACGCTGTAACGGCGGGTTGTCAGAGAACCACGAAGCGGCCGCATCGAAAGGTGCGGCCGTTTTTTTCGTCATGCGGATGGCGATTCGGCGGTGCGTTGCCGGGTTGAGCGGAACGCTCGGTATACTTTGCCTATCGTTCGAAAGCGAGGCGCAACATGGCTGAAGGCACTGGCGGGTCGCGGACGGAGGCCGCGGAGCTCATCCGCGAGCTCGGGAAGCGCTACGAAGAGGACATCATCGCGCTGCGGCGCCACTTCCACCGGCATCCGGAGGTGGGAGCGCAGGAGTTCGCAACCTCCGAGTACGTCCGCGCGCAACTCGACGAGATGGGCGTGCCGTACCGGCACGTGCAGGGCGCGCGGCCGTACCCCGAGCAGGACGGGCGCGAGCAGTTCATCGGCACGGGCGTCATCGCCACCATCCGCGGGGAAGCGCCCGGCGCCTACGACGCCGACGGCAATCCCGCCAAGCGCATTGCGTTGCGCACCGACATGGACGCGTTGCATGTTACGGAGCGCACCGGGGCCGAGTTCGCGTCGCAGAACGAGGGCGTCATGCATGCGTGCGGGCACGATTGCCACATGGCCATGATGCTCGGCGCGGTGCGGATGCTCATGCAGATGCGCGATCGCCTGCGGGGCGAGGTGCGCGTCATCTTCCAGCCAGCCGAGGAAATCTCCATCGGCGCGCGCGACATGATCGCGGCGGGCGCGCTGGAGGGCGTGGATGCCATCTACGGTGCGCACATCTGGAGCGAGGTGGACGCGGGCACCGTCTCGTGCGAGGCGGGGCCGCGTATGGCGTTCACCGACTGGTTCCGCATCGACATCGAGGGCGTGAGCGCCCATGGGTCCATGCCGCACAAGGGCGTGGACGCCATCGTGATAGCGGCAGAGATTGTCGATGCGCTGCAGGTCATCGTGTCGCGGCGCACGTCCCCGTTCGAGCCCGTGGTCATTACCGTGGGCGAGATCCACGGCGGCACGGCGCGCAACGTCATGGCGGGCTCGGCGTATCTCACCGGCACGCTGCGCACGTGGCACAAGGACGTGCGCGAGCGCATGGTCGACCGCATCGAGCGCGTGGCAGGCAAAACCTCGCATGCGTTCGGGGCCGAGATTAGCTTCAGCTTCGAGGAGGGTAACCCGTGCGTCGTGAACGACCCCGCATGCGCCGAAGTCGCGCGCCAGGCCGTGGAGCAGGTGCTCGGCGAGGGAGCGATTGGGTCGTACGAGGGCACGCTCGCGGGCGAGGATTTCGCGGAGTACCTGCAGAAGGTGCCCGGCGTGCTCGTGTTCGTGGGCACGCACAACCCCGACATCGGGGCCGTTCACCCGCAGCACAGTTGCTACTACACCGTCGACGAGAGCATGCTCGCGAAGGGGTCGATGATAGCCGCCCAATGGGCGTGCGACATGCTGGAATAACGACAACCGAGGAGGTTGCCATGGCTCTGTTCAGGCAGAAGGACGAAACGCCGAGCCTCGAGGACGAGGTGATGGAGCAGCTCTTGTCCGAGGAGGAGGGCATTGAGCCCATCGAGTCGCGCTTGCGCCATAACATCTTGCGCATGCCCAAGGAAATCGAGCAGGCGTCGGGCATCGTCGTGTACGGCAGGCGCATCCGCAGCCTGCTGTTCTCCACCGACATCGCCATCATCAAGAACTGTGACGCCGACGCGGTTTTCTGCGTGTACCCCTTCACGGCGCAAAGGGCGGTGCACGCGGCGGTCATCCACGCTGCCTCCATGCCCGTGTTCTGCGGCGTGGGCGGCGGCACGACGCAGGGAAGCCGCGCGGTGTACTTGGCCATGGATGCCGAGAACCAGGGAGCCATGGGCGTGGTGTTCAATTCCCCCATCCCCAACAAGGACCTGCGCATGGCCTCGCGCGTGCTCGACATACCGATCGTCGTAACCGTGACGAACGACAAGGACGACATCGGGCGCCGCATCTCCCACGGCGCCACCATACTGAACGTGGCCGGGGGAGCGCGCACGCCTGAAATCGTGAAGGGCATACGCCAGAGGTTCCCCAAGGTGCCCATCGTGGCGTCGGGCGGCAAGACGCCGGAATCCATCACCGCGACCATCGAGGCGGGGGCGAACGCCATCGTGTACACGCCGCCGAGCTCGGCAGCGCTGTTCCGCGAGCTCATGGACAGCTACAGGAACCAATAGAAAGAGGCCGTCACCCGGCCTCTTCCGTTCAAGCAGGTTGTTCGTTGCGGCTACTCCTCGTCGCCCTCGGTGCCGTGGCCTTCGCCGTGATGCCCATGGCCGCGACCGCGCCCATGCCCGTGGCCATGGCCCCGATGTCCGCACCAGCGCGGATTGCCGTGGCCGTGCCCCTCGAAGAACGCGGCGCGCTTCTCGCGCATGTTCTCCAGCAGCTCCTGGGCGTCTTCGCCGAGCTCCTTTTCGAGGTTGGCCATCATGCGGTCGAGGTATCCCGAGAACGCGTCGAGCTCGTCGTCGGTGAAGTCGGCGAACACCTTGCCCGGCAGGCGCTTGCCGTGCGGCTTGGCGCTGCGCCCCTTCTCGGTGAGCGTGACGAGCATGACGCGCTTGTCCTCTTCCGAGGGCGTGCGCACGATGTAGCCGTCCTTCTCGAGCTTGCCGAGCGTCTCGTTGAGCGACGACACGCGGATGCCCAGGATCTGGGCCATGTCCTTGGTGGCGACGCCGTCTTTCAGCTGCAGGAGCGCCAGGATGCGCCCGCGCCCGCGCGTCGTGTCGCCCATGGGGCCGTGCTCGCACATCTTGCGGTGGCGCAGGGCCATCATCACGTGCTGCACATCCATGAACTTGCGGAACGCCTCTTCGTTCTTGGCGACTTCTTCGGTGTTGGTGGTGGTTTCCATGATGCTCCTTCCGTTGGCATCGTTTGATACAGGTACCTGTAAAATCTATCGAGCATAAAATATAACGGTACCTGTAGAAAGTCAAGAAGAAATTTACAGGTACCGTTAATTTGTCAGAAAAGGGGGTGAGTTTCGGACTGTTCTCACAGGTCCGTGAAGAAATACTTCACGTCCACGTCGAGCGCGTCCGCGACGTCGAAGATGAGCTCGAGGCTGGGTTCCTGCGTGCCTTTCTCGATGCGGGACAGGTAGGAATGGCTCGTGAAGCCGAGCATGCGCGTGAGCATAGCTTGGGAGACGCCCTCCTCTTCGCGGCACCGTGCGATGGCAGCGCCGATAAGCCGATATCTCTCCGCATTCGAACCCATGCCCAATAGCCTATCGGCATTGCGAGCGACGACGTGACTAATAAGTCACGGATTGAAGGGAATGCTGCTCAGTTGCCCTGCGAGGCACCGCCGACCCTCCCCGCGCGACCCTCTGAGCGCCGCCTTTCAACCGCGCCCACAAGAAATCGGCCAAGTCCAGTAAGCGCCAAGCGGATTCAATAAGAGGTGAACCCCGCCCGCGTAGTTCGGCCGATTTCAATTGCGCGGTTGAAAGGCGGGGAAAGCGAAGCGGGGCGCGCGGGGAGGGTCGGCGGTGCCTCGCAGGGCAAGGGAGCGGCCGCTACTCCTCGGGGACGGCGATGGCGGTGCCGTCTTCGCGGGTGGACAAGCGCACGTCGGGCACGTCGGCGAGCAGCTTGCTCATGCGCGTGTAGCCCAGCTCGCGGATGCGCTGCCCGGGGAAAGCGGAGTTGATGGCGCTGCCGATCTCGGGGAGGGTGCGCCCGGCGCTGCCGCCCTCGATGACGTAGGAGCGCACCAGGTCGAACACCTCCTCGGTGCGATGCTTCACGCCCGCCACGCGTACGGCTTCTGGAGCGTCGGGCGGGACCAGCTCGAAGCCGCCGAGGCCGGCCAGGAACTTCGAGAACGAGTTGAAGCCGTAGCTGCGCACGTCGAAGTCGGGCCGCCGGTTCACGATGGCTTGCTTGAGCTGGCTCAGGTACATGCTGCCGGCGTCGTCGGCGTTGGTCGTGATGATGTCGGCGATCACGTCGGCGATGTCCGATTCGCTCGACGCCGAGGGGCTCACTGTCGTTTGGGCGGGTTGGTCTTCGTCCTGCCCGTCGTCGGGCGCGTGGGCGTACATCAGGTTTTCCACGTAGATGAACTTGCTGCAGGCACGCGCCAGCGCGCTGTCGTTTTTCACCTTGTCGCGCTCGCCGATGCCGAGCACGGTCTTGCCGCCCTCGCGCAGGCGCACGGCCAGCGCCGTGAAGTCGCTGTCGCTCGACACGAAGCAGAAGCACTCGGCCGTGCCCGCGTACAGCGCGTCCATGGCGTCGATGATCATCTTGATGTCCGACGAGTTCTTGCCCCGGGCGTTGCTGGCCTGGTACACGGGCTGCATGGAGTAGCGCACGAGCATCTCGTTCCACTTGTCGCTGGCGTTGTGCCAGTTGCGGTAGACGCGCCGGTAGGTGACCTCGCCGTACTTGCTGGTGAGTTCGCGCATGATGGCGGGGATGCTCCTGGGCGATGCGTTGTCGGCGTCCACGAACAGCGCGATTCTGGTTTGCTCTGCCATGCTGCCTCCTGGGTTCGACGGGCGGTTCCCATTGTAGCAGCGGGCGAGGGGGCAGTGTCCGTTGTTGTGCAACATCGGCGTTGGAGGGCCTACTATAATAGCCTTAGATGATGCGGGCCGTGCGATTGAGCTGGCATGGTCGCGCGTTTAGTCTCGACAGAAAGGGCTGATCATGCGGTTTTGCGAGCGTTGCGGTGCGAGGAACGAAGACGATGCGAGGTTCTGCATTTCATGCGGAAAGCCGGTAGACGCGGACGTGCCGATCGGCCAGCCTGCGGAACAGCCCGCCCCTGCGCCTGTTCCCGATACGTACGAGACGAGCGAGCTGCCGCCCTGGCAGGGCGTTTCCGCCCAGGCCCCCGCTCCTGTGCCCGCAGCAGCGGCACCTGATCCCGCATCCGAACCGGCGCCCGCCCCTGCCGCAGGCGAAGCGGACGGCGCGCTCTCGGGTATCGACGAGCGCCTAGCCGCCATGGAGGACTCCCTTGCCAAGCTCACCGCGCAGTTCGAGGACAAGATTTCGCGCAACGAGCACGAGGCGACCGTGCTCAAGCAGGTGCAAGCAGGTGAGCGCCGAGGTGGAGGAGTACCGCAACGGCCTGTACGAGAAGTTGACGATGCCGTTCATCCGCGACATTATCGAGGTCCGCAGCGGCATCGAGTCGATGCTCGCCCGCCATGCGGGCGAGGAGGGCGTGCCGGCCGACGAGGTGCGCGTGTTCGGCGACATGCTCGCCGACGTGCTGGAAAAGCACTCCGTGGAAGTAGTGGCCTCGGAGCCGGGCGACGAGTTCCTCTCCTTCAAGCACAAGACCGTCGGCCAGGTTCCCACGACCGACGAGAGCCTGCACGGCCGCATAGCCGAAGTGGAAGGCGAAAGCTACCGCTTGGGCGACCAGTACATAGCCCCCGCCTTGGTGAAGGTGTATACAGTGGAGAAGTAGGGAGCTTCGAATGGGCGATCAGAAGAACACGATAGTAGGCATTGACCTGGGCACGACGTACTCGTGCATCGCGGCCATCGACGAGCTGGGCAACCCGGTTGTGGGCAAGAACCGCAACGGCGGTGCGACCACCCCGTCGGTCGTCCACTTCGTCGTGGGGCGCGATCCCAAGGACTGCGAGGTGGGCGAGGTGGCCAAGGACTCGGCCGTCACCGAGCCCGATCGCACCGCGCAGCTGTTCAAGCCCCTCATGGGCAAGCGAGGCGTGGTGGCCGCCAACATCGACGGCATCGACATCTCGCCGCAGGAGGCTTCGGCGTACGTGTTGAAGAAGATCACGGACGACTACCGCGAGCGCTACGACCGTGAGGTCGCGGGCGTGGTCATCACGGTGCCCGCGCACTTCGGCCAGCCCGAGCGCGAGGCAACGTGCGAGGCGGGCGAGATGGCGGGCCTGGACGTGCTCGGCATCGTGCAGGAGCCCGTTGCGGCGGCCGTGTACTACGGCGTGTGCGAGACCAAGGACGACGGCGCGTTTCTGGTGTACGACCTGGGCGGTGGCACGTTCGACGTCACCGCCGTGGAGGTCGTGCATGCCGACGACCGCGACATCGTGGACGTCGTGTGCGCCGAGGGCGACCACGAGCTGGGCGGCCGCCTGTGGGACGACCGCATCATCGCGTACCTCGAGGACGAGTACGCCGAGCAGAAGGGCGCCTGCGAGTTCAGCCCCTTCTCCAAGCAGGCCCTGCGCAGCGCGGCCGAAGAGGCCAAGCAGCGCCTGAGCGAAACCGACGAGACGGCGGTCAACCTCATGCTCGACAAGGGGCCGGCGCGCGTCATGCTGTCGCGCGAGACGTTCGACGAGCTCACGAGCGACTTGCTGGCCAACACGATCAACCTCACCCGCAAGGCGCTCGAGGCCGCGCGGGAAGATGGCTGCGACATCAAGAGCATCCTGCTCGTGGGCGGCTCCACCTGGATGCCCCAGGTGAAGGAGGCGCTCGCCAAGAACTTCCCCGACCTCGAGCTCAAGCGCACCGACCCCGACGAGGCAGTGGCCAAGGGCGCGGCCATCTGCGCGGCCAAGCACATGATCGACCGGCTGGGCGCGAAGCGCGAGCGCGGCAAGCACGCGATCTAAAGCCCGGTACAAGGACGGCGTCGAGCGCATCTCGAACCTCATCCTGAAGAACTGCAAGATAGACAAGGAGACGGGCATCGTGTCGGAGGACAAGACCTTCCGCACGCTCGAGGCCTATCCGCAGCAGGTCGAGGTGGAGCTTGAGGTGTACGAGAACGACGAGGAGGCACCGAGCGCGCGGCTGAACGATGGCCGCATGGTTGTGTCGCAGACGTTCGACCTGAAGGAGCTGCGCCTTCCCGAGCGCGCTCCCATCGTGGTCACGTTCGTGCTCGACGAAGAGGGGTTGCTGACCGTCCAGGCGACCGAGCCCGAATCGGGCCGGTCGATCGATTTCGAGAAGAAGGTTCTGGGGCTGTCTCCGCAGGAGGTCGCACAGGCGAAGGCGAGGGTGACGGGCATTGCCGCAGAATAGCGTACAAGGTGCAGGAAGTCTGTACGGACGCCTGGTGTCCACCAGGCCGCAAGGTGCGTCCAAGTTCCGCTCCATGCGGGCGGACCTCGGCATGTTCGATGCAGCCGACCTCTACGAGTACGCATGCCCCGAAGGCTCCCAGAACCCGCAGCTGGCATCGGGCGAGCAGCTCATCGAGCGTGCCGAGCAGCGCGTGCGCGACTGGATGCGCAACACGTCGGAGCGCAGCGCGGCCGAGCGGCTCTGCTCGCGGGCACGCGAGGTGTTCGGCGACGAGGCCGAACGGCGGCGCTACGACGAGTATCTGCAATGGCGCGACCTCAAGACGGTGTTCGACGACCTGGGCAACCGCTTGGACCCCGCCATCTCGTCGTGCACCGACGAGGACGTGGCGCCCGAGATCATGCGCCTGCGCGAATTGCTCGGGAGCCGTTCGCAGGCCGAGGCGCTCATGGAGAGCTACCTGGCGAGCCGCGGCATCGCGTTTGTGGACAGCCACGACCTGCAGGTGAGCACGGCCAACGGCCGCGCCCAGGTGCGCGAGGAGCTCGCGGCCTCCAACCTGCTGCCCGATTCGGCCTTCGAGCCGTCCACGCCGGCTCCTCCCACGGCGCCGATCGTCATACAGGACACAGGCGACCAGGCGGGCGTCGTCCGCCGGTGCGTGTGCGGCAACCTCAACGAGGCTGGTCAGAACTTCTGCCAGGCATGCGGCAGGCCGCTCTCGGCGGATGGGCAGCCGGTGGGAGGCGCCCCGCAACCGAGCGGCGCCGCCACCCGCTGGGTGGCGCCGGCGCAGGCCACGCGGCCGGTCGAGACCCCGGCGGCAGGCAGGCGAACGTTCCCGGTCGCTGCGGTGATCGTGGCCGTGGTCATCATTGTGGCCATAGGCGGGGGCTTGGCGTTCTTCTTCATGAGCGGCATGTCCGAAAGCGTGCTGGGAGGAGGCTCGAGCGCGTCCGCGTCGTCCGAGCTGTCCAAGAACACGAAGCGCATCCAGTCGGGCAGCGTGAAGGAGGTCGAGTGCTCCGGCAAGACGGTCATCACGCCGTACGACGTGGACGAGGAGCCGGTCGATAGCTACTCCGTCGACCTCAACCGCAAGCAGGACGGCGTGTCCATCGACAACACGCTGCTGGTGCGCAAGGCGGGCGGCGGGGCCGCGAGCTTCACCATCTCGCAGTTCAACGACCCGAACGGCAAGACGCTCGAGAACGTTCCCGACGGAACGTACGAGGTGGTCATGAAGAGCGAGGACGGCAAGACCGTGTGCACGTTCATCGCCGACTACAAGGAATCGAACAAGGATGCGGCTGCCGCGGTAGAAGTGGTGGCGACCAAGTAACGGCGGCGACGGCGCGGTTTCCGTCGCAGCTGGGCACGGATGAGAGGTGCGGTATGTTTTGCACGAAATGCGGGGCACGAATCGAAGAGGACGCGCGGTTCTGCGTGCAATGCGGTGCGGAGGTGAAGGTGCCTGACGCTCCCGAGTCCGTTCCCGAGGACCCCGCCCCGGCGGTCACGGGGCTCGCGGTTGACGACGAGGACGACCAGGCGGCTGCCGAGCCCGCGCCCACGGCCACGGGGCTGGCGACTGACGAGGAGCTTCCCGAGGGTGCCGTCGCAGATGCCGAGGAGGCCGAGCTCCCCGTCGAAGAGGAAGCCGCTGACCAGCTGGTGGAGACTTCCGGCATCGACGTGATCGTCTCCGACGGGGCGGCCGGTGCGGGTGCGGCAGCGGCCGAGACCGTCCCGCTGCAAGCGCTCGACGGCGGCCAGGGCCAGGCGGCCCCCGTGCCGCAGGCCGCGCCGATGGCCCAGCCCGCGGTGCCGCAGAACGCGCAAGGGGCGTACGGCGCTGCGGCCCCGGCGCCGCGAGGGAGCGGCAAGGGCGCGAAGATCGCCGCGGTCATCATCTCGATAGTCGCCGTGCTCGCGGTCGTCGCGGTCGTCATGGTCGTGCTCGGCATCGGGCCCTTCGGCGCCCGCGAAAAGGCCCAGGGCGAGGAGCTCACCGAGTGCACGCTCGTAACGCGCATCTACCCCGAGGACGCGGACGGCAAGCGACTCGACAACTACACGGTAACCGTGATCGACCGCCTGACCGGCGCGACCGTGGCCGTTACCGACATCACCGACGAGAGCGGCTTCACGTTCGGCGATGTCACGACATCCGAAGGCGGTCAGCTCCCCGACGGCAACTACAACGTCGTCATCACGAACAACAACACGGGCGAGAAGCAACCCTACGGCGGTTTCGACGTCAAGGAGAACAACGACAAGGCTCCTGCGGAGGTCACGGTGCCGCCCAAGGAGAGCACCGAGCCGGCTCCCTCGGAGCCCGCGCCCTCGCCTTCGAGCGCGTCCTCCGAGCCTGCTGATCCCGGCGCCGGCCTCGGAGCGCAGTCGTCTTCTGGTTCCGACGAGCAGAAGAAGGCTATGTACCAGGAGTACCTCGACCAGCTCAACGAGCATGAGAAGAAGTACGGCGAGGGCAAGGCGAGCCCCATCGACGGCGGCGGCAATGCGCTGCAGCTCGACGGGCTCTGTTTCGCCAAGCTGGTGGACTTGGACGGCGACGGCGCCGACGAGCTCGTCCTGATGTACTACGACAAGGCGAAGGCAGACAGCGCGAATTACAGCGGCCACATGAACGGCGCCGAGTACTACACCTACGAGGTGTGGGCGTACGCGAACAACAAGGCCACGTGCGTGCATACGGGTTCTGCAACGCCTTATGGCAACGGCGGGTTCTGCAACTTCCCGTTCTACACGAGCGGCAACGAAACGTACTTCATCGATGTGACCTCGACGGTCGCGGGGTGGTCCATCGTTCAGACCCAGCAGGACTTCCACTTCCAATCCGGCGAGATGAAGCCCGGGAAGCTGTGCGCAGTGTCCGTTTCGCGCCAGAATCCCAACGACAAGGCGTACGAGGTGGACGGCAAAGAGGCTACGGAGGCGGAGTACAACGCCGAGCTGGAGAAGATGAAGGCAAACGCCACCACGGAAACGTACAACATGAACAGGCCCGGCAGCCCGGGCCCCAGCTCGAGCGACAAGAACAAGGAAGTGAGCGTCGAAGATACGCTCGCAACCGTGAGCAGCACCAAGGCGCAGCTCGAGAAGGAGACCAAGGGCGATAGCGCGAGCAGCGCGTCGGCATCCGCCAGCTCCCAGGCGGTAGACAAGGCGGCCCTGCACGTGGAAAACGATTTCTACGCGTTCGACCTTCCCGTCGAGCTCGCGGGGCATGTGCGCATCGCGTACCCGAACGCCACCGACGTGCAGATCTACGGGACCGACCTCAAGGAGAGCAAGGACTATCCCATCCTCGAGCTGAAGATGATGAACGCGTCGAAGCTCGCTGAAGGGCAGGATGCCTTCTACACCGCAATCGGCAACAACGGGCGCCCGGCCCAGACAATCGTGTACGCCACTCGCGAGGAAACGAGCATCGCCGGGTCGTCGAACTCCGACAAGGACGAGTGGGCGAGGCTCCACAAGCTCTGCGTGGCCGCCACGTCAGGCATGGAGTTCAAGGTCGTCGACAACACCGGGAGGTAGCCGGCGGGAACAGCGGGCGAGCGCGCTGTGTGTGGTTTTGGTTCGCGGGGGCCGTTGCCTGTGCAACGGCCCCGCCGTTTCGCGTATACTGCCTCCTGCAGTTGTTCGAGTGCTTTGGAAGGACTAGGACGGCGCCAAGTTCCGAACCTGGTCAGGTCCGGGAGGAAGCAGCCATAAGGGACCGCTGACGAGCGTCCTAGTCTTTCCAGGGCACTTTTGTATGATGCGGGACGGAGAGCCCCACCTCGATGGACTTCATCAATTTCATCATCAGCTTCCTCAAGGACCCCCGCCCGTGGATCGCGACGTGGATCGTGACGCTCGGGCCCGTGGCGGTGTACTGCCCGCTGTTCCTGGTCGTGTTCATCGAGACGGGCGTGGTGTTCTTCCCGTTCTTGCCCGGCGACTCGCTGCTGTTCGCGTGTGGCGTGTTCTCGCATCCGGGCATGTACGGCGACCTGGGCGTCGAGAACGGGCTCAGCCTGATTCCCACCCTGCTCGTGTTCTACGCGGCCGCTATCCTGGGCAACACCTCGAACTACTGGATCGCACGTTTCTTCGGCAAGCGCATCATCGATTCGGGCAAGGTGAAGGCGCTCACGCCCGAGCGCATGGCCAAGCTCGATGAGTTCTTCGAGAAGTATGGTGGGCTGACCATCGTCATCACGCGCTTCATGCCGTTCTTCCGCACGTTCGCCCCGTTCATCGCCGGCACCGGCCACATGAACTTCGCGAAGTTCACGGTGTTCAACGCCATCGGCGGCATCAGCTGGGTGAGCCTGTTCGTGCTCGTGGGCTACTTCTTCGGCAGCGTGCCGTTCGTGCAGGAGCACTTCAGCACCATTGTGCTCGCCATCATCTTCGTGTCGGTGCTCCCCGCCATCATTGGCGCCGTCAAAGGCGCTCTGGCAAGCCGCAAGAAGTAGTAAGATTATCAAAAAAAGAAACCGGCCGCGCTTTTGCAACATTTTGCAGCCAGATAAGGCCGACAGAAGGACAAACGACCATGTCAGAAGCCCTTTACAGGAAATATCGCCCGCAGGTGTTCGAGGACGTGGTGGGCCAGGAGCCCATCGAGCGCACGCTGAAGAACGCCATCACGCAGAACAAGGTGTCGCATGCCTACCTGTTCTGCGGCCCGCGCGGCACGGGCAAGACCACTACGGCACGCCTGCTCGCCAAGGCGCTGCTCTGCCAGAACGGCCCCACGCCCGATCCCGACGGCACGTGCGCGGACTGCCAGCTCATCGCCGAGGGCACCCATCCCGACGTGTACGAGCTCGACGCCGCCAGCCGGACGGGCGTCGAGAACGTGCGCGAGGAGATCATCGGGCGCGTGTCGTTCGCCCCGACGCGCGGCAACCGCAAGGTCTACATCATCGACGAGGTGCACATGCTGTCGATGGCGGCGTTCAACGCGCTGCTGAAGACGCTCGAGGAGCCCCCGTCGCACGTCATCTTCATTCTGTGCACCACCGACCCGCAGAAGGTGCCCGAGACCATCCACTCCCGCTGCCAGCGCTTCGACTTCCGTCGCATCGCCCCCGAGTCGATGGTGTCGCGTTTGGGCGCCATCTGCATCGCCGAGGGCGTGGAGTTCGAGGGCGAGGCGCTCGACCTCATCGCGCACCGCGCCGAAGGTGGGCTGCGCAACGCGCTCACCTCGCTTGAGCAGATTATCGCGTTCGAGAACGGGCGCGTGACGCTTGCCGGCGCCGAGCGCCTGCTGGGCGCCATCGATTCCAACGACATGGCCGAGATCATGACCTACGTGGGCAAGCGCGATATCGCCAGCTGCTTCCGCTGGACCGCCGCGTACGTGGAGACGGGCGCTGACTTGGCGCAGTTCGTGCGCGATATGGCCGAGCACGTGCGCAACCTGTACGTGATGGCGCTCGTGGGCGACGATGCCGACCTCGACGTGGGCGAGACCGCGCGCCGCGAGCTGGCGGGCGAGCTGCAATGGTTCGGCGCCGACCGTTCGAGCCGCCTGCTCGGCGTGCTCGGCGACCTGTCGGCCGAGCTAAAGACCTCGTCGAACCCGCGCCTGGCGTTCGAGATCGCGCTCACGCGCATGGTTCGCCCCGATTCCGACCTGACGCTCGAGGCCCTGGCCGAACGCATCGAGGCGCTGGAATCGGGTTATTCCGCGGTGGCCCACGTGCTTCCGGGAGAGCCCGCGCCCGCTCGTGATGTTCAGGCAGCAAATACCGCTCGGGCGACTGACGACGACGAGGTACGCCAACAGTTCAACGACGATGCCTGGACGGCCGGCGATGCCGGGGCGGGGCAACCGTCCGGTAGGGGCGCGCTCCGTACGCCCGTCGCCGAAGCCGGCACGCCGCAGCCCGCCGCCGAGCCACGCGAAAGCCAAACCGCCGCCGCTTCGCCCTTGGCGAACCCCGCCGCGCTCCAACGCGTCTGGCAGGCAGCCATGACGGCGCTCAAGCGGGAGAAGCAAGCGCACGTGGTGCTCTTCATGAACGCGAAGGCTCGCTACGATGAGGCCACGTCCACGGTGCGCATCGTGTTTCCCGCCGAGAGCGATTTCCTGTTCAAGAACGCGCAGAAGCCCGAGGTCCAGGACGCGCTCACCGCAGCCTTGCAGCAGGCGGCAGGCGGTCCCGTAGCCTTCGCCTTCGAGAAGGCCGGGGACTCGGCCGAGCCCGCGCCGGCTGCTTCTGCCCCCGCACCTGCCGTGGTGCCTGAGCCCGAGCCTGCACCTGCGCCTGCGCCCGAGCCCGAGCCCGAGCCCGAGCCGGCCCCTGCTCCCGCGCCGGAGCCGACGCCCCAAGCCGGGAGCGCGCCTTCATATGACCAGGTGCCCTACGAGGACCTTCCCTACGACTACGTTCCCTACGAGGAGCTCGATGCTCCTTCGGCCCCTGCCGCCGACCGCACGGCATCTGCGCCGGCGCCCGCGGGCGATGCTCCCAACAGCGCGCCAGCCGCCGATTCGGCCGACATCCAGGCCATCTTGCAAGCCGGCTTCGGCGACGGCGTCGTCTTCAGCGAAGTGGAAGAGTAACCCGAACAGGAACCAGTTGCGATAAGATGCTTGGAGCCACGAACCCATAGGAGGAACCCAGCATGGCCATGGACATGAACCAGATGATGAAGCAAGCGCAGAAGATGCAGCTCGAGCTCGCCCGCGCGCAGGAGGAAATCAAGACCCTGTCGTTCACGACCACGTCTGGTGGTGGCATGGTGGCGGTAACCGCACTCGGCGACGGCACGATCGAGGGCATCAAGATCGACCCCCAGGTGGTCGACCCCGACGATGTCGAGATGCTCGAGGATATGGTGCTCGTTGCCGTGAACGAGGCCCTACGCGGTGTTGCCGAGCAAGGCGAGGCCCGCATCAACGCCGTCACCGGCGGCATGAACATCCCCGGGCTGTTCTAGCGATGCAATCGGCGCCCGCATTACAGAAGCTGCTCGACGAGCTCGAGCGGCTGCCCGGCATCGGGGCCAAGTCTGCCCAGCGCATCGCGTACTGGATGATGAACACCGACAGCGCCACGGTGCTGCGCCTTGCCGATGCCATACGCGAGGTGAAGAGCACCGTCCACTTCTGCAACCGCTGCTTCAACTATGCCGAGGGCGACCTGTGCGAGATATGCCAATCGGGCGAGCGCGACGGAAGCGTGGTGTGCGTCGTGAGCGAGCCGCGCGACATCGCCGCCATTGAGCGGACGGGCGTCTTCACGGGCCTGTACCACGTGCTCGGCGGAGAACTTGCGCCCATGGACGGCATCGGACCCGACGACCTGCACATCGCCGACCTGATGCAGCGGCTGGCAGCCGAGGACGTGCGCGAGGTCATCCTGGCGACCAATCCCAACGTCGAGGGCGAGACCACGGCCGCCTACATCGCGCGCCTGCTGCGGCCCTTCGACGTCACCGTCACGCGCCTGGCAAGCGGCATGCCCGTCGGCGGCGAGCTCGACTTCGTCGACGAGGTAACGCTCTCCCGCGCCATCGAAGCCCGCCGCGAGCTGTAAACGCTCCACGAAGGGCGACCGCCAAATTCAGAGAGATAGACGCCTTGCCCGCAGGGTAGGCGCAGCAGTTTTGTTACCGGATGCCTGATGCCTGGGGGAAAGGCAGGGAAGGACGCTGCTTCTCTCGCGTCATGTGGGTCGACCGTTCTCCCGATTCGTATACAACCGCAAATATGCTGCAATTGGGCCCCGTCGATTGCAGCAAATTTGCGGTTGTATACCAATTTCCCGTCGATTCTCGAGGTCGAATTGGCGTTTCCCCAGGTCGCGCGGAAGCCTCCGTCCTCTGATTCATATACAACCGCAAATATGCTGCAAAGAGCGGGTGCAGATTGCAGCAAATTTGCGGTTGTATGCCCTGCGGCGGCGACCTGGATGCGCGCGTGGCTTTCGCGTATCGCACTAACCCGTCGATCTCGTGCATGGGAGGGGTGACTCGTGTACGAGATTGACGGGTTAGTGCGATTTTTCCCATCGTGATTTTTTCTGACCTGGGGTTATGCAGCGCGAGGAGGGTGAAAGGGCTGGAAAATCGCACTAGATCGCAATTCTCGTACATCGGGCGGCGCCGGAATGCACCAGATGTGCGGGTTAGTGCGATTCTCTGCACGAGATGCGCGGTTAAGTGCGATTTCATACGGGGGATGGGAGGGCTCCTTTGCACCAGATTCACGGGTTAGTGCGATTGGGAGCGGCTTTCTTCAGAGGGAGCTCAGGCGCTCGGGTAGGGTTTCTGGTATGCGGGTGTTTCCAGGCGTGTAAAAATGGGCCTTAATGCTCAGGTTTATATCAGGGTAATTTGTCGGGGTATTTGCGGGGAACGGTGCTATAATTCCCGACGGCGGTTTTTTCCGCAGGTTTTGACAACTCGATGACGTGGAGCCTGGTTTCTGGGAGGGGACTGGTTCCTCCGTCTTCTTGGAGAGGAAGCGTCGGCATACCTACAGGGCATGTCGGCGCTTCTTTGTTGTCTTTGGTTGCGCTGGCCTACGGCCAGCGCTGCCGCCGACGCTGCGGCCGCCTGTGGCACCCGGCCTTGCCCTTCAAGCCTGCGCGCATGGCCCTAAGGCCAATGCGCGTCTTTCAGGGCAATTCCGGGCACCACAGGCGCCCTCGCTGACTTTGCCCCCACATCGAGTTTTCGATCTTTGCGCTGGCTTTGTTGTTCGCGGAGAGTCTTCGGTTTACTACCTGCTGCTGTGCTTCTCAGGTGGCTATTCGAGGCACTTTTCTTCTACGAACCAGCGGGGGTTTTCATGGAAGAGGTAGGTGGTGGCCTGGCCTA
>CACWWI010000013.1 GCA_902764575.1 uncultured Coriobacteriaceae bacterium
GCCAGGCGGATGCGCTGGGCCTCGCCGCCGGAGAGCGTGGCCGTCGCGCGCTCGAGCGTGAGGTAGTCGAGCCCGACGTCCACGAGGAAGCGCAGGCGCGCGAGGATCTCCTTGACGATAGGTCCTGCGATTTGCAGGTCCTGCCCTTCGAGCACGAGGGAGTCGAAGAACTCGAGCGACTCGACAGCGCTCATTTCGCACACCTCGTGGATGTTCTTGCCGCCCACGGTGACGGCGAGTATTTCGGGTTTCAGGCGCTTGCCGCCGCAGGTCTTGCACGGGATGGCGGAGAAGTACGCCTCGAGCTTCTCGCGCTGGCGGTCGCTTCCCGCATCGCGCAGCTTGTCCTCGATGGCGGCGATGGCGCCGTGCCATTCGATGTACCAGTACGTGTTGCGCCCGTCGACGGTGACGTAGTCGACGCGCACGCGACCCTTGACGCCGTAGAGCAGGGCGTCGCGCGCCTTCTTGGGGAGGTCCTCCCAGGGGGTGTCGGGCGATTCGCCGACGTGCTCGAGCACGGCGGCGAGCACCTGGGGGTAGTAGTTCCCCGACTTGAAAGGCGCGATGGCGCCCTCGCTGAGCGAGAGCGTGGTGTCGGGCACGACGAGCATCGGGTCGACTTCCTCGCGGCTGCCGAGGCCCAGGCACTCGGGGCATGCGCCGTAGGGAGCGTTGAAGGAGAAGTCGCGCGGCTGCAGCTCGTCCATGGAATGGCCGTGCTCGGGGCAGGCGAGCGCGAGCGAGAACAGGTGCTCGCCCGGCCTGAGGCCGCCCGTGGCACCCGACGAGGTGGGCGTTTCCATCTCGGGGGCGTTGCCGTCCTTGTCCAGCAGCTGCACGAGCACGCGCCCGTCGGCGATGGTGGTGGCGGTTTCCACCGATTCCGCGATGCGCGCGACGGCGGAGGGCTTGAGCACCACGCGGTCGACCACGACGTCGATGAAGTGCTTGATCTTCTTGTTGAGGGTGATCTCCTCGCCGGTCAGGCGCACGATTTCGCCGTCGATGCGCACGCGTGCGAACCCTTCCTTGCCGAGGTCGGCGAACAGCTTGGTGAACTCGCCCTTCCGGCCGGTCACGACGGGCGCCATGATGATCGCGCGCGTGGACTCGCCGTCGCCGAGCTTGAGGATCTCGTCGGTAACCTGGTCGGTGGTCTGCTTCTTGATGACGCGGCCGCATTCGGGGCAGTGGGGCACGCCGATGCGCGCGAACAGAAGCCTCAGGTAGTCGTATATCTCGGTTGTCGTGCCCACGGTGGAGCGCGGGTTCCTGCTCGTCGTCTTCTGGTCGATGGAGACGGCGGGGGACAGCCCGTCGATGCTGTCCAGGTCGGGCTTGGACATCTGGCCGAGGAACATGCGCGCGTAGCTCGAAAGGCTCTCGACGTAGCGGCGCTGGCCCTCGGCGTACATCGTGTCGAACGCGAGCGACGACTTGCCCGACCCCGAAAGACCCGTGATAACCACGAGCTTGTCGCGCGGGATCGTGAGGTCGATGTCCTTGAGGTTATGCTGCCTCGCGCCCTTGATGACGATTGCGTTCTGCCCCATACGTGATAGCTCCAATGTGATCGGTTTTGCGAGCAACTATTGTACTCGAGAAAACAAATGTTCGCTATCGATTCACAAATACTGCGGGAGCGCGGGGGCGCAATGAAGTAGAATACGCCTCATGGAAAAAAGCACGCGAGAAAAGATCGCGCTCGCAATGCTCGTCGCGCTCGGCGTACTTGCCGCCATCGCAATGGGGTGGTACATCTTCGTCGGGCACAATTGGAACATTGCCGCCCTCCACATCGACGACTACGTCGGGGAGATGGAGAGGTACACCGTCATCGTCTACGATGGCGTGCTGCCTCGTCATGAGGAGGTCGCGCAGCTCATCGACGCCGACCCAAACGACTCGAGGCCCGAGGCGTCGGAAGAGGACGGCGAGGTAAAGGAAGTGACGGCCGCGGCGGTCGCCGCCGATTACCTCAGCAAGGACGCATCGGTTCTCTTGCTGCACACGGACGATACCGCCCGGTACCGCGACCCGGTCATACTCAAGTGCGGCGACCAGCGCATCGGCATCTTCTCGATTGGTGGAAAGTACCAGTTCGGCAAGATCCGCACGAGCATCGCCTATCTCAAGTCCCATGCGGTCGACAAGGTGGTCATCGTCTCGGAGGATAGCGCGCTGCGCAAGACGCAGGTGTTCGGGGCCGACCTTGTGGTGTTCGCGTGCGATGCCGCGATCAAGGCCGACGGGGAGTACGTGGGGTCGGTGTTCTACGTTGACTCGCCCGATCCCGAGGAGGCGCGCGCCGTGATCATCGCCCCCAACAACATGATGACGGCGAAGACCGTCGTATCGCTGTAGGAGCATCCCGTGGAGTCGCTCACCGAAAAGATCGAGCGGATAAAGCGCGAGCTTGACGAAGTGCCCGCCCTTCCCGGCGTGTACCTGTGGAAGGACGCGAAGGGCGAGGTCATCTACGTCGGCAAGGCCAAGCAGCTGCGCGCGCGGATGCGCCAGTACGTCAACTTCCAGGACGACCGCGCCAAGATACCGCTGCTCGTGGACGCCATCGACTCGTTCGAGTACATCGTCGTCGAGAACGAGCATGAATCGCTCGTGCTGGAGAAGAACCTGATCAACGAGCACGCGCCGTTCTTCAACGCCGACTTCAAGGACGACAAGTCGTACCCGTTTTTGGCCGTGACGACGGGCGACGTGTTCCCGGCCATCAAGTACACGCGCGAGCGCCATCGCAAGGACACGAAGTACTTCGGGCCCTACACCGACGGTAGGGCGGCGCGCACCGTGTTCGACGCCGTCAGGCGCGTCGTTCCCATCTGCACGGCTTCGTGCCCCGAATGGCGCAGGATCAAGCGCAAGCTCGACAAGGGCGACCTCGATGCGTTCCTGTCGTCGTCGAGTTCGCTCAGGCCCTGCTTCGACGCGCACGTGG
This sequence comes from uncultured Coriobacteriaceae bacterium, assembly GCA_902764575.1. Classification (GTDB taxonomy): domain Bacteria; phylum Actinomycetota; class Coriobacteriia; order Coriobacteriales; family Eggerthellaceae; genus UBA9715. Next base: position 2,960 of record CACWWI010000013.1, read on the forward strand.
GGCTGGGTCCCGGCGTATGCTGCGGCCAGGTAACCCCCGATGAGTACCGCTCAAACGTCGAGAGGGTGGTGCGGTTCCTTGAAGGGCACCGCGAGGAGTTCATATCCGAGCTGTCGGACGAGATGATGCGCGCTGCCGACGAGCTCGACTTCGAGAGGGCAGGGCGCATCAAGGAGCGCATCGAGGCCATGCGCGACCTCGACGACAGGCAGCATGCCGTGTCGTCGCGCGACCTGAACGCCGACGTGGTGGGGCTCTACCGCGAGGAGACGATCGCGGGCGTGCACGTCTTCATGGTGCGCGAGGGACGGATCATGAACTCCAACGAGTTCGTGCTCGACCGCGGCCGCGACGTGCCCGACGACGACCTTCTGCACGCGTTCCTGCTGCGCTACTACGATGCGACGGCCTCCATCCCGCACGAGGTGATCGTGAGGGAGCTTCCCGAGGATGCGGACGTCATGGCCTCGTGGCTCACGGAGAAGCTGGCCAGCCCGCACGGCGCCAAGGTGCGCTTCACGGCCCCCAGGAAGAGCGAGAAGCGCGAGCTGCTCGAGCTGGCAGAGAACAACGCGAAGCACACGCTGCTGCGCTACAAGGTGCGCACGAGCTACGAGGACAAGCGCGTGAACGACGCGCTCCTGCAGCTCGAGAGCGCGCTTGCGCTCCCCGCGCCGCCGATGCGCATCGAGTGCTTCGACATCTCCACGATTCACGGCAGCTACACCGTGGCGTCGATGGTCGTGTTCACCAACGGGCGGCCCGACAAGGCGCAGTACCGCCGCTTCAAGATAAAGACGCCGCTCGACGAGGCGAACGACTTCCTGAGCATGCAGGAAGTGATGCGGAGGCGCTATGCGGACGAGCGCATGGCCGACGAGCGCTTCGGGTCGAAACCCGACCTGATCATCCTCGACGGCGGCAAGCCCCAGCTGAGCGCGGCGCTGGAGATGTTCGAGGAGATGGGTCGCGACGACATCGCGCTGTGCGGCCTGGCGAAACGCGACGAGGAGCTGTTCGTGCCCTGGCAGGATTCCGGCCCCGTCGTGCTGCCGGGCGGCTCGGCGTCGCTCTACCTGGTGAAGCAGGTCCGCGACGAGGCGCACCGTTTCGCCATCACCTTCCACCGCGAGCTGCGCGGGAAGGGCATGACGGCAAGCATCCTCGACGACGTGGAAGGCCTCGGGCCCGTGCGCAGGAAAGCCCTCAAGAAGCACTTCAAGTCGTTCAAGGCCCTCAAGGAGGCCACGCTCGAGGAAATCAAGGCGGTGCCGTCGTTGCCCGACGCCGTCGCCGAAGAAGTCCACCTCGTCTTGCAGCAGTATAATGAGCGCACAAAACAAGAATGAGTCACTTCCCCTGGGGGACAACTCATTCGATGAGTCGCTTCCCCTGGGGGGCAACTCATACTGCTGATTGGGATCGAGGAGGAGCAAATGGCCGATATCAACGAAATGCCCGAGCTCGTCATCATTAGCGGCATGAGCGGCGCCGGGAGAACCGAGGCCATGCACGTGTTCGAGGACCTCGGGTACTACTGCGTGGACAACCTCCCGCCATCGCTCATCGAGGACCTCGTGCGCATAACCGGCGAGCAGGCGAAAAGGCTCGACAAGGAGCGCCGCGTGGCCATCGTGTGCGACGCCAGGTCGCGGGCGTTCTTCACGAGCGTGAGCGAAGTGCTGGCGAAGCTCGGCGACGAGGGCATCACCACGAGCATCGTGTTCCTCGATGCCGACGACGACAAGCTTGTGGCGCGCTACAAGTCCAGCAGGAGGCGTCACCCGCTCTGCTCGGACGGCGCCACCATACTGACCGGCATCGAGCGCGAGCGCTCGCTCCTGCGCGAGATACGCGTGAACTCCGATTTCGTCATCGATACGACCAACTTGCTGCCCTCGGAGCTCCGCACCAAGCTGAGGGGCCTGTTCGACGCCGCCGAGGAGCGCACGGGGCTTTCCGTGTCGGTGTACTCGTTCGGCTTCAAGCACGGCGCGCCGCTCGATGCGGACGTCGTCATAGACGTGAGGTTCCTTCCCAACCCGTTTTATGACCCCGAGATGCGCACGATGACCGGCCTCGACCAGAAGGTGCGCGACTACGTGCTGTACAACAGCATGACCGAGTCGTTCCTCAAGCGGTGGAAGAACCTGCTCGACTGCGTCATGCCGGGCTATGTCGCCGAGGGAAAGCAGCAGCTCGCCATCGCCGTGGGATGCACGGGCGGGCAGCACCGCAGCGTGGTGCTGGCCGAGGCGACGGGCGACTACCTGAGTTCAGCGGGCTACCGCGTGAGCGTCGCGCACCGCGACCTCGCGCTGGCGGTGCGCGGCGACGGCGAGCTCGTCGGTGCCGACCCCATGGCAGACGCGGTGGAAGGGGGCGGCGCATGAGCGGCCTGATGGCCGATGCGTTCGGTCACGACCCCTCGGCGACCGCGATGTTCGCGGCCCTGCCCGACTTGAAAGCATCCGAACGCCCCGAGAGCGCGGTGAAGGCCGTGGTCATCGGGGGCGGGACGGGCGCGCCGGTCTCGATTCGCACCCTGCTCTCGATGGGCGTGGAAACGTCGGCCGTCGTCGCCATGGCAGACGACGGCGGCTCGACCGGCATCTTGCGCGATCAAGCGGGAGCGACCGCCCCCGGGGACATACGGAAATGCATCACGGCCATGGCGGGCGATGCCGACGATCCGCTGACGCAGGCGTTCAAGGTGCGCTTCGGGTTTGCCGAGAACCATACGCTCGGCAACCTCATGCTCTCGGCGCTCGAGGTGACGTGCGGCGGATTCCCCCAGGCCATCGACGTATGCGAGCAGCTGCTCCACGTGCGTGGCCACGTGTATCCTTCCACGCTCGACCGCGTGACCCTCGTCGCGCAGACGCGCGATGGGCGCATACTCGAGGGGCAGGCGGTGGCCAGCCATTCGCGCACGGCGCTGAGGAAGGTCGCCCTCGAGGCGGAGGAGCGCATAGTAGCTTACGAACCCGCGCTCGACGTCATCCGCGCTGCGGACCTCATCGTGCTCGGCCCGGGTTCGCTGTTCACGTCCATCGTACCCAACCTGCTCGTGCCCGGCATCACCGACGCCATCGCGGCGTCCAACGCACGCGTGGTGTTCATCTGCTCGCTCGCTGACATGCAGGGCGAGACGAGGGGCCTCTCGGCGCTCGATCACTACGAGGCCCTGGCCTCGCACGGAGCGCGCGGCCTCGTGCACTACATGCTCGTGCACGACTCCTCGCACCATTCGGCGGTTCGCGCCGACCTGCGCATACGCGACGTGGAAATCGACGACGAAGCCATCGCCAAGATCGAATCGAGCGGCACGCACGTCTTGGTCAGGGACCTCCTGTCAGACGACCAGCCGACGTGGCATGATCCCGCGAAGCTCCGAAACGTGCTCGTGGAGCTGCTCGCAACGGCACCGGGACAGCCGCCGATCGGATATACCGGCGCCCGCGCCGGGAGGTAGCGCATGTCGTTCAACACCGATGTGAAGGAAGAGCTCGCACGGGTGGACTCCACCTGCTCGCATTGCGACCGCGCCCTGCTCGCGGCCCTCATACGCATCGAGGGCACGCTCCTCATAAGCGGCCAGGGCCGCTACCGCCTCGAGATCGTCACCGACGCCCCGTCGGTGGCGCGGCTCACCTGGCGGCTCCTCCACGAGTCGTACGGGTTGCGGACCGAGCTCACCACGCGCCGCAGCGTGCTGCACAAGACCCCCAACTACCTCATCGACGTTCCCGTGCAGGAAGGGCTCACCGAAGCCTTGCGCGACATGGGCGTCCTCGGCGACCACGGCCTCGAGCTCGGCGTGGCGCCCGAGCTCGTCGCGAAGCAGTGCTGCGCGGCCGCATACCTGCGCGGCGCCTTCCTCGGCAGCGGGTTCGTGTCGGACCCCCGCGGCGATTTCCATTTCGAGATCACCGTCGAGTCGCAGGAAATGGCTGACGACCTTGCCGAGATCATGGCCGAGAAGGGCATCCGAGCGCGCGTGATGCAGAGGCGCTCGTCCTTCATCGTCTACATCAAGAGCGGCGAGTCGATCCTCGAGTTCCTCGCGTTCGTAGGCGCCCACCAGAGCGCGCTCGTCATGGAGAACGCCCGCGTGGTAAAGAGCGTGCGCAACGACGTGAACCGCCAGACGAACGCGGAAATCGCCAACCAGAAGAAAGCAGCCGAGGCATCGGTCGACCAGATCTACGCCATGCGCTCGGTGCTCGAGGCGTACGGGGTGGAGCGCCTTCCGCCCGCCCTGCGCGAGATCATAAGGCTGCGCGTCCAATACCCCGACGCGACGCTCAAGGAGCTCGGCGAGCGCGCGGATCCGCCGCTCTCGAAGTCGGCCGTATATCATCGCATCAGGCGAATCGAGCAGATGGCGAAGGACCTGTAGCGGGCCTCTCCGCGGGAGCGTTATGCTCGTCGTTGGAGTATACTGTTACAACATGAAGCCTATGAGAACGCAAGAGAAAGGGGCTCATTTCATGGCAATCAAAGTTGGTATCAACGGTTTCGGCCGCATCGGCCGCCTGGCTTACCGCGCAATGGCGAACGATCCCGATATCGAGGTCGTGGCCGTTAACGATCTGGGCGATATCCCCACGATGGCTCACCTGCTGAAGTACGACTCAGTCCACGGCCGCGCCTTCGACGAGGTGGAAGCGACCGCCGACAGCATCATCGCCGACGGCAAGACCATCAAGGTGCTCTCCGAGCGCGAGCCGGGCAACCTGCCCTGGGGCGAGCTGGGCGTCGACATCGTGGTGGAGTCCACCGGCTTCTTCACCGACGGCACCAAGGCGAAGGCGCATCTGGACGCCGGCGCCAAGAAGGTCATCATCTCCGCTCCCGGCAAGAACGTCGACAACACCATCGTCATGGGCGTGAACGACGCCGATTACAACAAGGAGACCGACAACATCATCTCCAACGCGTCCTGCACGACGAACTGCCTCGCGCCGTTCGCGAAGGTCCTGCTCGACAACTTCGGCATCAAGCGCGGCTACATGAACACCATCCACGCGTTCACGAACGACCAGCGCATCCTCGACCTTCCGCACAAGGACCTGCGCCGTGCCCGCGCCGCATCTCAGTCGATGATCCCGACCACCACCGGCGCCGCCCGTGCCGTGTCGCTCGTGCTGCCGGAGCTCGCCGGCAAGCTCGACGGTTTCGCCACGCGCGTCCCGACGCCCGACGGATCGATGGTCGACCTCACCGTCGAGCTCGAGAAGGACGTGACGGCCGAGGAGATCAACGCCGCCATGAAGGCTGCAGCCGAAGGCCCGCTCAAGGGCATCCTGGAGTACACCGAGGACCCGATCGTGTCGGTCGACATCATCGGCAACCCGCACTCCTCGATCTTCGACAGCAAGCTCACCATGGTGCTCGGCGGCGAGGGCAACTTCGTGAAGTGCATCTCCTGGTACGACAACGAGTGGGGCTATTCCAACCGCGTCAAGGATCTCGTGAAGATCATGCTTTAAGGCTCATCGGAAAGGCGCAGGCGAAAGCTTGCGCCTTTTCTTTCGTTTTTGAGGAGTGAACATGGCAGCAATCAAGACGATCGACCAGCTCGACGCCAAGGGAAAGCGCGTGCTGGTGCGCGTTGACTTCAACGTTCCCGTGAAGGACGGCGTCGTAACCGACGACACCCGCATCCGCGCGGCGCTCCCGACGATCGAGAAGCTCGTCGGCGACGGTGCGCGCGTGGTGCTCATGAGCCACCGCGGCCGCCCGAGCGGGGAGGGGTTCGAGGAGGAGTTCTCGCTGCGCCCCGCCGCCCTGCACCTGGCCGAGGTGCTCGGCAAGCCCGTCGCTTTCGCGTCGGACATCGCGGGCGACGACGCGCTCGCCAAGGCAGCCGCGCTTAAGGACGGAGAGGTGCTCATCGTGGAGAACCTCCGCTTCGACAAGCGCGAGAAGAAGAACGATTCCTCCTTCTGCGAGGAGCTCGCGAAGCTCGGCGAGGTGTATGTTAACGACGCGTTCGGGACGGCGCACCGCGCGCACGCCTCCACCGCCGGCGTCGCAGCGCTGCTTCCCGCCTACGCGGGCTACCTGATGGAGAAGGAAGTGGGCACGCTCACGGGCATGCTCGACGACCCCAAGCGCCCGTTCTGCGCCATCCTCGGCGGCTCCAAGGTCTCCGACAAGATCCAGGTCATCGACGCGCTCATGGACAAGTGCGACACGCTCATCATCGGCGGCGGCATGTGCTTCACCTTCCTGCTCGCGCAGGGATATTCCGTCGGCACCTCCCTCAAGGAGGAGGACTGGGTGGAGCGTGCCGGTCAGATGATCGAGAAGGCCAAGGAGAAGGGCGTCAAGCTGCTCCTGCCGGTCGACGTCGTGTGCGCCGACAAGTTCGCAGAGGACGCTGCGACCAAGACCGTCGACATCGACGCCATTCCCGACGACATGATGGGCCTCGACATCGGCCCCAAGACCGCCAAGCTGTACGCGGAAGCCATTGCGGAGGCCAAGACCGTGTTCTGGAACGGCCCCATGGGCGTGTTCGAGATGGACGCCTTCGCAGTGGGCACGCGCGACGTGGCGCTGGCCGTGGCGGACAACGAGGAGGCGGACACGATCATCGGCGGCGGCGATAGCGTTGCGGCCGTCAACAAGTTCGAGCTGGGCGATCGGATGACGTTCATCTCGACCGGCGGCGGCGCTTCCATGGAGCTCGTGGAAGGCAAGGAGCTGCCCGGCGTCGTGGCGCTGTCGTAACATCGATAGGAGGTATGTGCTATGGCACGAAAGCCGTTAATGGCAGGCAACTGGAAGATGAACAAGACGATCGGCGAAGCGGTCGTCTTGGCGCAGGAGATCTGCAACGAGTACGATAGCAAGTGGGACGACGGCTGCGATGTCGTCGTGTGCCCGCCCTTCGTGGACCTGAAGCCCGCGAAGACCGTGTTCGAGTTCGACCGCGTGCCTGTCGGCATCGGCGCCCAGAACGTCCATTGGGAGGAGAAGGGCGCCTTCACGGGCGAAATCTCCGTGCCCATGCTGAAGGAAATCGGCTGCGAATGGTGCATCATCGGCCATTCCGAGCGGCGCGGTTACTTCGGGGAGACGAACGAGGGCGTGAACAAGAAGGCCAAGGCGCTCATCGCCGGCCAGATAAAGCCTATCATCTGCGTGGGCGAGTCCCTCGCGGTTAGGGACGAGGGCACGACGCTCGAGTTCGTCTGCGCGCAGGTGCGCGCGGCGTTCGCGGGAATCGACGCGTCTCAGGCCGTTTCGTGCGTCGTGGCCTACGAGCCCATCTGGGCCATCGGCACGGGCCGCACGGCCACTCCCGAGCAGGCGCAGGAGGTATGCGCTGCTATCCGCGGGACGCTCGCGGAGCTCTTCGGCCAGGAGACGGCCGAGGAGATGCGCGTGCTCTACGGCGGCTCCATGAACCCGGGCAACGTGGACCTGCTCATCGCGCAGCCGGACATCGACGGCGGCCTCATCGGTGGCGCCGCGCTCAAGAAGGAGTCCTTCGTTCAGCTCATCGAGGCTTGCCTGAAGTAGGGAAGAGAAACGGACCGCGCTCTGGGCGCGGACCGTTGTGAAAAGGAAAGGCCGCCTGATAGGCGGCCTTTTTCTTTCTGGTGTCGGAGGCGGGACTTGAACCCGCATGCCCGTAGGTGTGGGCACTAGCACCTCAAGCTAGCGCGTCTGCCAATTCCGCCACTCCGACGAAGTGCTGCGTGAGCAACGTCCGTTATTCTAACGGAACATCTCGCGCTTGGGAAGTACCAATTTAGGCAAGCCCCGCAATCGTTCCGTGCGGGTACACAAACATCAGCGCGATGAGGACGAGGAAGAACACGATGGCAAGCACGATCGTGATGCGGTCGAGGTTCTTCTCCACGATGCTCGTACCCTGGTTGCCGTAGAACGAGCTCGAAATCATGTCGGAGATGCCGGTTCCCTTGCCCGAATGCAGCAAGATGAAAACGATCAGGCCTGCGCCCGAGGCGAACAGCAAGATCAAGCAAATAATAAATAGCGGGTTCACAGTTCACGCTCCACATCTAAAACGTATAGTCGCAAGCAATGGATTATACGCGAAGTGCCACCTACTGGGCAAGATAAACTGACACTCTACAAAACTAAGGGGCTAGAGCATGCTCACGAGGTCGGTGAGGAGGGAGATTCGCTCGTAAGGGCAATCGTCCAGCACGCCGTTCCGGTCAATGATTATGGGCCGGATGCCCGCGGCAGCGGCTCCCGCGCCGTCTGCTTCGGGAAGGTCGCCCACGTGCACGGAATCCTCAGGCGTTACGCCCAGGCGCTCCATGGCAACCTCGAAGATGGCGGGATCGGGCTTGCGGTAGCCCACTGCCGCCGATGCCACGACCTCGTCGATGTAGGGGAGCAGACCGAGTTTGCGGAAGAGGTCCTCGAGCGTAGCGGCCCAGTTCGACACGATGCCCAGGCTGAAGCCGCGCCTTTTCAGGCCCTGGAAGCACGCGTTCACGTCGGGGTAGATGGACCAGTTCTGCGGGAGCAGGTACTCGTCGTATACGGCCTGCGCGAGCGTGCCCACATCGCGCTTGATGCCGCAGTAGTCGGCCATCATCGTGTACATGTCGAGCCAGATCTGCACGGCGCGCTCGTGTACGCACCAGAAATCGCCATCGCGCAGGTACTCGCCCTGGTAGTAGGCGTGGACGTCGGCCATGCAGGGCTCTACGTCGCGAACTGAGACGTTGTGCCCCATGCGCTGCGCGACGCGCGCGAACACTTCGGGGACGGAAGGGTCGTCGAAGATGAGCGTTTGGCCCACGTCGAAGAAAACGGCTTTCGTCATGCGCTAATCCTCGTCTTCGGTTCTTTCGTCCCAGCGCTTGAGGTTCGTCTTGTAGCGAATCTGGATGAGCTCCATGATCACGCCGAAGAGCATGGCGAAGTACACCATGAGCTTCTCCATGTGCATGTCGAGCACCTCGATGCCCGAGTTGATGCCGAGCGAGTCGAGCACGAGCAGAACGCCGATCATCGCGATGAACGTGAGCGCGAGGATCTTCATCTCGGCGTTCCGGTTGATGAAGTTGGAAATGGGGTCGATGAACAGCATCATGATGAACACGGCCGTCATTACGGCGAGGATCATGATGATGAGGTGATCGGCGAGGCCGACGGCGGTGATGACGGAGTCGATGGAGAACACGATGTCCATGACCATGATGGTGGCGATGGCCTGGGGAAGGCCGATGCGCTTGCCACCCGGCTTGCCGCTCGTGGCCTCTTCTTTAAGGTCATCGAGCTCGACGGTGGAATGCAGCTCTGAAATGCCCTTGTATATGAGGTATGCGCCGCCGGCGAGCAATATGATGTCGCGCACCGAGAACCCGTGCGACCAGAAGCCGAAGTCGAGGGTGAACAGGGGGGTGACCATGTGCACGAAGAACGACGCCACCGACAGGAACGCGATGCGCATGAGCATCGCTCCGAACAGGCCGAGCTTCCGGCCGATATGCTGCTTCTCCGGGGGCAGCCGGTCGGACGTGATGGAAATGAACACGATGTTGTCGACGCCGAGAACGATTTCCAAGAACACGAGCGTTACAAGCGAAATCCACGCCTCAGCTGTTAAGAATATCGAAAGATCCAACGCGTTGCCTCCTTGTAGGGCATCCTATCATCGGCTCAATCGGGCACAATGATATAATGCCCAAAGCACATAAACCCAGCAGGAGCATAAACATGGTTGATTTGCACTCGCTCGTCGATAAATTCTTCTACGCAAACAGGCGCGAATACACAGTACGCGAGGGAAATATTGCCTATCTCGACGGATCGCCGCTGAGGCGCCCCTTCAACATGCCCGTCGCGCAGAAGATCATCGCGCTCGTCATCGTCGTGGCCGCCCTGGTCATCGGGTTCTTCTTCGTCAATAACACGATTCTTGCAAGCATACGTAGCACCCAGCAGGCCGAGCAGAGGGTTGCAGACAACCTCGCGCGCCAGGCTGCAATCGAAACCGTGCCCCAGCTGTCGTCGGTCGTGCTGTCGGAGGACGACGCCATTCGCGCGGCGTTCGATCAGGCTGGATACAAGACGTACGACGCATCGTCCCTCAGCGAGTCGGGGAACCTCATACTGTGGCGGCTTCCCGACGACATGAGCCTGGAAGAGGCGGCCCTCATGATCTCCCAGGGGATCAACCGGCTCGATGCGGAGCAGGGGAGCAAGCTGCTCAACGGATCGTGGGAGTTCGAGCTCGACCGCGTGAACGGGACGAGTGCGGCAATCCACTACGTGGACTTCTCGACGGGAGACCCCCAGGTGGCCATCAGGAACGCGCTCGACGCCGAGAAGTTCGACGTGAACTCGGTGGGCGAGTCCGGTGTGGACGAATCGGGGAACAACTACTCGAAGGGCTCTATCGAGATCGACGGGCATCCGTGCACATGGTCGATTCACGCGATACCCCTGAGCGACATGTACTCCATTTCCGGTTTGCCGGAAGACGCTTGCTACGTGGGCGTTCGCATTACCGTGCAATAGCAGGAACGCAACCAGAAGCTACCGAAGACAATCGAGAAAGAGTTGGAGGCGACGCCCGGATTCGAACCGGGGGTGAAGGCTTTGCAGGCCTCTGCCTTACCACTTGGCCACGTCGCCCTGTTGCGAAAAGGCCGGCCATGTAATGACCGGCCTCGTGTTTACTGGAGCGGACAACGGGGTTCGAACCCGCGACCCCCACCTTGGCAAGGTGGTGCTCTACCAGCTGAGCCATGTCCGCGTCGCGAACCGATATGTTACCCCATGCCACGAGGCGATGCAAGACCATATTTTGCGAATTTGAATTTAGCTTCACAATCGACTTTCGGTCTTTGACAGCAATCACCAATCTGATAGACTATCGCTCGCTGACGTGAAAGCGGCAGCCCCAAAGAGCGGGCGTTTAGCTCAGGGGGAGAGCGCTTCCCTGACACGGAAGAGGCCACAAGTTCAAATCTTGTAACGCCCACCATAAATCGAAAGACCAGTTCCTCGATGAGCTGGTCTTTTTCTTTTGCTACGAGGGCTTCGGGATGTGCGTGGGCTGGTGAGGCACAAACTGAGGCACATTTGAGGCACATTCGTGAGCGTGTCGTGAGCAAGATAGATGATAACGATTGAGACAAATGTTCGGGTTGGATTCGGGGTATAATACGTATCGGTGAGCCACACCACCGGCAGTTCGGGTAGGTGCCGAATTAAAACAGGGCTGGCATGGACCGTGAGCCATGCTTCACCGACGAGATGCGTGAGATAAACCCTCGGAGATACCCGCCGCACGACGGTATGTCGTGCGCGTGACATACAAGACAGAGTGAACGCCAACTCTATACCAGGCAGGTTCCGGGACGGAACGTGCCGGATGGGTTGGTGTTTTCATATGTCCGAGGGTATGGTTGATGATGTGAGGCGTTTCTACACGCCGTCCGATCTGGTCAAGATGGGCTACGGGTCGAGGGCGACCGTGTACCGCGACATCGAGGACGGCAGCGTCCCCTCGATGAAGGTCGGCAAGGGCCGCGTGCTCATCCCTCGCGAGCGTTTCGAGGAGTATCTCGCGCTGCGCGAGGTGGCGTGCAGGAAGCCGCTTCCGAAACGCGACGAGGCCGATGCCGTCGCCGAGATCGTGCGGCGCATCGAGGTTCTGCAGACGACGATGAGCGACGCGAGCCAGAAGAAGCTCGTTGACGCCATTACGGGGTGGTGACGGCGTCGATGGATTCGTCGGCATAGGCGTCGACGAGGCATGTACGGAGGCGGTCCCATTACGGGCCGCCTTTTATATGCGATGGCGTGCTTGCCGGTGCCAGCCCGCTCGCTCGGGAACAGGTGGAGGCGGTTGTGGCGGAAAAAAGAGCGCCGATCCCCATGACGGGGGTCGGCGCTCATGTTGTCTACCTCACCTTGTGGATGGTGGGCTTGCCGTCGAACGCGACGACCAGCATGCCTTTGTACGTCTCGTAGTCGCCGTCGGCGTACACGTTGGCGGCGTGGTGCTGCGCCAGGCACAGCAGCGCCTCGGGGTTGAGCTTCTCCCGCGCCTTCAGGTAGCCCGGCGCGCTCCCTAAGGGTGCGATTTCGTGTTGCATCGAGTATAGCGCAGCAACGGGACGGCACACGACAGCGGGCGGCCCGAGTGGACCGCCCGCATGCGATTCGGGTTTGTTGCTCCCCTACTCCTTGGCGAAGGGGTCGTCGGCAGGATCCTTGCTCCAGATGTACTCGGTCATCTGCACAAGATACTCGGCGCGATCCTCGCCGTACTGGTCGGCGACGAACGCCAGGGCCATGTCGGTGCCCGCCGAGACGCCGGAGGACATGTAGAACTTGCCGGCATGCACCCAACGGGCGCTGCGCTGCCAGTCGACCGCCGGATAATCGCCCACAACCCAGTCGAACACGAACTTGTTCGTGGTCGAAGGCAGGCCGTCGATGAGGCCCGATCGGGCGACCATGAGCGAACCAGTGCAGATGGTCAGCACGAACTCAGCATGCTCGAGAGCCGGTGTGAGCGCCTCCATGAAGCCCGCGGACTGGGCGACCTCCTCGGATGCGCGACCGCCCGGGATGACGATGATGTCCGGCGCAGGCACATCGGCCAGCGCCTCGGTCATGATCTCGAAGTTCTGGAAGCTCTTGATAGGGCCTCCCTCGACAGAGACGTAATGGACGTCGAAGTACTCGCCGTTCTCATTGAGCGTGCCCAGCATCTCGATGGGACCCATGATGTCGAGCGTCTCGTAGCCCTCGTAGAAGAAGTAGTGCAGCACGCGCATGATGCCTCCTCAGCTCGGTGGTTTAGCGCTTTAATCGTAAAGAGAGCAGTGGAATCTGTCGTGCACAAATATGGACAATCTGTCCTCTCTGGTACAGGATGTCAGCAGACGCCGCATCGAAAGGAGGATGCAATGCCGCAATACGCACGCTCATTGCGCGCACGGCGCGACATCAAGGAGGCGCTCGTGGAGCTGCTGCGCAGCAAACAGCTCGATCAAATCGGAATGAGCGAGCTCGCGCGCACGGCCCAGGTAAGCCGCAACACGCTCTACAAACACTATCCCAATATCGCGCAGGTGTACGAGGACATGGTCAGGGACTTCTCCGGACGCATCTTCACTCAGCTCGCGCAACCTGGCCTCTGCAAGCATGACGGCTCAGACGGCAAGCGCCCGTTCTGCGAGTTGATGCGCAACGCAGGCCCGTACGCCGGGGTCGTGCGCGAGCCGCGCTTCATCGAGCTGCTGCTTGCCGACGAGGCAACGCTCGAGACCCATCCCACCTACGCCAAACTCGTAGCCGCGGGCCATTCAAGCTCCGCCGCACGCGAGCTGGTCAAGTTCCACACATATGGCTGCTTCATGGCGTCGCAGAGCACGAGAGACGACGAGGCATGGGCCGAGGCCCGCTGTCTCATCGATGCGTTCGTCCAGGGCGGCTCGGAGGCCATCCTCCTTACTTTCCTTGCGTGCATGAACCCCGGCGATGAGATGATCATGGTAGAGCCCGGCTACGCCAACTACATCTCCTTTGCCGTTACGGCTGGCATAGTGGTAAAAACCGTAACCTCATATATTGAGGACGGCTTCAAGCTGCCCCCCATGGAAGCTTTTGAGGAGGTTATAACGCCTAAGACACGCGCTATCCTGCTTTGCAATCCCGGAAATCCTACGGGCGCCGTCTATTCCCCCGAGGACCTTAAGAAGATAAAGGAGCTGGTCCTCAAATATGACCTCTACCTTATCTCCGACGAAGTTTACCGTGAGTTTGTGTACACCGACGAGCCCTATGTGAGCGTCATGAGCCTTGGTATACCGGAAAACGCCATCCTTATAGATTCCGTAAGTAAGAGGTACTCCGAGTGCGGCATACGCATAGGAATGATAGTGACGCACAACCGCCTTGTCTACGACACCGTGATGAAATACTGCCAGGCCCGCCTGAGCCCTCCACTGCTTGGCCAGATTGTGGCCGAGGCCTCAATTGAAGGCACAGAGGAGTATTCCCGTGAGTGTTACTCTGAGTACAAGTCCAGGAGGGATTTCTTCATAAAGGGCCTCAACAGCATCCCGGGAGTGTACTCCCCCATGCCTCACGGCGCGTTCTATACCGTTGCCAGCCTTCCTGTGGCCGATGCCGAGGATTTCTGCCGCTGGTGCCTCACGGACTTCCGCATGGACGGTGAAACCGTGATGATGGCCCCCGCCGCCGGCTTCTACCGCAACCCGGACCTTGGCCGCAACCAGGTGCGCCTTGCCTACGTCCTGTGCCGTGAAGACCTCCAGCGCAGCCTCATGCTGATAAGAGGTGCCCTGAAGGCTTACAATCACCGGGAGGTGTAATTTTTCACCGCGCCGCCTCGTCTCAGCCCCGCCAGCACCTGGTGAGGCCCTAAAACCCGTAATTCCGGTCTTCAACGGATGCTCCAGCACGTAGCCACAATAAAAATCGGCCCCAAATTGCTTTGGAGCCGTGCTGGGGGTGGAAAGGGTGTTACTTTCTCTCGTTACCATGGAAATCGTAGTAGAATGAACGGCCGCTGCGGCGGCAGTGAATCAGATTGCGTCCGTAAAGCTCTACGGAATCTCCCCATACGTTGGTGAGACGGTCTCCGTCTTCATCGTACACTCTCCAGAAGTCACTGAAGCGGACACAGTAGAGGCCGTTGGGCCAGGCAATTATCTCATGTCCAGAGATGGATGTGGTGCTTCCGTGGCTGTCATAGACACGCCAGATATCACCTGTCCTTACCTTGTAGCAGCCGTTTGAAAGGAGAACCACTTCATCTCCCCTCACAACGGTGTCTCCATCATATTCAAGCACAGACACCCTGCCGTTAAGAAGCCTCACATGGCGGCCGTTCCAGAGTTCCTGCCAGTCTTTTACACAGCGG
>CACWWI010000014.1 GCA_902764575.1 uncultured Coriobacteriaceae bacterium
CCCAGCACCTGCGCCAGTCCAGGCACACGTCACCACCTCCGCCACCGCGCCAAGCCCAGAGCCCCTCCCCCATCAGAACCTTCCCGAGCACTTCTCGGCAGAGGTCCACTGCAAAGACGAGCTTCTCCGCATCCTCTACCAGAAACTCCCCATCGACGCCGACGTAAACCGCACGCTCGACGAGGACTGGCGCGTTGCCCGCTCGACGGGCACGCTCTCGGGCACGAGGAGCCGGGTCACATTCCCGCTCCGCTACCTTCACGAGGATGGGTCCGGTCCGGTAGAGATCACAATCCGCCGCACGTCGCGGCCCTCGTCCGGCAAGCAGTGGAACCTCGCGCTGGTGGACGGCGACGACGGCACTGGCGCGGTCCACGAGCAGGTAGGCATCGAGGGTCTGCCCGCAGCAGACGAGGGCGCGTGGAGCGACCTTGCAGGAAGCCCTCGTCAGGCTGCGGGCACCTCGCCCGTGAGCCCGCTTCGCGAGTTCGCTCAGTTCGCGGTCATCGGCTCCTGGGAGCGCACGCTGGGGACGCTTGCCACCATGGTGGCGCCCGAGCGCTGGAACTTCCCCGGCGAGGGCGTGGGCGCGCCGTCCCGCTATGGCGTCCTGCGCGAGTACCTCACCGTAACCTTCCATCGTGTCGTTGAGCAGGACCGCGTTGCCACGGCGGCAGACGGCTCGCTCGCAGCGTTTGACACGGGGCTGCTCACTCCCTTTGGCGAGGACGTCTACGCGGTCTTCTCGCCCAACGTCGGTGACATTGCCTGGAAGCTCGACGGATTTGCCACGGCAGGCTCGGGCGAGCTTGGCGCCCGCCTTGTGGCGACGCTTCCCGACCTGCCCCAGCCGGCCAGCTACCTCGAACGCGTTGAGGACGTCGTCTGCCAGCCCGGTCGCATGCTCATCCTGGACACCGAGGCGCTTCTCGGCGAGCAGGTCGGGCGCCTGCCACGCGCCTTCCTCGCCGACCAGCTTGCCGACAGCCCCGAGGCGTCTCGCCTCCTGCGCGAGGGCGCGGACGCTGGTAGCGGCCGTCTGGGACGGGGCGCATGCAGGGACCTGGCGCGTGCAATAAAGGCAGACCCCAGCCTCTACCGACGCATGGCCAGGGCACTGCAGGATGCCACGTCCCTCTCGCTGCGCCTTGCACAGGCAAGCTTCCGCATGGCAGCGCCGGCATACGACCCCGCCACGGGAACAACTCGGCTCCTTCTCCCGCTCTGTCTCATGGACGACGGCGTGGCCGACTGTGCGATTTCACTTGAACTCATGCCGTCGGGCGCATACCGGGGGGCTGCGATTCTCTCGCTGTCTCGCGCGTATGCCTGTGCGCGCGTAGTGAGCCGTGACCAGTCCGCATGGCTCTCGCCGGAAATCGTCCTGTAGCCTTGGTCGACTAGACTGGAGCCACAGGCTGAGTTTGGGCCGCAAGGGCAACGAAGGTCCGTAACAACACCCCGCTGGAGGCACGCATGTCGAAGATCGAAATGAAGACCCCGCTCGTCGAGATGGACGGCGACGAGATGACCCGCATCATCTGGCAGATCATCAAGGACGAGCTCATCTGCCCGTACGTCGACCTCAAGACCGAGTACTTTGACCTGGGCCTCAAGCACAGGGACGAGACGGACGACCAGGTGACCATCGACTCCGCCGGGGCCACAAAGCGTCTGGGCGTTGCCGTCAAGTGCGCAACCATCACCCCCAACGCCCAGCGCGTGGAGGAGTACCACCTGCACCAGATGTGGAAGAGCCCCAACGGCACCATCCGCTCGATGCTCGACGGCACCATCTTCCGCGCACCCATCGTGGTCAAGGGCATCGAGCCTGTGGTCAAGTGCTGGAGGCGACCCATCACCATTGCCCGTCACGGATACGGCGACGTGTACAAGAACGTCGAGTACCGCGTGCCCGGTGCCGGCAAGGTGGAGCTCGTCTACACGGGCGCCGACGGCACCGAGATCCGCGAGCTCGTGCACGAGTTCGACGGCCCCGGCATCGCCCAGGGCGTGCACAACCTCGACGCGAGCATCTCCAGCTTCGCGCACAGCTGCTTCCGCTACGCGCTCGACACCAAGCAGGACCTCTGGTTCTCCACGAAGGACACCATCTCAAAGAAGTACGACCACCGCTTCAAGGACATCTTCGCCGAGATCTACGAGGCGGAGTATGCGCAGGCGTTCGAGGCGGCCGGCATCGAGTACTTCTACACGCTGATCGACGACGCCGTGGCGCGCGTGATGAAGGCGCGCGGCGGGTTCATCTGGGCCGTCAAGAACTACGACGGCGACGTGATGAGCGACATGATCAGCAGCGCGTTCGGCAGCCTGGCCATGATGACGAGCGTGCTCGTGTCGCCGACGGGCGTGTACGAGTACGAGGCGGCGCACGGCACGGTGCAGCGCCACTACTACAAGCATCTGAAGGGCCAGGAAACCTCGACGAACTCGGTGGCCACCATCTTCGCGTGGACGGGCGCCCTGCGCAAGCGCGGCGAGCTCGACGACCTTCCCGACCTGGTGGCGTTCGCCGAGCGCCTGGAGAAGGCGACCGTCGGCACCATCGAGGCCGGCGAGATGACGGGCGACCTCGCGCGCATCACGACATTGGAGAATCCGAAGGTCCTCAACACCGAGGCCTTCGTAGACGCCATAGCCAGCAGGCTGTAACAGGAAAGGTGCATCATGGCAAGCGGAATCGATAACCTGCTCGACGCACTGCAGCAATCAGGGGTCGACGTCGACGACATCGGCGGCGACCGCGGCACGAGCCCGAAGAACGAGGGCAAGGCCGAAGAGGCCCCCTCCGAGGGCGGTTCGGGCTCCGGCTCGGGCTCCGGCGATGGGAGGGCGTCCCGCAGCCGCGGCGACATGCCGTTCGGCGGCGGTGGCTTCCCGTTCGGAGGCGGCGGCTTCCCGTTCGGCGGAATGGGAGGGCGCGGCGGCTCCGGTGGCGGCGATGGGGAGCCGCCGACGATAGAGTTCGCCGGCTCGCTCGGCGACCGCATGGCGTCGTGGAGCAAGCGCACCATCATCATCGCCATCATCGTCGCCGTCCTCATCATCGGGATTGCGTACTGGTGGTTCCATCCGCCCATCAGCATAAACAGCATCGACGCGTGGGTCTTCGTCACCATCTGCATCCTGGTGCCGACCTTCCTGCTCTCGCGCAGCCGTTCGCGCCGCTACGAGACGGGCGATAGCAAGCTCGACCCGAACCCCTCGAAGTCGAAGTCGTTCAAGGTGCTGTCGTTCGTGCCCGTCATCATCCTGGTGCTCGGCCTTGTCGGCTGGGTAACCTCGCTCGACCTGTTCCCCGGCAACGCGAAGAAGTACGCCGAGGTGCTGAAGACCGACACCATGACGTTCGCCGAGGACATCCAGGAGGTCGACTACTCGCAGATTCCCGTGATCGACCGCGATTCCGCCATTCTCCTGGGCAACCGCGAGATGGGCACGATCCCCGATTACGTCAGCCAGTTCGAGATCGACTCGCTGTACAGCCAGATCAACTACAAGGGCGCGCCCGTGCGCGTGAGCCCGTTGGGATACGCCGACCTGTTCAAGTGGTTCACGAACCGCGGCGAGGGCATCCCGGCCTACTCGCTCGTCAACATGACGACGCAGGATGCCGAGATCGTGCGCCTGGGTGAGGGCAACGGCATGAAGTACACCGCATCCGAGCCGCTCGCACGCAACATCGATCGCTACATCCAGCTGAAGTACCCGTTCTACATCTTCGACGAGAAGTCCTTCGAGATCGACGAGGACGGCCAGCCGTGGTGGATCTGCCCCGTGCGCAAGTACACCATCGGCCTGTTCGGCGGCGAGACCATCGACCACGTGGTGATGTGCAACGCGTCGACCGGCGAGTGCAGCGAGATGGCGGTCGCGGATGTGCCGCAGTGGGTCGACCGCGTGTACCCGGCCGACCTGCTCATCAAGCAGTACAACTGGTCCGGCCGCTACCAGCAGGGCTGGTTCAACTCGTGGCTCGGCCAGTCGGGTGTCGTGCAGACCACGCCCGGGTCCGGCGGCAAGCTCGGCTACAACTACATCGCCAAGGAAGACGACGTGTGGGTCTACACCGGCGTCACGTCCGCGACGGCGGACAACTCCATCGTCGGCTTCGTGCTCATCGACCAGCGCACGGCCGAATCGCACTACTACGCGGTGGCCGGCGCCACCGAGGCTTCCGCCATGGAATCGGCCGAGGGCCAGGTGCAGAACCTGCGCTACACCTCCACGTTCCCGCTGCTCATCAACGTGTCCAACCAGCCCACGTACTTCATGGCGCTGAAGGACGCCGCGGGCCTCGTGAAGAAGTTCGCGATGATCGACATCCAGCGCTACCAGAACGTGGCCGTGGGCGACACCGTGGCCGAGTGCCAGAAGAACTACGAGACGCTGCTGGCCACCAACGGTGCCCTCTCGACGGCCGACCTCAGCGACTCTCCCACGTTCGACGAGACGAACGGCACCATCCGCACCATGGCGCAGGCGGTGATCGAAGGCAACACGCACTACTACATCACGCTCGAGGGCGATGACGCCATCTACGATTTCGTGCTGCCGGGCACGATCCAGATCGTCGGCTACGCCGTGGGCGACAGCATCTCCTTCTCCTACGTGGAGAACGAGCCGACGAAGACCGTGAGCGAGATCACGTCGAAGAAGGGCTCCTCAGCATCCTCGGGGAGCGCCTCATCGGCTGCTTCTTCGGGCAGCAGTGCCGCTTCGGCCTCGTCTGCATCGTCCGCGAGCGCGTCCGCGGCGTCGTCCTCGGCAGGCGCTGAAGGAGGCGGCGTGGAGAAAACGTCGAGTTCGAGCGCGAGCGCGACGTAACGGGTACTATATACAGGCTGCTTTTTAAGCAGCGTGAACTGCAAGCAGTTCCGCTACCGAAGACAGCTGGTGCGAAAGCTTAAACGCGCAAGCGGCCCGCCGAGGTGGTTGCAAATGATTTGGCATGTGCGACCCCTGCTGTCTTTTGGCGCAGGGGTCGTTTCTTTTCCAAGGAACGGTTCCACCATGGAGCGGAACCCGATTTGGAAAGGAAAGGAGGTGCCAAGCATATGCCCAATGCTCGTAATCAAGAGATGATGGCGAACATCAAGGCCGACCTCGAAGGCGTTAACGCCGTGTGGGTCGTCGACGCCTGCGGTCTCACCGTGAAGGAAGTCGAGGCCTTGCGCCGCGCCATCCGCGAATCCGGCGCCATCATGAAGGTGTACAAGAACACCATCATGCAGAAGGCTCTGGCAGAGCTCGACCTGGTCAACATGGACGACATCCTGTCCGGTCCGTCCGCGTTCGTGTTCTGCGAAGGCGACGTGGCGGCTGCCGCCAAGGCGGTTACCGAATTCGCCAAGGAGAACGAAACGCTGGAAGTGAAGGGCGGCATGATGGACAACGCGTTCGTCACTGCCGAGGAGATCAAGGCCATCGCGTCCCTGCCCTCCAAGGAGGTCCTTCTCGCCCAGATCGCCGGTGCTATCTCCGGTGTCGCTCGTGGCCTGGCCGTTTCCATCAACGGCGTGCCGAGCGGTTTGGCTCGCGCGATCCAGCAGGTCGCCAGCCAGAAGGCTGCGTAAATGCAGCATACGCGGCCTAGCCGCATAAGGAAAACGAAACGGCCATAAGGCCACGCGGGCAAAACGCCCGCACCGAACAGAAAGGAACAGCACAATGGCTGCTACCAAGGAAGAGATTATTGAGGCTTTGAAGGAAATGTCGCTGCTCGAGGCTTCCGAGCTCGTCAAGATGATCGAGGAAGAGTTCGGCGTCTCCGCCGCCGCTCCGGCCGCCGTGGCCGTTGCCGCCGCCCCGGGTGCCGAGGGTGGTGCCGCTGAGGAGAAGTCCGAGTTCGACGTCGTGCTCGAGGGCTTCGGCGACAACAAGATCGCCGTCATCAAGGCCGTCCGCGAGATCACGGGCCTGGGCCTGAAGGAAGCCAAGGAGACCGTCGAGGGCGCTCCGAAGGCCATCCAGGAGGGCGTTGCCAAGGACAAGGCCGAGGAGATCAAGGCCAAGCTCGAGGAGGCCGGTGCTGCTGTTACCCTGAAGTAACTTCAGGCTTCGCAAGCACGCAAGGGGAGCGCTTCGGCGCTCCCCTTTTTTGTGGTCATCTGGGGCTTGTCCGCCCTGTGATGCGGTCATGCGGGCTACGCTCGACGCGTCGTCGTCGCGAGCTAACTTTTTTCGCCAAGAGCGGGCGAAAAAAGTGGATCTCGCTCCTCCTTTGGCTTGACCTCGCTACGCCCGCGCGGCCGAAGGCCAGGGCTACCCTTCCTTCTTCGAGAGACTGCCTTTGGCTTGGCCTCGCTACGCCCGCATAGGCGAACCCAGGGCTGCCGTTTTGGAAACTCGTATATCATGGGCGGGGGAGGTTTTGCATGATTAAGGGAATACTCTTCGACAACGATGGGACGCTCGTCGACACGCATGAGATCATCTTGGCGAGCATGCGGTACAGCACGCGCACGGTTCTGGGCAGGGTCATTCCGGATGAGGACCTGCTGAGGAAAGTCGGTCAGCCCCTGGCCGTGCAGATGTGCGATTTCACGGACGACCCCGCCGAGCAGGAGGAGATCCTGCGGGTGTACCGCGAGCACAACCATGCCATCCACGACGATGCCGTGCGCGCGTTCCCCGGGGTTGCCGAAGGGCTGGCCGAGCTGCACCGCAGGGGGTTCGCCTTGGGCGTGGTCACGTCGAAGATGCATGCGCTCGCCTGGCGCGGCTTGGAGCTGACAGGGTTGGCGCCGTACCTCGACTGCTGCATCGGGGCCGACGACTGCGAGCGCTTCAAACCCGAGGCGGAACCCGTCTTGCGTGGCGCGGCTGCCCTGGGGCTCGATCCCGCCGCATGCCTGTACGTGGGAGATGCACCCTTCGACATCCAGGCGGGCCGTGCTGCGGGATGCTCCACCGTGGCCGCCCTGTGGGGCATGTTCCCTGCTGAAGTGCTGCGTTCGGAAGCGCCGGACTACGAGTGCGCAACGTTCGAGGGCCTTTTGGGCTTGAAATGCCTCGGTTTTTAGCCGATAATGACTCATAGCGTCAAAACGAACCCTAATTACTGCAAGACGCTGGGCCGCTAGGCCGTGTGATTCCTGAGTATGGGGCCGTTAGGCGCTATGGGTGCTTGTGCACCTATGAGTACAGGTCATTTACTCGTGGGCAAACGGAAGAAACGCGGCGTATATGGACAAAAGCCTTAAAAAACTCAGCAGGATGGACCTGCTGGAGCTTCTGGTCGAGGCGACCGAAGCCAACGAATCGCTTTCAATGGAGAACAACGAGCTGCGCCGCTCGGCCATGGCAGCGCGCGAGCAGCTTCGCCAGCAGCAGCGAAAGCCCGTGCAGGTGGCCAAAGTCGGCTCCATCGCCGAGGCCGCACTGCAGGCGAACGGCTATTTCGAGGCGGCTCAGCGCTCGGCCGACGACTACCTCCGCGAGATCAAGAGGCTCCGCGATCAGGTGGCGGCGCGCTCCGAGGCGCAGGCGAAGCGCGCTGCGCGACAGGGTCAAGCCCAGGGCGCCATGGGCGAGCAGGCCCAGACGCAGGAGCAGATTCAGGCCCAGGTGAGGGCCCAGGTGGAACACTACCGGCAGCAGCTGCAGGAGCAGATGCAGCAGCAGCTCAAGAAGCAGCGCGACCAGATGATGGCCCAGCTGCAAGCGCAGCAGGCGCAGCTGCAGGCGCAGGCCAGGGAGCTCGCGCAGCGCGAGCAGCGGCAGTCCCTCGAGCAGGTACCGCAGATGGGCGAGCCTGCTCCCGAGCAGGTGCAGGACGCGCAGAAGCAGGCGACCATCATCGTCTCGCAGGCCAACGCGCAGGCGCAGGCCATGTTGGCGAACGCCCGGTCGAAGTCGGAGGAGATCGTCACGAAGGCAAACGCCCAGGCGCACGAGATCATCGCGCAGGCCAATAGGCGCGCAGACGCGCTCATCGGGGCCGCCGAGAAGAGCAACGAGCACACCACGGGGCAAATTGCCCGCAAGGGCCGCCACGTGAAGATGCCCGCAGCGGCAGGTGCGTAATGGACGCCGGCAGGCACGCAGGCGGCCAGGGGGACCGCATGGCGGCGAACAACATCCCCCCGTACACCTCGAACAGGCCGCTGCCCTACGGGCCCAACGAGTATCGCCAGGAAATCGACCGCGTAAGGCGCTCGCGGAGGACCTGGATCGTGCTCGTCATCGTGATCGTGGTCCTCTTGGTGGCGGCGATTGCCGCAGTCACCCTGTTTGGGGTTCGTCTACCGTTCTAATCGAGCGAGCAGCCCACCGCGTTTCCTCCTTCCGATTACAATAGACACGTTCACGTTCGGAGGGAAGGATTGCCATGCGCATTACCGATGACATCACCTATATCGGGGTCGACGACCACGAGATCGACCTGTTCGAAGGCCAGTACGAGGTTCCCAACGGGATGGCGTACAACTCGTACGTCATTTCCGACGAGAAGTGCGCGGTCTTGGATTCCGTCGACGCTCGCTTCGGGAGCGAGTGGCTCGGCAACCTGGCCGGAGCGCTCGACGGGCGCGCTCCCGACTACCTGATCGTGCAGCATATGGAGCCCGACCATTCGGCCAACATCACGCGGTTCATGGACGCGTACCCCGCCGCGAAGGTGGTCGCGTCGGCGAAGGCGTTCGACATGATGGCCAACTTCTACGGGGAGTCCTACGAAGACCGCCGCATCGTCGTGAAGGAAGGGGACGAGCTGAGCCTCGGCCGCCACACGCTGCGCTTCATCGCCGCTCCCATGGTCCACTGGCCCGAGGTGCTGTTCACCTACGACGAGCTCGACGGCGTGCTGTTCTCCGCCGACGCGTTCGGCAAGTTCGGCGCGCTCGACGCCGACGAGGACTGGGCGTGCGAGGCGCGCCGCTACTACTTCGGCATCGTCGGGAAGTTCGGCAAGCAAGTAACGGCTGCGCTGAACAAGGTGGCGGCCCTGGACGTGCGCGTGATCTGCCCGCTGCACGGTCCGGTGCTCGCGGAGAACCTGGGTTATTACGTGGACCTCTACAAAACCTGGTCGTCCTACGGCGTGGAGACCGAGGGTGTCGCCATCGCGTACTGCTCGGTGTACGGGCACACGAAGGAGGCCGTGGAGCTGCTCGAGTCCGAGCTGCTGGCGGCGGGCTGCCCCAAGGTGGCCGTCTCCGACCTGGCGCGCGACGACATGGCCGAGGCCGTGGAGGACGCCTTCCGCTACGGCACCCTGGTGCTGGTGAGCACGACGTACAACGGCGACATGTTCCCGTTCATGAAGGAGTTCATCGACCACCTCGCCGACCATGCCTACCAGAACCGCAAGGTAGCGTTCATGGAGAACGGCACCTGGGCGCCGAATGCCGCCAAGGCCATGCGGGCGAAGGTCGAGGCGTGCAAGGGCATCGAGTTCGTCGAGCCGGTCGTCACGATCAAGAGCGCGCTCTCGGACGAGAGCAGGGCGGCCGTCAAGCAGCTTGCCGCGGTGCTCGCCGGCTAGGCGTTGCCGGGAAGCCCAAACGCTGCACCAGTTTCACCATATCGTTGAGGAGGATTCACAATGGTTGCCAACGCGCTAACTGAGCATG
This sequence comes from uncultured Coriobacteriaceae bacterium, assembly GCA_902764575.1. Lineage (GTDB taxonomy): Bacteria > Actinomycetota > Coriobacteriia > Coriobacteriales > Eggerthellaceae > UBA9715. The sequence continues at coordinate 9,597 of CACWWI010000014.1, forward strand.
AAGAGACTATCGCGAGGCTGGTCGAGGCCCGCGCCGCGAGTCGCGTGCATGCCAAGGACGCAACCCTCTATTCGTTCTCGCAAGAGGCGCAGGACTATTCCGCCAACTTCATGGGCTGGGCCGACTTGGCCAGCAACCCGCCCTGCTCCCTCGATGAGATCAAGCAGCTCGCCGCCCGGTTTGCAGAGGCAGGCATGGAGAGCGTCATCCTCATCGGACAAGGCGGGTCGACGCAGGCCTCGATGACCATGACCAAGTTCAACAAGGCCGATTCGCCCGTCAAGTTCCGCGTGCTCGACTCCGACTCGCCCGTGCGCCTGCGCAAGGTGCTCTCCGAGATCGACCCCGCTACCACGCTCGTCATCGTGTCGTCCAAGAGCGGTGGCACGCTCGAGATGCGCTCGCTGTTCAGCGCGTTGCGCATGGCGTTCGCCGACGACCTGCCCGCCGACGAGATGTGCAAGCATTTCGTGGCCATCACCGACCCGGGCTCGGCGCTCGAGGCCCAGGCCAAGGAAGAGGGATGGGGCGGCATCCTGTCGGGCGAGCCCACGGTGGGCGGCCGTTTCTCGGCGCTTTCCGTATTCGGCCTGTTCCCGGCCGCTGCCGCCGGTGTGGACGTGGACGAGCTGATGGCCCGCGGACTCCAGGCCGAGCGCGCGTGTAGTCAGGACGTGCCGGAAAACCCGGCCATCGGCCTTGCGGCGTTCCTGTATGACAACTGGAAGGCCGGGCGCGACAAGTTCGCCTTCGTATCGCCCAAGCGCGCCCGCGCGCTGGGGCTGTGGATCGAGCAGCTCATCGCCGAGAGCGTGGGCAAGGGCGGGGTTGGCGTCCTTCCCCAGGTGGAGGTTGACCCGCTGCTCCTGTCGGAGGACCGGGGCGATCGCGCCGTCGTGATGTGCAACGCCGCCGTGTACACGTGGGACGAGGCCGACGACTTCGAGCGCGGCATGAACTGCGTGAGCACCGACATCCCGTTCTACGGTTTCACGGTCGAGGACACCGAGGACCTGGCGGAACAGTTCGTCATCTGGGAGTACGCCACGGCCATGCTCGGCTACCTCATGCAGGTGAGCCCGTTCGACCAGCCCGACGTCGCCTCCGTGAAGGCGAAGGTGCTCGACATCCTCGACGCGGGGCTGCCCGAGGCCGATTTCGTCGACGACGGCACCGAGGTAGGCGCCGTGGAGGTGCGCACCTCGCCCGCATGCGGCGAGTCCGCCGACGTCCGTGCGGCGCTCGGCGCGCTGTTCGCTTCCATCGAGCCGGGCAACTACTTTGCCATGAACGCGTTTCTGCCCTTCGACGGGGAAGGCCGCCGCGGAGCGCTCGGGCGCATCCGCCGCGCCGTCGCCGAGAAGTACGGCGTCATGTCGTGCCTGGAGATAGGCCCCCGCTACATGCACTCGACGGGGCAGCTCCAGAAGGGCGGCGCCGACGTGGGCGTGTACCTGCTCATCTCGGCTGACGAGCCCAAGGACATCCCGCTCACGGGCGTGCCGGCGAAGAGCCTGGGGCAGCTGTCCAAGGCGCAGGCCACGGGCGATTTCCTCATCCTCTCCGAGCGCGGGCGCCGCTGCCTGCACCTGCACCTGCCGGACAACTCGACCGTCACGCTGCGCCGCTTCGCGGACCTGATCGAGGATGTGCTGCGCGAGCTGTAGGTCCTTCGTGCTCGAAATCCAGAGTGCAGCGTTGAGCCTTTGGGGGAAGAATGATTGAGGCGCTTGATATTCGGGTTCGGGGGATTGTCCAGGGGGTAGGGTTTCGGCCGTTCGTGTATCGGCTGGCCCGGCGCTACATCATCAACGGATGGGTTCTGAACGACCTTGACGGCGTGTTCATCCATGCGGAGGGCGAGGCGAAGCTGCTCGACGAGTTCGTGACCGAGCTGCACATGAACCCGCCGGCTGCGGCCGTCGTGCGCGAGGTGGAGCTCAAGGAGGTTCCGCTGCAGGACTGCACCTCGTTCGAGATACGCGCGTCGCATGATGACGACGCGGACGAGGGGACGCTCGTCTCCGCCGACCTGGCGACATGCGACGACTGCCTGCGCGAGCTGTTCGACCCCGCCGATAGGCGCTACCGCTACCCGTTCATCAACTGCACGAACTGCGGGCCGCGGTTCACCATCATCGACTCGCTTCCCTACGATCGCCCGGCCACCTCGATGGCGGGCTTCAAGATGTGCGACGAGTGCGCCCGCGAGTACGCGGACCCGGGCGACAGGCGCTTCCACGCCCAGCCCGATGCCTGCTGGGATTGCGGCCCTTCGCTCACATGGGTCGATTTGCGGGAAGGCCATGGGCTGGAGGACCCTGCTCCGTCCGATCCGCTCGCATCGGCCGTCGAGGTGCTGAAGGACGGCGGAATCGTGGCCGTCAAGGGGCTCGGCGGGTTCCATCTGGCGTGCGACGCCTCCGATGCCAACGCGCTCGCGGAGCTGCGGCGCCGCAAGCGGCGCGACGGGAAAGCGTTCGCGGTCATGGTACCCGATGCGGCAACCGCGCGCGAGGCATGCCTGGTCTCCCCCGAAGAGGAGGCCCTGCTCTGCTCGGCGGCGCGGCCGATCGTCCTGCTCCGCAAACGCGAAGGCGCGCGGCTTGCAGAAGGCCTGGCCGACAAGCTGCCGGAACTCGGGGTGATGCTGCCCGCAACGCCGGTGCAGCACCTGCTGCTGCACGATTACCGCGAAGCGACGGGGCGCGCCATGCTCGTGATGACGTCGGGGAACGTCCACGACGAGCCCATCGTCACCGATGACGAGCTTGCCGTCCGCGCGTTCGCCGACATCGCCGACGCGATCCTCGGTAACGACCGGCCCATCCTCTCGCGCTACGACGATTCCGTCGTGCGGGTGCTCGACCTCGGCGGCGTGAACGCGCAGGGCGAGCCGAACCTCGCCTTGCAGTTCGTCCGCCGAGCTCGCGGCTACGCGCCCGTTCCGATCCCCGCATCTGGGGCAGGGGCTGCCGATGGCGCACCGACCGTGTTCGCGGCGGGGTCGGAGCAGAAGAACACGTTCACGTACCTGCGCGACGGGCAGGCCTACGTCTCCCAGCATATCGGCGACTTGGAAGACGCCGACGTCGAAGACGCCTGGTTCGAGTCGAAGGCGCGCTTCGAGAAACTGTTCGGCCTGAGCGCAGGCGCGCTGGCTTGCGACGCCCACCCGGAGTACCTCGCCTCCAAATGGGCGCGGCGCCAGGCGCAGGGCGGAGGGCTTCCCCTCGTCGAGGTGCAGCACCACCACGCCCATATCGCGTCGGTGCTCGGCGAGCACGGGCTGTACGGCCCGGCCATCGGCATCGCGTTTGACGGCACGGGGTACGGGGCCGATGGCGCCATCTGGGGCGGGGAAGTGCTGCTCGCGAACCAGGCCGACTACGAGCGGTTCGCGAACTTCAGCTATGTGCCCATGCCCGGCGGCGCGGCGTGCGTGAAGAACCCGCTCCGCATGGCGTACGGCCTGCTCTGGGCCTACGACCTGCTCGACCATCCCGGGGCACGGGCCGCGCTCGCTCAGCTGGGCGACCAGGCCGAAGTGTGCGAGAAGATGATCGAGGCGGGCCTGAACACGCCGCACACCTCTTCGGTCGGGCGCCTGTTCGACGCCCTGGCAGCGCTCCTGGGCGTGTGCGTGCAGCCCACCTACGAGGGCGAGCCGGCCATCTTGCTCGACGCAATCCGTGCCGAAGGCCACGTTGCCGAGGAAGATCGGGCGCGCTACGCCATCTCGATCACCAAGAACGCGGCAACCGAGGCCTCGACGGCGCATGACACGTCGGTGGTGCTGCTCGATGCGGAGCCAACGCTCAAGGCCGTGCTCGACGACCTGGCGGAAGGCGTCGACGCCGGCGTTGTGTCGCTGCGCTTCCACGACGCGGTCGTCGGCGCGATCGTGCAGGTGGCAGAACTTGTCCGTGCGATGTACGACCTGTCGCTTGTGGCCTTGTCCGGAGGGTGCTTCATGAACCGCTACCTGGCCGAGGAGTCGGCGCGCCGCCTGGGCGCCGCCGGGTTCACCGTCGCGCTCAACGCGAGCCTGCCACCGAATGACGGGTGCATTTCCTATGGCCAAGCCATCGTGGCCATGGCGGCGCGTTAGAATAGCCCTCGAGAGAAAGGGCTTCACGTTATGTGCCTTGCAGTACCGATGAAAGTAACCGAGCTCCTCGACGGGGGCATGGCCCACGCCACCGCCATGGGCGCCGAGCGCGATGTCGCCATCGACCTCACGCCCCAGGTGCAGGTGGGCGACTACGTGCTCGTGCACGCGGGCTTCGCCATCGAGATCGTCGACGAGCAGTACGCCCAGGAAACGCTCGACCTCATCCAGATGATGGCAGACATGGTGGACGACCCGCTCGTCGCGGAAGGCGCGATGGCCCGATGACGGTCGATGCCATGCAGGCCGAACTGGCCCGCTTCAAAGACCCCGCGCTCGCCCGCGAGCTCGTGCGCGCAATCGAGGCGTTCGCCCCCGACGGCGCGACGCTCATGGAGGTGTGCGGCACGCATACGGTGTCGATCGCCCGTGCGGGGATCCGCGACCTCATGCCCGCGGGAACGCGCCTGGCAAGCGGCCCCGGCTGCCCGGTATGCGTCACCTGCAACCGCGACATCGACACGGTGATCGCGCTCGCGCGCATCCCCGAGGTGACCATAGCGACGTTCGGCGACATGACCCGCGTCCCCGGCTCCTCCTCGAGCCTGCTGGCGGAGCAGGCGGCGGGGCGCTCGGTGCAGATCGTCTACTCCCCGCTCGACGCGCTCACGCTGGCGCAAGCCAACCCCGACCGCCAGGTCGTGTTCGTGGGCGTGGGGTTCGAGACCACGACCCCGCTCGTGGCCCGTGCCATCAAGCGCGCCTCCGAGCTTGGCCTTTCGAACTTCTCGGTGTTCGCCGCGCACAAGAACATGCCCGGCGCCCTCGACGTCATCGTCTCGGACCCGCAGCTGAAGGTGGACGCGCTCATCCTCCCCGGGCACGTGAGCACGATCATCGGGTCCGAGCCCTACAGGTTCATCGCGGAGAAGTACGGCATCCCCGGCGTGATCACTGGCTTCGAGCCGGTCGACGTGCTGCAGGGCATCGCGATGATCATGCGCCAGCTGCACGAGGGGCGCGCCGAGATCGAGATCGCCTATGCCCGCGGCGTCATGCCCGAGGGCAACCCGCACGCCATCGCGGCCATCGACGAGGTGTTCGAGACCTGCACGGCCACGTGGCGCGGCCTCGGCGACATCCCCGGCAGCGGCTACAAGCTGCGCGACGAGTACGCGCAGTTCGATGCCGTGCGCAGGTTCCAGCCCGCCGTGGAGCCGACGGTCGAGCCAAAGGGCTGCCGCTGCGGCGACGTGCTCCGCGGCATCATGGCGCCAAGCGAGTGCCCGCTGTTCCGCACGGTCTGCACGCCGGAGAACCCCGTCGGACCCTGCATGGTATCGAGCGAGGGCAGCTGCGCAGCCTACTACCGCTACTACTAGTGAGGTTTGATTTAGTCTTCCTTGCTTGTCCGCCCCAGCCTGTGGCCGCGCGGTGAAAAGAAAGAAGAAGGGACCCTTGTTGGGTCCCTTCTTTTGTTTCGGATTGTGTCCGTTTGCTACTTGCTGGCTTCGGCGGCTTTGCGGTCTTCTAGGGACTTTTTGCCTACGGTGTTTCGTAGTACGAAGAGCACCGCTATGGTCAGCGCGATTCCGAGCACCAGGCAGATGATTGCGTTCTGGACAAAACCGGCTACGACGAAGCATACGAACGAGACGCCGGCCACGGTGAGGGCGTAGGGCATCTGCGTGTTCACGTGCTGGATGTGGTTCACGTTGGCGCCCGCCGAGGCCATGATGGTCGTGTCCGAAATCGGCGATATGTGGTCGCCGCAGACGGCACCCGCGAGGCAGGCGGACAGGCCGATGGTCATCAGCATGGGCTGGGCTGCCGGGTCGAACACGGCCAGGACGATCGGGATGAGGATGCCGAACGTGCCCCAGCTCGTGCCCGTGGCGAACGCGAGGCCGAGGGCGACCAGGAAGATGATGGCAGGAAGCATCATGTAGAGGCCTTCCGCCGCGCCTTCGAGCGCATTGTGGACGAACACGTCGGCGCCGAGTGCCGAGGTGGAGAGCTTCAGCGTCAGGGCGAACGTGAGGATGAGCAGTGCCGGGACCATTGCCTTGAAGCCCGTCACGAAGCACTCGGTTGCTTCCTTGAAGGAGACGACGCGACGGATGAGCAGGTAGATGAACGTGATGACCAAGGCGATGACGGAACCCCACGGCAGGCCGACCGAGGCGTCGGTGTTGCCGAACGCCAGGGCGAGGTCGCCGAAGCCCTCCGCCTCGGGATCCCAGAAGCCGCCGACGTACAGCATGCCGACGACGCAGCACGCGATGAGGACGATGATGGGGAGAAGCAGGTCGAGCAGGGACGCCTTTTCCTTGGTGACCAGTTCTTCGTTCCCCAGCGAGCCGAGCTCGCCGTTACGGTACGCCTCGAACTCCGCTTTCGCCATGGGGCCGTAGTCGAATCCCATGATGCAGAGCGCCACCACGAAGACGATGGTCAGAAGCGAGTAGAAGTTGAAGGGGATTGCCTGGATGAACAGCTGGATGCCCGAGACGCCCTCGATGTTGTCGGCTGTGGACGACACGGCCGCGGCCCACGAGGAAATCGGGGCGATCATGCAGATGGGCGCCGCCGTCGCGTCGATTATGTACGACAGCTTCGCGCGCGATATCTTCTGCGCGTCGGTTACGGGGCGCATCACCGCGCCGACGGTCAGGCAGTTGAAGTAGTCGTCGATGAAGATGAGCACGCCGAGGAAGAACGTGGCGATCATCGCCCCTGCGCGCGACTTGATGTGCGTCGCCGCCCACCGTCCGAACGAGGCGGAACCGCCTGCCGCGTTCACCAGGGCAACCATGATGCCCAGCATGACGAGGAAGACGAAGATGCCCGCGTTCCACGGATCGCTGATCGCGTGGATGAATCCCACGTCAGAGCCGCTCTCGTGGGCCGGAACGATCGTGGAGCCTGCGTCGAGCATGCCCATGTCGACCGTTTCGCCGCTTTCAGTTACATATGAGACCATCGCCCCCTCTTCCAACTCCACGGTTGGGTCGGGGTCGGCGTTGAATGTTCCGCATATGATGTAGTTGACGGTGTCGACCGGGTTGAAGCTTGCAAGAAGCAACGCGCCGACGACGATGCCGACGAACAGCGAGCTGTACGTCTCCTTGGTGATAAGCGCGAGAACGATCGCGACCAGCGGCGGGACGAGCGCCCAGAATGTGCCTACGAACTCCACGTTGCCTCCTCAATCAACGAAAGGGTTACGTCCGCTCATTATAGGGCACCGAAAACCTAACGCCAACAGATTGACCCCGTGTTAACGGGCATGGAACAAAGCGAGCCGACGGGATGTCCCGCCGGCTCGCTTGCCAGCAATGCGGTGTTGGGAGCTGCGCCCGCTACTCTTCGAGGCGGTCGGCTTCCCGACGCAGCGCCTTCGCGATGGTCTTGTTCGCGCTCTCGCCGCTTTCCCTGATCTCCATGAGGTCTTGGACCGTGATGGCGGAAAGGTAGTGCTCCAGGCTTTCGGTGACCATGCCGTGCATCTCGTAGACGGCCAGGGCGGAATCGCTCGCCTTGGAGCCCTTCTTCATGGGCTGGCGCACGTGCTTCAGGTCGTTGTCGAAGGCATCGAGGATGTCGCCGATGGTGATCTCGGAGGTTTTCTTGGCGAGCATGTAGCCGCCGTTCTTGCCAGGGCGCGCCTTGATGAGGCCGGCGTTGCGCAGGCGAAGCGCGAGCTGGATGAGGTAGTCGCGGGGAACGGACATCTCGTCGGAGATTTCTCGCGACGAACAGGTGTCGTTCTTCACGGCAAGGTACAGTATCGCTCGAACGCCGTAATCGACAGACGCCTTCAGTTTCATGTCGGTCCCTTTCCCCGTAACATCCATGTCGAATCTGCTACCGTTTACCATCGTGACAAATTTGATGACAGATAACGGCAATTGACTCCGTGACAATTTTGCACCCAAGTCTCCCCACTTGCAAGTAGTTTCCGCAGAAAAAAGGCCGTGAATGGAAAGATTTTATGAGTCCCACGCTAAACGTTCGATTGCAACTTAGAGTAACCCGCCGTTGACAGAGCGCTACGCCAAGAAAATGAAAG
>CACWWI010000015.1 GCA_902764575.1 uncultured Coriobacteriaceae bacterium
TGTCGTCGACCTGGCGGGTGCTCACGCCCGCCAGGTACACGCCCACGCGCTTCTTGCGCGAAGCACCCAGCCCGCCGAACATGATCACGAGCACCACCACCGCGAGGATCGACGATACCCACAGGTTGTCATCGGTTATGCCCGGAACGATGGCGCCGTAGACCGAGCCGATGTAGGGCTCCACGAGCACGTTGGACATGAGCGGCAGCAAGATGCACGCAGCGATGGCGATCGCAGCCATCGTGAAGAGCGCCACCCATTCGGAGGGATGCACCGTCAGCTCGACGTTCTCGGGCGAACCCGCGATTCCCGCGAGCTTGCCGAGCCACTTTGCCCAGAACATGAACGTCGCCGCCGACCCGAACGCGAGCAACAGCACCAGGATGAACTGCTTCATGTCTACGAACGACACGAGCGTTGCCCACTTGGCGATGAGCATGCCGAACGGCGCGATGAACATGCACATGATGCCGAGCATCATGAGGCGCGCGAGGAACGGCATGCGGTCGAACAGCAGGTCCATGTCCTCGATGTCGCGGCTGCCGATATGGTGCTCGGCGGTACCCACGCACAGGAACAGCAGGCTCTTGGCCGCAGCGTGGAAGATGACGAGCAGGATGGCAGCCCAAACGGCCTCGGACGTGCCGACGCCCGCGCAGGCGACGATCAGGCCGAGGTTGGCGATAGTCGAGTAGGCCAGCACGCGCTTGGCGTTCGTCTGGGAAATGGCCATGAACGAGCAGAGCATGAACGTCACGCCGCCCACCAGGATGGTCATCTCCTGGGCAGCCGGGCACACCAGGAACAGCGGCGAGAGCTTGATGAGCAGGAACACGCCCGCCTTGACCATCGTCGACGAGTGGAGCAGCGCCGATGTGGGCGTGGGAGCCACCATCGCGCCGAGCAGCCACGTGTGGAACGGCATCTGCGCCGACTTGGTGAGGCCCGCGAACGCGAGCGCGCACACGGCAAGGCCCACGAGGTGCGGCGACCTGATGCCAGCTTCGACGAAGTCGACGAACGAGAGCGTGTGGAGGTTGATCGCGGCGATGTAGAGCGCCACGAGGAAGCCGATGCCGCCAAGCAGGTTCATGATGATCTGGCGGAACGCGTTGGCGATGGCCTCAGAAGTTCGCGTATAGGCGATGAGCAGGAACGAGCAGACGGTCGTGATCTCCCATCCCGTGAACATCCACACCATGTTGTTCGAGAACACGATGACGTACATCGCAGACAGGAACAGGAACATGAGCGCGAAGAAGGTCGGACGGCGGTCTGCCGCGCCTTCGGGCTCGTGCTTTTGGAAATCCATCATGTATCCGAGCGCATATACGCAGATGCCGCTGCCTATGACGCCGATGATGAGCGCCATGACGATGGAGAGCGTGTCGATGTAGAGGCCCGTCGAGACGGGGGTCGAGTGCGCGAAGCCGATCTCGAACACCACCGAGCCGGCTACCTGGACGCCCGCGAGGATGATCGCGAGCGAGTTGTGGTACTTCAAGCCGAACACGATGACCACGGCGGCGAGCGCGATGCTTATCGCCATCCCCACGTAATCGACTATCACCGAGGAGAACTCGAACCCCTTCCATCCCGTTCCCGCGAACTGGACAGCGAGCACGATCGAAACCACGGCAATGACCGCGGCGGAAATCGCCACGATCGCATTGCGCGCCACATCTCCCCGAGCCACGAGCAACAACCCCGCTATCACCAAGGGAAACAGTATCAAGAAGATTATGAGATGCACGTCGATCTCCCCTTACCATCGTCTTCACTGGTGACCTAATTTTAGGCAAATCGACGCGAACAGCGCAAATCGGGAAAACGGCGCGCAGGTGGCATCGGTAATCGGCGAAGCACCTGCCGCCTGCCCCTTGCACGGTACCGCACACCCGTTCACCTCCGGCGAACGGTGCCACGATATTTATTCGAACATCAGGATGGAGTACTCGAAGAAGCGCCCTGAGTACTCGTGGAACGCGTAGTCGTGCGTGAGCAACGTGCCACCGAACTCGCTTGCAACCTTCTCTGCGGTTTCCTCGTTGCACAGCAGGAGCAGGGCGCCCTTGTATCCCCCCAGCACGTCCTCGTACGTCTTCCCGCGGATGAACCGCGGCTCGTATGCCTCGTAGGCCGAGTTCTCCCATTCAGGTATATACACGATATCGCACCCGACGTTGCTCACGGCGGGAATGGCGTTCGCGTACACGTCGTCGCCGATAACGAGCGGCTCCTTGCCCCCGTTGAGCTCCCTGGCCTGCTCGCACATGTCCTCGTACTTCTGCAGCGCGATGGCGTTGTCCTGGGAGTGCGAGCTCTCGAACGCCCCGAAGTATGCAACGCCGCCGCACGCCAGGCACAGCGCTGTGGTCACATAGCCCACCCGCTTGTCCGCAGTGCGCGTGAACACGTATGCCATGGCCATGGCCAACGGCCCGATGAACACGGTGAGGTAGCGATAGTACAGGAAGGCGTTGCCGAGCAACATCGACACGAGCATGGCGACGAACGTCGTGAGGCCGGCTATTGTGAGCGCGAACGTCGCGGGAGACCTCAGCAGCAGGCCTCTCTTCCCCTTCGCGTCCTCACGAGGCCCTTCCGCCCCGCGGGCCTTGCCGTAGCTGTACACCGATGCGATGCAGAGGCCTGTCGTGACCGTCGTGAGCGTGATCACGAGAGCGGCGGCCATGAACACCCTCATGGTGACGTGCTCGAGCTCGGGGGCGTTGAACGGGAACATGATGAGCTCTGCGGTGGTCCCGGAGTATGCGAACTTGATCCAGTAGTCGCCGTTCGACACCACCGAGGCTTGCGCCGCCGCCACCCTGAGCCAGGGCAGGTAGCAGACCACGGCGACCACGGCGCACGCAGCCCAGATGGCGATGGCCCGCCCGCCAGCGCGGTATTTCACGAGCGACACGATAACGACTGCCTGCGTGACGAACGCGGCCACGGCCCCGTAGTAATGCAGGTAGGCGCACGCCAGGCTGCAGACGAACATGACGATCCACCAATGAGCCCGGATTGGCGCTCTGCCCTTGCCGGCCGATTCCTTCGCCGACTTCACGATCCTCCAGGCGTAGATCGCCACGAGCATGAGCGCCACGGCGAGCCAGGAGTACATGCGCACTTGGAACGCTATGCGCACGCTCCAGGGAAGGAAGTACGCGAACAGCGAGTAGACGATCGCCGTCTTCTGGCCCGCGTCTCGGCGGACGTGCGTCAGCCCCAACAGCGAGAGCACGATCGATCCTATGACCGAGAATATGCGGTAAGCGATGATGTTCGATCCGAATATCAGGTAGATCACGTGCAGCGCCAGGTAGTAGAGCACCGGGTGCACGTCGGCCCCGCCAATGCGCCAGATCTCGTCGAACGGGTGCCAGGCGATTGCGACCGAATACGTTTCGTCGTACCACACGCTCGTCTGGAAGGCGTTGGCGAGGAGGATGGCCGCCCCGACGACGATAACGGCAACATGCGCTATGGTGAGCCGCCTGTCGTAGGCCGCACCCGGCATGTTGAAACCGCTCTTGGGGGCCCGGGACGCATGATCAGCCAAAGTTGGTCTCCTTGACGATGTAGCTCGGACGCGACTTGGTCTCTAGGTAGGTCTTGGCGAGGTACTGCCCGATCACGCCGAGGCAGAACAGCTGGATGGCGCCCACGAACAAGATGATGCAGGCGGTGGACGCCCAGCCCGCAACGGGGTCGCCAAACACGAGCCGCCTGACAATGATGATTACTATGAGCACGAGGAACAATAGGAACAGCAGAAGGCTCGAGACCGACGCAATCTGCAAGGGCGACGTCGAGAACGCCGTGATGCCGTCGATGGCGTAGCGAGCCAGGCTGAAGAAGCTCCACTTGGTGTCCCCCGCCGCGCGCTCGACGTTGTCATACGAAATCCACTCGGTCTTGAAGCCCACCCAGCTGAAGATGCCCTTCGAGAAGCGATTCGACTCGCCGAGCGATATGACGGCGTTCACCATCTGGCGCGTCATGAGCCTGTAGTCGCGCTCGCCCGACACGAACTCCGTGGTTGAGATGCCGTTGATCAGGCGGTAGAAGCACCGGGCGAAAAACGAACGCACCGCGGGCTCGCCCTCGCGCGTCGCGCGCCTCGTCGCAACGTTGTCGCAGCCGGTCTCGAGCATCTTCTCGTACATGGCCGGCAACAGCGAGGGAGGGTCCTGCATGTCGGCGTCCATCGTGGCCACGTAATCGCCCCTCGCATGCTCCAGCCCCGCGAGCAGGGCCGATTCCTTGCCGAAGTTGCGCGAGAACGAAAGCCAGCGCACCTCGTGGCCCTGGAGCACCTGCTCGGCCTCCTTGAAGCGCTCCACCGTGTCGTCGGTGGACCCGTCGTCCACGAGCACCATCTCGAAGGACGTGCCGAACCGCTCGACCATATCGTCGAACACCCCGCGGCAAGCCTCCACGAACACGGGCAGGCTCTCCGCTTCGTTGTAGCATGGGACCACGACGGATATCAGCGGCATGTGCGTTACTTTCCCCCGATAGTACGTACGAGCACATTATAAGCGAATAGCAAACGGGCCAACGCCCGTGCGCTGGCCCGAAACTTTCTGGTCGGGTGGACAGGATTTGAACCTGCGACCCCTTGACCCCCAGTCAAGTGCGCTACCAAACTGCGCCACCACCCGAAAGCGGAGAACATAATACTGTTACGCATAGCCATTTGCAAGGTATGGATTTCACAACCACATTTTTTTGACAGCCGCAGATTGCAGCTTCGGAACGGAACCGCTCGACGATAACGCGGCAAACCGAACGGTTAGCTTCCCATTCGGTCTAATCGTGGGCTACAATACCATCAGTTGTATATCCGATCGAAGGAGTGCTACATGTACGTAGATGATAAGCTTCAGATCGCTCGCGGTGAATTCCCCGTTTACCTGCTTCCCAAGATGGCCAACAGGCACGGCCTCATCGCCGGCGCCACGGGCACGGGCAAGACGGTAACCCTCAAGACAATAGCGCAGTCGATGAGCGACGCCGGCATACCGGTGTTCCTCGCCGACATCAAGGGCGACGTTTCGGGCGTCGCCGTCGCGGGCGAGGCAACCGAGAAGCTCGTCGATCGCCTTGCCAACCTCGGCATCTACAACTATGACTTCCACGGGTGCCCCACGCGCTTCTGGGACGTGTACGGAGAAGGCGGGCTGCCCGTGCGCACGACCATCTCCGAGATGGGCCCGATCCTGCTCGCGCGCCTGCTCGGGCTCACCGACGTGCAGGAAGGCGTGCTCAACATCGTCTTCCACATTGCCGACGACGAGGGGCTGCTCCTGCTCGACCTCAAGGACCTGCGCACGATGGTCAACTTCGTTGGCGAGCATGCTAAGGAATACACGCTCTCGTACGGGCAGATCGCCAGCCAGTCGATCGGCGCCATCCAGCGCTCCCTGCTCCAGCTGGCCGATGCGGGCGGCGACATCTTCTTCGGCGAGCCCGCCCTCGACATCAACGACTGGCTGCAGCTTGACAGCGAGGGGAAGGGCTACATCAACGTGCTCGACTGCGTGCGCCTCGTGCAGTCCCCCCTGCTCTACTCCACGTTCATGCTCTGGATGCTCTCCGAGCTCTACGAGATGCTTCCCGAAGTGGGCGACCTCGACAAGCCGAAGATGTGCTTCTTCTTCGACGAGGCGCACCTTCTCTTCGACAACGCCCCGCGCGCCCTCATGGAGAAGATCGAGCAGATCGTCAAGCTCGTCCGCTCCAAGGGCGTCGGCGTGTACTTCATCACTCAGAGCCCATCCGACATCCCCGACCCCGTGCTCGCGCAGCTCTCGAACAAGGTGCAGCACGCGCTGCGCGCCTACACGCCCGCTGAGCAGAAGGCCATCAAGGCCGCTGCGGAGAGCTTCCGCACCAACCCCGCGTTCGACACGGCCCAGGCTATAACCGAGCTCGGCACGGGCGAGGCCCTCATCAGCTTCCTGCAGGAAGACGGCACCCCGGGCGTCGTCGAGCGCGCGATGGTGCTTGCCCCCACCTGCTCCATGGACGCCGCTCCCGAGGATGCGAAGTCCTACATCGTTCAGAACGACTCGCTGCAGTCCAAGTACGGCGTGGCAATCGACCGCGAGAGCGCCTACGAGATCCTCAACGCGAGCGTCCTCGCCGCTCAGGAGGCCGCCGAAGCTCAGCGGATCGCCGACGAGGAGGCGAAGCAGCGCGCAGCCGAGGAGAAGGAAGCCGAGAAGCAGCGCATCGCCGAGGAGAAAGAGGCTGAAAAGCAGCGCATAGCCGAGGAGAAGGCTGCTGAGCGCCAGCGCATCGCTGAGGAGAAGGAAGCCGAACGGCAGCGCATCGCGGAAGAGAAGGCCGCCGAAAGGGCGCGCATCGCCGAGGAGAAGGAAGCCGAGCGGCAGCGCATCGCCGCGGAGCGCCAGGCAGAGCGCGAAGCCCGCGAGGCAGCGCGCAAGGCGGAGCAGGAAGAGAAGGAGCGCCTCAAGAAAGAAGAGGCCGATCGCAGGGCAAAGTCCAAGTTCATCGACGCCGCGCTCACCTCCGCAAGCCGTTCCCTGGGAACCGCCGCCGCCCGAGGCCTCATGGGTATCTTCAAGAAGTAAAGATCCAATGAGTCAAAGGCCCCTGGGGCCTTTGACTCATTAGCGCATACATCTTCGCGGCGGACGTTCGGTGAGCGCCCCTACATGTCTTTTATGGTGTAGACGCCTTTGCCGCGGAGCTTGCTCTCGTACATGGCCTGGTCGGCAACTTCGAGCAGGTCGTAGAACGTTGCATCGCGGTTCGCCGACACCGCCACGCCGATGCTGCAGCCTGCGAATGTTCCGTCGGGAACCTCGATCTTCGAGATGCCGTCGATGATGTCGCTTGCGCGCTTCTCTGCCAACTCGTGCGCCTTTTCGGGCTTGGCGGGCATGAACGCCACGAACTCGTCGCCACCGTAGCGCCCGAGGATGTCGGAGTCGCGGAAGTGCGAGTCGAGGCACTCGGCCACATCGCGCAGGAGCGCATCGCCCGAGAGGTGTCCGAACTCGTCGTTCACGCGCTTGAACCCGTCGAGGTCGATCATGAACATCATGCCGCAGCCTTCGACGCGAATGGCCATGTTGATCTCCTGCTCCACGGCATTGCGGTTAAGCAGTCCGGTGAGGTAGTCGATCTCTGCCTGTTCGCGCCACCATTTTGCGGAGCCCATTTGGTCGTTCGCGTCTTGCGCGTACCCGTGGATGACGGTGGCATGCCCCTCGTCGTCTGCTTCGCATTCGTAGTTCACGTGGTACCAGCGCATCGTCTCGCCCCTGAAGATGTTGCACTTTATGTCGGTGAATCCCGACATGGGGTGGTTGCGCAAATCTCGGATAGTCGCGGCGATCTTGGCAGCGCTCGACTGCGTAATGAAGCCCGTGCCCTCTTCGAAGTTCTCCGTGAGGTGCTCGATCACCATCCCCCGCGTCGTCCCGTCGCTCAGGGGAAGGGACACCCTCAACCTATCCGAATCGATGTCGTACTCGAACGGGTAGGTGCGGTCGCGCAAAATCTCATCGCCGTTGCGCTCGAGGTCCTCGATGTAGCCCATGTTCAGAATTAGGCAATAAAGCCATTTTCTGCCCGTTTCGTCAACCTTCGCACGTGCGAGCAGCTTGACTTTTGCGGCGCTGTTCGACCCGTTTTCGAGCAGTATGTCACGGTCGATCAATTCCCCTGTGTACGCGGAGTCAAACGCGGCGTCAATGATGCTTGCGCGCTGATCTGCCGCCACCATGTTCGCGAGCGAGTTATGGTGCTTCCGCATGAACTCGTCATGAGTCATGTCCATCGAGCGTACGATGCTCGGACTTACGTAGTCGATAGTGAGTTTGTCATCAATAGCGCATTTCACGAACCCGTTGGGGATGATGGCGCTCAGAAGGCTCAGATCCCATTCACTGTCTTGCGTCACCTGGGTAAGCGTGCTATCACGCTCATCGGTCGTTCCGGATTGCAGAACGCTCATCGAGAACACGTTTCCTCGTGCGCTCTCGCCCACGTAGCGCATCACGCAGTCTATCCAGCGCCCGGTGATGCCGACCTTCGCCGTGCAGCGAGCGCTCCCGTTCTCGCGGGCTTCCGCCGCCGCGCGCCACATCGTCGCGCGCGATTCCTCGTCGATCTCCATCACGGGATCGACCTTCCTGTCGCCGAACGCACGCCTGTCGAGCCCGCACTCCTCATAGAACTGGTCGTTCACGAGAATGCTCTCGGACATACCGCCCTCGGTGAGGAACAGAATCATTCCGCCGACGGCATTGTTGAACAGGAACGATGAGGTGGCGTCGAAGCTCATCAAGTCCTCGAGCTTCGAATGCGTTCGGCTCGTACGGCCAGACTGTTCCTCCGTGCTATTGGCCGAAAGGAAGTCCTCGAAGTCGTCTATTGGCATGGGCTTGCTGAAATGGAAGCCCTGCATGAGATGGCAGCCCATGTTCTTGAGTATCTCGGCCTGCTCGAGCGTCTCGACCCCTTCGGCGATGATGGGCGTGTCGAGGCCCTGGAGCATGCGTATGACCGAGCCGAGCACCACGCCGCCGCGCTCCTCGTTCATAGCATTGCGCATGAAGCCCATATCGAGTTTCACAACGTCGACGGGCACGTCCTTGAGCATGTTCAGCGACGAGAGCCCACTACCGAAGTCGTCCATCTCAACGAGCATCTGGTTCTTTCGCATCTCATCGATGATGCCGTACAGGCGGTCCGCCTCTTCGACGAACGCGCTTTCGGTAATCTCGATGCGAAGGCTGCCCGCAGGCAAACCGTACCGCTCGCGCAGCTCGAGGAAATGCTCCATGAGCCCTTCTTCGAACATCTCGGCACGCGATACGTTTACCGAGATAGGAACGGGGTTGCCATCAGAGACTGTATGCCACTTCCCGGCGCTTCGACAGGCTTCCTCCCACACGAACAAGTCAAGGTCGTGCACCCTCCCGCACTTCTCTAACACGGGGATGAACTCCAAGGGGCTAATCCAACCGAGCTCGGGGTGCTTCCAGCGGGCAAGCGCCTCGGCGCCGACAACGTTTCCGTACGTGTAGTCGATCTGGGGCTGGTACCACACCTCGATCTGCCCTTCCATGAGCGCCGCGTCGATCGTCTGCTCGATGAGGATGCGCCTCCGGTCGTTCTCGAGGTCCTCTTCGGTGAACAGCACGAGCGCGCTCTTCGGGACCTTCTTCGCGTTCCTGTGGGCAATCGAGACGTAATCCATGCAACGGCTGAAATTGCGTTTCATGATATCTTCGGGACGCAGGTAGTATATGCCCGCCGTGAAATCGAGCGGCTGTGCAATCCCCATGTCGAGCGTTTCCGCGTTGACGGCCTTGACCATCTCGTCGAACTTGGCAACCGCCTCTTCGTAATCCATGTGCGCTGACAAGAATATGAAACGGTCGGCGCCCAGGCGGCCAATGGGCAGGTCACCCGTGATATAGATTCGAAGGTTGCGGACGAGCGCCTTCAGCGCCATGTTGCCGATGAGGAACCCGAAATTTGGGTTAATCGAGCGGAAGTTTCGGATGTCGAGGTACCAGAGCGCAACCTCTTCGGTGAGCCCGCCTTGCAGGGCGAGCGCGAAGTTCATCACGAACCCCGAAACATTGTGCGCGCCCGTCGTCGCGTCGATCGCTGGAGGCTCGCCCTTCGACCCTTTAGGCGGACCGCCGGCAGGGCGTCCCTGCCCGGGCATGCCGCCCGTCGGAGGGCCACCCGCTGGCGGCATGCCCGATGGGGGTCCGCCTGCTGGCGGCCCGCCCGCAGATTCCCCATGAGCTTCTACGCCCCACATATCAGGTACTGGAACACTCTCTGATGGGCCAGTTGCGTCGTTCTCAGGCATACTCGCTCCCGTCAAATCGAACCAGACAGCTTATAGCATTGTACGTATTGTATCGCTATTGCAACTCTCAATACCTAGGGACCTTAGTTTTATTTCCCCTCGAAACCAAACCCTGCACTGCAGCCCGCCCCTTCAGGTTGTTTTCAGGGTATCCATGTATAACATTGACAGACGGAAGCGGCACCAAACGCAGACCGAATACTGCACGACCCGTTCCATTCCGCACACCGCTCATCCGTCATACACCGGGCAGGTCCCCCCACCTGCCCGGTCCCCTCCCCACAAAGTGGTAAGCTTGCGCCAGTCCAAAAACAGAGGCAGGTGCGAACATGAAGAAGACGGTCCTCATTGGCGTAACCGGATGCGTTGCCATCTACAAGACATGCGAGATCGTCCGCGGGCTCCAGAAGGCGGGCGTTCGCTGTAAGGTCGTCATGACCGAATCGGCCACCCATTTCATCAACCCGCTTATGTTCCGCTCGCTGACGCGCGAGCCGGTCGCCGTGGGCTTGTTCGACGACAAGCCGGGCGATCCCATACACCACATCTCGCTCTCGAAGGAAGCGGACGTGTTCCTCATCGCGCCCTGCACGGCAAACGTCATCGCTAAGCTAGCTAACGGCATCGCCGATGACCTCCTGACGACGACCGCGCTCGCCACCGAGGCCCCTCTCGTGATCGCGCCCGCCATGAACGTCAACATGTACGAGCACGTTGCCACCCAGCAGAACATGGATACGCTCAAGAGCCGCGGCGTTCGTTTCATCGACGCAGATTCGGGCTACCTCGCCTGCGGCGACGTCGGCAAGGGAAGGCTCGCCGACCCAGACGTAATCGTGCAGGCCACACTGGAAGTCCTTAACGTCAAGCGCGATCTCGTGGGTAAACGTGTGCTCATCACGGCGGGCCCGACCGTCGAGCCCATCGATCCCGTGCGCTACATCTCGAACCCGTCTTCGGGCAAGATGGGGTTCGCGCTCGCCGAGGCCGCAGCTGACCGCGGAGCGGACGTCGTGGTGGTCTCTGGCCCCGTGAGCCTTTCCGATCCCGAGGGCGTCGAAGTAGTGCGCGTGCGCACGGCATGCGACATGCTCGCGGCCGTCGGCGAGCGGTTCGACGCTTCCGACATCGCGATCTTCACCGCTGCGGTGAGCGATTACCGCCCCGCCAACCCGAGCGACCGCAAGCTCAAGAAGGGCGCAGACGATTCAGCGCTCGCAACGATCGAGCTCGTGAAGAACCCCGACATCCTCGCCACCATGGGCGCGAGGAAGCACGCGGGGCAGATCGTGGTCGGCTTCGCAGCCGAGACCGAGAACGTCGAGGAGAACGCATCGAAGAAGATGGCGGCTAAGAACGCCGACATGGTGGTCGCCAACCTCGCGACGGAAGGCCTCGCGTTCGGGGCCGACGACAATGCCGCCAGCATCGTCACCGCAGCTGGCGTGCAGCGGTTCGAGACGATGCCGAAATCAGAGCTCGCGCACCGCATCCTCGACGCAGCACTCGAACTCTAGCGCGCCGATCACATCTCCCGGTCTTCGAGGGAATCGAGCACGTCCTGCAGGTCGTCGGGCAGGTCGTCTTCGAACTCCATGTGCTCGCCTGTGATGGGATGGTCGAGGCTGAGCTTGAAGGAATGGAGGAACTGCCGCTTGAGGCCCCTGTTCGCCGTTTCGGCCTTTGGCCGGTTGGCCGTGTAGAGAGGGTCGCCCACGAGCGGGTGCTTCGCGTATTCCATGTGCACGCGGATCTGGTGCGTGCGGCCGGTGAAGAGCTTGCAGTCTATGAGCGAGTACCCGTTGTCGCGCGGGCCGGGCTCGAAGCGCCTCAGCACCTCGAACGTGGTTATGGCCTCGCGGGCGCTCTCGCAGTCGCGGATTGCCATGCGCGTGCGCTCGGTTGCATGGCGCGCTATGGGCGCATCCACCATGCCGCGCTCAATCGAGATGACGCCGTGCACGAGCGCCAGGTAGCGCCGGTCGATGACGTGGTCCTGGATGGCGGCCATGAGCGCTTCTCCCGCCACGTTCGTCTTCGCGGCCATCATGAGCCCCGTCGTGTCCATGTCGAGCCGGTGCACGATGCCCAAGCGGTCCTTCTCGCCCTGCACGTCGCAAAGGCCATTTGCCCCGTAGCGATAAATGAGCGCATTGACGAGCGTGCCGTCACGATGGTCGTCAGACGGGTGGCACACGAGCCCCGCCTGCTTCGAGAGCACGATGAGGTGGTCGTCCTCGTAGCGGATGTCGAGCGGGATGGGCTCTCCCCTCAGCGGCGTGTCGACCGTTTCCTCGTCAACTTCATAGACGATTGCCTGGCCGGGGCGCACGGACTGCTTCTTCGATGCCGGTTGCCCATCGACGAGCACGCGGCCCGCCTCGATCGCCTTGGCAGCCGCCGACCTGCTCGCGTACATGCCCCGCTCGCCCATGAGCGCGTCGAGCCTCGTACCAGCGTCCTCCGCCGAGGCGACGTAGCACCGTGACGCGGCCATTGCTATTCGCCCTCCGCGCCGTCTTTGCGCCACGAAACCAGCAGGCCGATTATCAATAGGGCAAAACCGCACGTCACGCCTATGTCGGCAACGTTGAACACAGGAAAGTCGATGAAGCTGAACTCGATGAAATCGGTAACGTAGCCCTGCACGAACCGGTCGATCGCATTGCCGATGCCGCCCGCGACGATAAGCGCGAAGGCGAACGTCTGCAACCCGCTCGTTTGCTTGATCGTGGCGAAGAAAAAGCCAGCTATGACCACGCACACGACAACCGAGAACACGCCGAGCCCGAACGTCGAGTCGGAGAATATGCCCCAGGCGCCTCCCGTGTTGTGCACGAGCCTGATATCGATGAGCCCGGCAAACGGGCCAGCCAACACGCCCGCAGGTTGCATCCCGGAAAAGAGGCTCTTCGTAAACTGGTCGAGCAGCACCCATGCGACCAGCACCGTGAAGAAGACAGCCGCCTTGGCGGCCGTCCCCATTCCGCGTACGTTCTTCTCAGCGGCTCCCACGCGCGCCCTACTCGGCCTCAGCGAAGCCTATCGCGTCGAGGGCATCGCCACAGCGCCCGCATACAGCGGGATGAGCGGCGTTGCCGCCGAGCTCGCGGTAATTCCAGCACCGCGGGCATTTCTCGCCTTCGGCCTTCAGCACCTCGGCCGCCACCTCGGCTCCTTCGGCGAACTCGACGCCCGAGACGATGAGCAGCTCCTCGAACACCTCCGCGCCGAGCGCCTCCACCGTGGCGAGCACGTCGGCGGGAGCGGAAATCCTCACGGCCGCTTCCTGGCTCTTGTTGATGAACTTCGCGGCGCGCGATTCCTCGAGTGCCTTCGTCACCACGTCGCGGACCTCCATCGCCGTCTCGAAGCGCGCCAGATCGGCAGCGCCGTCATCGTCGGGAAGCGCGGGCATGAAATCCTCGCGGGCGGGCCATCCGGCCAGCTGCACGCTCGAAGGACGGCCCTCGCCGCAGCGGATCTTCGGCGGGAAGTGTTCCCACACCTCGTCGCAGGTGAACGACAGGATGGGCGCGAGCACGCGCACGAGCACCTCGAGGATGTTCATGAGCACTGACTGGGCGGCGCGGCGACGCGGCGAATCGGGTGCCTCAGAGTACAGGCGGTCCTTCGTCACGTCGAGGTACACGCTCGAGAGCTCGTTCACGAAGTCGTAGCACTCGCGGTACACCGTGTTGAACTTGTAGTGCGCATAGGAGTCCTCGACCGACTTGAGCAGCGCGTACGTCTTGGCCATCATGTACTTGTCGACGGGCTCGAGCTCGTCCCACGACGCAACGCACATGTCGTTGCTGAAATCGTCGAGGTTGCCCAGCACGAAACGCAGGCTGTTGCGGAACTTGCGGTACGCGTCGGACACCTGCTTCAGGATGTTGTCGGAAATCGAGACGTCCTGCGAGTAGTCGACCGACGACACCCAAAGGCGAAGCACGTCGGCGCCGAACTTGCCCATGACGTCGGCGGGGTCGACGCCGTTGCCCTTGGACTTCGACATCTTCTCGCCGTTCTCGTCAACCGTGAAGCCGCAGTGCATGACCGACTTGTAGGGCGGCACGCCGTAAGCGCCCACGCTCGTGAGCAGCGACGACTGGAACCAGCCGCGATGCTGGTCGGAGCCCTCCAGGTACATGTCGGCCGGGAAGCGCAGCCCCTCGGACTCGCGGTGCCTGCACACGCTCGTGTGCGACACGCCCGACTCCCACCACACGTCGAGGATGTCCTTCTCGGGAGCGAGGTCGGCAACGCCCGCGCCGCACGTCGGGCAGCAGGTGTCTGCCGGCAGGTAATCAGCGGGGCTCTTCGTGAACCACGCGTCGGCGCCCTCGCGGTAGAACAGGTCGATGACGGCGTCGAACGTGGCCTCGGTGGCAACCGTCTCGCCGCACTTCTCGCAGGTGAACACGGGAATGGGCACGCCCCAGGAGCGTTGGCGCGAGATGCACCAGTCGGGGCGCTCGGCGACCATGGCCCCGATGCGGTTGGACGCCCAGGCGGGAATCCACTCCACATCGCCCACGATGGCCTTCGACGCCTTCTCGCGCAGGCCCGTGTCGTCCATGCTCACGAACCACTGGCTTGTGGCGCGGAAGATCACCGGCTCGTGGCAGCGCCAGCAGTGCGGGTAGCTGTGGTCCATGTCCTCGTGCAGGATGAGCGTGCCGCGCTCGCGCAGCCACTCGATGATGACGGGGTTGGCCTCGTTCACCTCCATGCCGCTGAACGGTCCGCCGAATCCCATCGTGTCGCCCACGTAGAAGCGTCCGTCGTCGTCGACGGGCATGACGACGGGCACGCCGAACTTCATGCCTGCCAGGTAGTCCTCAACACCATGGCCGGGGGCCGTGTGGACGATGCCCGTGCCGTCTTCCATCGTGACGTAATCGGCGTAGATGAACACGCCCTCCTCGCCCTGGTCGGCGAAGATGGGCTGCTTGTACTTGTTGCCCTGCAGCTCGGTGCCCGTGGCCTTGAATCCCTCGACGACCTTCGCGTCGTCCCAGCCGAACTTCTCGACCAGCTTCTCCACCAGCGCCTCGGCCATGATGTAGGCCCGCCCGTCGTGCTCGACGGCCACGTAGAACTCCGTCGGGTGCAGGATCACCGCGTCGTCGGCCGGCAGCGTCCACGGCGTCGTCGTCCAGATGGCGACGTCGAGCTTGCCCTCCCAGGCCTCCAGGCCCTCGGGCACGGTGGTCATCTCGAAGCGCACGAAGATCGCGGGAGAAGTCTCGTTGCCGTACTCGATCTCGGCCTCGGCGAGCGCCGTGTGGCAGTGCGCGCACCAGTGGATGGGCTTGCGGCCACGGTAGATGGCGCCGTCGAGGTACATCTGCTTGAACACCTCGACGTTGCCCGCCTCGTAGTTGGGGATGTACGTGAGGTAGGGATGCTCCCAGTCGGCGTTCACACCCAGGCGCTTGAAGCCCTCGCGCTGAACGCCCACGTACTTCTCGGCCCAATCGCGGCAGAGCCTGCGCACCTCGGGCTGCGGCGTCTCGCGGAACTTCTCGGTTCCCAGGTTCTCCTCGATCATATGCTCGATCGGCTGGCCATGGCAGTCCCAGCCGGGGATGTAGGGCGTGTAGAAGCCCCGCTGGGCGTGCGATTTGTTGACGAAGTCCTTGAGGATCTTGTTGAACGCGTGGCCGATGTGGATGGGGCCGTTCGCGTACGGGGGCCCGTCGTGCAGGATGAACGGCTCGCCGTCCTTGTTCTTCTCCAGCACGCGCCAGTAGATCTGCTCCTCCTCCCACTTCGCCAAGCGCTTCGGCTCGTTCTCGGGGAGGTTGCCGCGCATCGCGAAATCGGTGTTCGGCAGGTTCATCGTATCTTTGTAAGTGTTGCCCACTGTGCCCTCTTTCAGGTTGAATCGCAAAACTTAGTTAGTATAAGCGAACGGGGATTGTGTACAATAGCAGGGTTGTAAATATGCACTAAAGGAGGACGCCTTGCAGTTCGAGATCGTCACAGATTCCAGTAGCAACCTAACCGACGCCATGATCGAGGAGTTCGGTATCCACATCCTGCCGCTCCGCTTTATGAGCGACGGGGAGGAGTACCAGAGCTTCACCGAGGGCGAGAAGAGCGATCTCCAGCGGTTCTACGACATGATGCGCGATGGCAAGGTGTTCACGACCTCACTTCCCTACCCCGACAAATCCTTGGAGAAGTTCCGTAGCCTGCTCGACCAGGGCCGGGACGTGCTCTACATCGGCTTCTCGAGTGGCCTTTCGGGAACGTACGAGGCCATGGCCAATATCCTCGACTCCCTGAAGGCCGACTATCCCGACCGCAAGATACTCTATGTCGACACGTTCGCGGCCGCCATGGGCGAGGGCCTGCTCGTGTACCTGGCAGCTCAGAAAGCCGCCAAGGGCCTATCGATCGAGGAGACGGCCCAGTGGGTGAAGGACAACCGCTTCCACCTGGCGCACTGGTTCACGGTCGAGGACCTGAAGTACCTGTTCCGCGGCGGGCGCGTTTCGCGCACGAGCGCTTGGGCTGGCTCGCTGCTCAACATCAAGCCCGTCATGCACATGGACGACGAGGGCAAGCTCATCCCTATGGAGAAGGTCCGCGGCCGCAAGAAGTCGCTCATGCGGATGGTCGACCACATGGAAGAGTCGGCAACCGCCCCCGTTGCCGACCAGACGGTGTTCATCTCGCACGCCGATTGCGAGGACGACCTCATGTTCCTCGTCGAGGAAATCCGCAAGCGCTTCGGGTGCACGGACATCAGGTGGAACTACCTCGACCCGGTCATCGGCGCCCACACCGGCCCCGGATGCCTCGCCCTGTTCTTCATGGCCAGCGAGCGCTAAACATCTCTCTCTTCTGAATCCAACCTTGCTTGCCCGCCCTGGCTGGCGGCCATGCGGGCTACGCTCGACGCGTCGTAGGCGCTTGCGCCGTTTCGAGCCAACTTTTCCCGCCAAGTGCGGGCGGGAAAAGTGGGTCTCTCAGCTCCTTTGGCTTGACCTCGCTACGCCCGCATGGCCGCCAGCCAGGGCTTCTTTTCCTTCTTAGGGAGACTCTTTGTCTTGAACTCGTTACTCACGCTACCAGGCTAAGTAGAGCCGCTTTTGCTAGGCCGAGGTAGTTCGGTTTAAAGAAAACTACTTGTAATCGGCGGGGTTTTTGGAGGTGGTGCCGGTGTCTTTGCCGGATAGGCGGAGTTCTCGGCCGTATTTTAGGGCTCCTTCGCCGAAGCGCTCCTTCACGCGGTCGGTTGCTTCCACGAGGTTCCTCGTTTGCCTTTTGGGCTCTTCTTGCTCTTCATCCGTATCGAAGAGCGAGAGCTGTTCCGGTTGCTCCTCGTTGTCGAAGCCGGTTACGGCTACGCCCACTAGGCGTAACGCCACCCCTTGTTGCCACAGGTCTTCCAGCATATCGTCCAGGAGCGGGTCGAATACGTTCTGGTCGTCGCTCGGGAACGGGAGTGGGCGCTGGGTGCTTCTCACGCTGAAGTCAGCGTAGCGCACCTTGAGCGCGAGCGTCCTGCCCTTGAGGCCCTTCCGCCTTAGGCGCCTGCCCACCTTGGCTGACATCGTCCTGATCGCGGCTGTTATGTCATCGCGCTTCGTG
>CACWWI010000016.1:0-15685 GCA_902764575.1 uncultured Coriobacteriaceae bacterium
CGCTTGGCTGCCACGAGCCCGATGGTGCCCGTGCCGCAGTACGCGTCGACGACCGACTGCGCGCCGTCAAGCTGCGCGAGCCCGATGGCCGTTTCGTAGAGCACAGCGGTCTGCACGGCGTTCACCTGGTAGAACGACTTCGACGAGATGCGGAAGCTCAACCCGCAGAGCGTGTCGAGTATGAACCCGGGGCCGTAGAGGCGCTGCTCGCGGTCGCCCAGGATGACGTTGGTCTGCCGCGTGTTCACGTTCTGGACCACCGTCGTGACGAAGGGGCAGCGCTTCACGAGCTCGCGGCAGAACTGCTTGGAGCTCGGGAATGCCTCGCCGTTCGTCACGAGCGTCACGAGCACTTCCCCGCTCTCGTGCCCCACGCGCACGACCGCGTGGCGCAGGAAGCCCGTCCCGCGGTCCTCGTCGTAGGGCGCGATGCCGTGCTTGAGCATGATGGCCTTCACCGCCGCTATGACCTGCTGGCCCTGCTCGCTTTCCACGAGGCAGCCGCGCGTCTCGACGATACGGTGCGAACCGGGCGCATACATTCCCGTGAGGATGGTGCGGCCTCCGCGCGGGCCGCGCTTTCCGTGCGCGAAGGGGGACGTGACCTTGTTGCGGTAGTGGAACGGGTCGTCCATACCGATGATCGGGCGCAGGTCCGCCGAGGGGAACGAGGCGGAGAACAGATCGCGCATGCGGGCGTCCTTGGCGGCGAGCTGGTCCACGTAGGGTTCCTGCACGTGCGAGCATCCGCCGCATTCCCCCGCGACCCCGCAGGAGGCGGGGGCGTCGGCGCGGCCGGGAGCCGCGCTGGCGGCGCCGCGCGCGGCCCGGGATGCTCTGTCGTGTTTCGTTGCCATGGGCGACACTATAGAGAGCCGCTGGATGAATTGCTGCGTCATCGGGGATAATGCCGCGCTTCTTCATCTTTTTCCCGCCTTTGGCGCGGGGCTCGGGCGATGACGACAGCTCAACCATCTGGCATCGGGACGCGGAATCGTGGTACGGTTACGCGAGCACAAGAAGAGGAGTGGTCATGAAGTTTCTCATTAGCTGGATCGTCACCGCCATCGCCGTGGGCGTGGCCGTATGGATCGTGCCCGGAATCACAGCGGTCGGCAGCAACAGCACCATCGCCGTCGTGGTCATGGCGCTCGTGCTGGCGCTCATCAACATGAGCTTGAAGCCGATCCTGCAGGCGCTCAGCCTGCCCATCACCATCATTACGCTGGGAATCTTCTACCTGGTGGTGAACGCGCTCCTGCTGGAGCTCGCAGCCTGGGCCGCAAACGGCATCTTCGCAAGCGGAATCGCCATCGACGGTTTCGGCTCCGCCCTGCTGGGCAGCATCGTGATCAGCATCGTGAGCGCGATCGTGAACAGCATCCTCGGCACCGACGAGAAGTAGGGCCGCGCCCTGCAGCAAGCCTGAATAAGCTGCCCAATCATTTTCAATCATTTTCCCCGCGGGAAACTGATTTCCCCAGGGGAAGCTACCTGCGCAATCGTTTTCCCCGTGGGAAATCGGTTTCCCCAGGGGAAGTCGGTCCGAAAATCAACTTCCCCGCGGGAAATCAGTTTCCCGCGGGGAAGATTTCTGCATTCGGCCTTGCGCCTATTTCAGGAAGTCATTCGGGTCGAGTTCGGTGAAATCGTCGACCACCACATCGCAGTAGCGTGCGAGCTCCTCGTGGGTTCCGCATCCGTCGCTGCTGAAGGTGCCGACCGTCTTCAGGCCGCACTCGTGCGCGGTGGCCAGCGCGTACCAGCTGTCGTCGAACAGCCACGTGTCGGCGGGCTCCGTTCCCAGCAGGCCGCACATGTGCTCGAACGTCGAGGGGCTGCGCTTCTTCAACCCCTGGTCCTCGGCCGATATGACGAGTTCCGGGGCGAAAAGCCCCTTGATCCCGGCGTGCCCGAGGCCCGCCTGCAGGAACGCCTGGGGGCTCGACGACAGCACGCACATCGGCGCGCCCGCGGCGTGCACCGCGTTCACGAACTCCACCACGCCCGGGTTCGGGTCGGCCTTCGTGCGGTAGTACTCGAGCATGTAGTCGACGATCGCGCGCGCGACCTCTTCCCCGCTGCCCATGATGCCGAACCGCTCGTGGAACCACGTGGCGGCCTCATCCAGCGTGAGCGCGTTCAGCTCGTCGCGCTGCTCCTTCGTCAACGTGATGCCCACGGTGTCGAGCACGCGCTGCTCGGCCTCGTGCCAAAGCCAGATGGTGTCGAGCAGACAGCCATCCATGTCGAATATGAACCCGGCCACTAGTCTTCGACCCTAATCACCGTCGGGTCGGCCAGCACCAGGTCGTCCATGGCGACGAGCTCGGCGAGCGCGGAGCGGATGTTCGCCTCGCGCGCGGTGTGCGTGATGAAGATGAGGTTCACGGCGTCGCGCTGGCGCGTGCCCTTCTGCACGACCGAGCGCAGCGACACGTCGTACCGCGCGAACACCTCGGCCGCAGTGGCGAGCACGCCGGCGCGGTCGGGCACCACGAGGCGCAGGTAGTAGCGCGTCTCGAGGTTGCCCATGGGCACGATCGGCAGCTCGTCGGTGCACGTGCAGCCGACGATGGGCGGCACGCCGAGCGCGATGTGGCGCGACACCTCGAGCACGTCGCCCATGACGGCGCTCGCGGCCGGGCCGGCGCCCGCGCCCGCGCCGAAGAACATGGTCTCGCCCACGGCGTCGCCCGTCACGTAGATTGCGTTGTCGACGCCGTTCACGTGCGCAAGCTGGTGCGTTAGGGGGATCATCGTGGGATGCACGCGCACGTCGATGCCGTCGGGCAGGCGGTGCGCAATCGCCAGCAGCTTCACGGCGTAGCCCATGTCGCGCGCGGTCTTGAGGTCGATCGGCTGGATGCCGCGGATGCCCTCGGTGCTCACGTCGTCCATGACCACGCGCGAGTTGAAGGCGATGGATGCGAGGATGGCGATCTTGGCGGCGGCGTCGAAGCCGTCGACGTCCGCCGTCGGGTCGGCTTCAGCGTAACCCTTGGCCTGAGCCTCGGCGAGCACGTCGTCGTAGGGCATGCCGTCCTCGTTCATGCGCGTGAGCATGTAGTTGGTCGTGCCGTTGACGATGCCGAGCACCGACGAGATCTCGTTGGAGATGAGCGAGTGCTTGAGCGGGTCGATGATGGGGATGCCGCCGCCGACGCTGGCCTCGAAGGCGATCTCGACGCCTGCCTCCTCCGCGAGCTGGAAGATCTCCTCGCCCGCCGTGGCCATGAGCGCCTTGTTCGCCGTGACCACGTTCTTGCCGGCGCGCAGCGCGTTGCACACGATCGTGTGCGCCACGCCCGTGCCGCCGATGAGCTCGATGACCAGGTCGATGTCGGGGTCGTTGATGATGTCGTTGAAATCGCTCGTGAACAGGTGGCCCACGCCGTGCGCCTCAGCTTCCGCAGGGCTGAGCGAGCACACGCGCGCGAGCTCGATGTCGATGCCGTAGTGGCGCTTGAAGTCGTCGCGGTGCTTCAGGATGATGTCGATGCAGCCGCCACCCACGGTGCCGGTGCCGATGAGGCCGATTTTCACTGGCATGATTCGCTTCCCTTCTCGTAAATGCATGCCCACCAGTATAACCGCCGATTGCCCAGGCGGTTCAGCGCTCGGCAAAATGCGAACAATTCATCCCTGCGAAACAATCCTTCCCCTGGGGTAACCGATTTCCCCAGGGGAAAAGACGCAGCTAACTTTTCTCGTTGCATTCGCTCTGCGTTCGCTCCCCGCGGGCAACCGGTTTCCCGCGGGGAAGATGATCGGCTGCCCCGAGGACGTTACCCACAGGCGCTCCCCTGGGGAAATCAGTTTCCCGCGGGGAAAACTCGAGGCGCGCTAGCGGCGCTTGATGTTCCAGCGGACTATGACGACGAACGCGAGGGCGAGGGGGACGAGCATGACGATCCACATGAGGGAATACGCGCCCTCGAGGCTCCCTGTGGCGGGGATGAGGAGCTCGACGACGGCTCCGCCGACGCCCGGCCCGATGAGCATGCCCAGGTCCAGCCCCGTGAAGGACGTGTTGCTGGCGGCGCCGCGGCGACTGGCCGGCACGGAACCCAGCGCGAGCGTCTGGATGAGGGGAGCGCACGAGCCGAAACCCGCGGAGCCGAGCACCGCGGCCACGAGCAGGCCCGCCATGTCCCCCGCGACCGAGAGCGACACGTAGGACGCGGCGAAGCACACCGAGCCGACGAGCAGCATGCGCTCGGAGCCGTAGCGGTCGGCCAGCTTGCCGAACAGCGGCCGCGTCCCGAGCAGGCACAGCGCGTACACGGTGAAGTAAAGGCCCACGCCCTCGACTCCCATCTCGTAGGCGTACAGCACGAGATACGCCGTCATGCATGAGAACGAGATCGCGAACAGCATGAGCACGAAGCCCTTGTCGAGCGCCTCGCGCGCGAACATGCGGTTGAGCTTGAGCTCGTAGGGTGGGAGCTCCCGCTCGGGCTCCCTCAGGGTGAAGATGCCGCACATGGCGACGAGCAGGAAGCTCGCGGCCAGGAAGTACGCCGGCGAGAACCCGAAGGCCTCCATGAGGTAGATTCCCGTTGCCGGGCCGATGACCTGCGCGAACGACTGGGCGAGCGTGTAGATGCTGATGCCGCTGGCAAACCGCGACTCGGGGAGGAACTCCGACACGAGCGACATGGCGAGCGGGCCGCCGCACCCGATGCCGATCCCGTGGAAGAGCCGCACAGCGACGAGCGCCGGCAACGTGTCGACCACGCCGTACAGGACGAGCGACGTGCAGATGATGGCCTGCGCGCAGATGAGGAGCTTCTTGCGGGAGAAGCTGTCGAACGCCGGCCCCGCGAACGGGCGGATGAGCAGCGCCGTTACCGCGAACGAACCGACCACGACGCCCACGACCGACGTCGTCGCGCCCAACCGGTCCGCATAGACCGGGAGCGTGGTGTTCGCCATGAAGGCGGCCATGCTCTGGAAGAAGTTGACCGCCATGAGGATGACGTAGGGCAAGCTCCAAATGGAATCCCTACCCGACGGGCCCTCGGCTTCCTCTGCTTGCTGGGTGTTCTGTTCGACGGCCATGACAACAGAATACCCGAGATGCTTCCCCGCGGGAAACTGATTTCCCGCGGGGAAGCAGGAGAAACGCCGGGCGCCACCCCTTCGTGAAACAAACTGGATGCGCGATATGCCGCTGCAAGTAAAATAGTACGGAACGGGCAAACCGTCGCAGAAGCCGCTTCGGGAGACAGGGGCGCATCATGGATAACAAAATGTTTCAGGTATCGACGCTGCACGCCCTCGTCGCGGGATACACGCGCGGCGTGATCACCGTCCAGGAGCTGGAGAGCCAGGGCAACGTCGGGCTGGGAACCTTCGAGGGCGTGGACGGCGAGATGATCCTGCTCGACGGCGTGTGCTATCGCGCCCGCCAGGACGGGACCGTCGTAAGGCCTGCGCCGGACACCGGCGTTCCGTTCGCCTCCGCCGCCTCGGTGGAAGGCGGCACCGCGTTCGAGCTGGAGGAGGCGCGCGGCATCGACGCCCTCAAGCACGAGCTCACCTGCAGGATCGACGAGGCGTACGCCCTTAACAGCATGCACGTCGTAACGGTGAGCGGCACCTTCGACAGCGTGTCCGCGCGTTCGGAGTCGGCGTACCGGGCAGATCACATCACCCTGAAGGACATGCTCGCGACAACGCAGCGGGAGTTCGTCTTCGAGAAGCTGGACGGCACGCTCGTGTGTGTCTACCACCCGGATTTCATGGACGGCATCAACGCTCCCGGCTGGCACGTGCACTTCCTGTCGGAGGACCGAACGCTAGGAGGGCACGTCTTCGACCTGTCCCTGGTCCGCGGGCGCGCCGTGATGCACAAGATCGACCGCATCGAGATACAGCTGCCGGCCACACCCGCGTTCGACACGTACTCCCTGAAAGAGACATCGCAAGAAGAGATCGCCGAAGTCGAGCAAGGGGGCGAGGGCGCGTAGCGGCCAATTCCTTTCCCCCCCCCCCCCCCCCCCCCCCCCCCCAACCGATTTCCCGCGGGGAAGCCGATCGGCCGCCCGTGGAAACGGGCTGGCCAATGCTTTACTATGGGAATGGAGCGTAACGATCGCGGGCAAGGAGGCGATATGGCCAGCAAGGCGGCAGTTCGCCAGGCAAACTACAGGGAGTACTTCGCGCGGGCCACGAAGCAGGTCGAGGAGGCGCTTGCCAACCAGGACCCGGCCAAACGGCAGGCCTACGTGGAGGACTTCCAGCAGCGCATGGACATGATGTTCACGAGCGTGCCCTCTATTGCCGACAGCTGGCAGCAATTCGTTGTGGCCGCCAACGAGGTAACCTACCGCATGACCGTCGACGACCCGGATATCCCGCGCGCCGCGAAGGACGCCTTCGTGGCCGAGCACCGGGAGTACCTGAGGAAATCGCGGAAGAACTGGCCGGCGGTCATCATCGTCCTGCTCATCATCCTCATCATCGTGGTGGTGATCGTGCTCATCGCCACCGGGGCCATGTTCAAGCCACGGTAAGGCCCCGGCCCCGCCTTACCGACATCGACTCGAAACGAGGTTCTCATGGCGGAATTCATCTACGTATTGGAAAAGGCCCGCAAGGCGCACGGCGACAAGGTCATCCTCGACGACGTGACGCTGGCGTTCTACCCCGGCGCGAAGATCGGCGTCGTGGGGCCCAACGGCATGGGCAAGTCCACGCTGCTCAAGATCATGGCAGGCCTCGAGGACGTCAGCAACGGCGAGGCGCGCCTGACGCCCGGCTACACCGTGGGGCTGCTGCAACAGGAGCCGCCGCTCATGGAGGACAAGACCGTGCGCGAGAACGTCGAGGCCGCGTTCGCCGACGTCATCGCCAAGGTGAACCGCTTCAACGAGATCTCGGCGGAAATGGGCGATCCCGACGCCGACTTCGACGCGCTCATGGACGAGATGGGCAAGCTGCAAGACGCTATCGACGCCGCGAACGGCTGGGACCTGGACTCGCAGCTGTCGCAGGCCATGGACGCGCTGCAGTGCCCCGACCCCGACGCGCCGGTGAACGTGCTCTCGGGCGGCGAGCGCAGGCGCGTGGCATTGTGCCGCCTGCTGCTCGAGGCGCCCGACCTGCTGCTCCTCGACGAGCCGACCAACCACCTCGACGCCGAGTCGGTGCTGTGGCTCGAGCAGTTCCTTTCCACCTACCCCGGCGCCGTGCTCGCCGTCACGCACGACCGCTACTTCCTTGACAACGTGGCCGAGTGGATCTGCGAGGTCGACCGCGGCACGCTGTACCCCTACAAGGGCAACTACTCCACGTACCTGGAGACGAAGGCCGCGCGCCTGGAGCTCGAGGGGGCGCAGGACAAGAAGCGTGCCAAGAAGATGAAGTCTGAGCTGGCGTGGGTGCGCAGCGGAGCGAAGGCTCGCCAGGCGAAGGGCAAGGCGCGTCTGGCTGCATACGAGCAGATGGCAGCCGAGGCCGCTTCGCGCAAGGACGTCGATTTCTCCGAGATCCACATCCCCGCCGGGCCGCGCCTGGGCAACAAGGTGCTCGAGGCCGACCATCTGCACAAGGCGTTCGGCGAGCGCGTGCTGATCGACGACCTGTCGTTCTCGCTCCCGCGCAACGGCATCGTGGGCGTCATCGGCCCGAACGGCGTGGGCAAGACCACGCTGTTCCGCATGATCGTCGGCGAGGACGCGCCGACCAGCGGCACGCTCGACCTCGGGGAGACGGCCGTGCTCTCCTACGTCGACCAGAACCGCGCGGGCATCGACCCTGAGAAGAGCGTGTGGGAGGTCGTGTCCGACGGCCTCGACTTCATGAACGTGGCGGGAACCGAGGTGCCGTCGCGCGCCTACGTGGCCGCGTACGGGTTCAAGGGGTCTGACCAGCAGAAACCGGCCGGCGTGCTCTCCGGCGGCGAGCGCAACAGGCTGAACCTGGCGCTGACCCTGAAGCAGGGCGGCAACCTGCTGCTGCTCGACGAGCCCACCAACGACCTCGACACCGAGACGCTCGCCTCGCTCGAGGAGGCGCTCGACGAGTTCAGCGGCTGCGCGGTCATCACGAGCCACGACCGCTTCTTCCTCGACCGCGTGGCGACGCACATCCTGGCATGGGAGGGCGACGACGAGAACCCGGGCCGCTGGTTCTGGTTCGAGGGCAACTTCGAGGCGTACCAGGAGAACCGCATCGAGCGCCTCGGCCCTGAGGCCGCCAAGCCCCATCGCCTCCATCGCAAGCTCACGCGCGACTAAACCTGACCAGACAGTCTTCCCCGCGGGAAACCGATTTCCCGCGGGGAAAATCCTCGGCTAACTTTTCTTAGCCATTGCTCCTCTGGCAGACCTGTCTCTCCCTGTGGAAAACCAACCACAAGCTATGTGGAAAACTATCCGCACACCATGTGGAAAACTTTTTCCACACCTGTGGAAAACCATATCTCGCAGTGAGCCCCAAACTGCGCCGCCTGTACAAAATCTTCCCCGCGGGAAATCGGTTGCCCGCGGGGAGAATTGCTGGAGCGTCGTCCAAGCAAGCTCCTCCCCGCGGGAAATCAGTTTCCCGCGGGGAGGAATTGAGGGCTCAGAACAGGGAGAGCTGGTTGGGCTGCGGTGCGCTTGGGAGCTCGGGGCGTATGGCGAGCTCGACGGTACTGCGGTCGGCGAGTTCCGCCCAATCGTCGCCGAGCCACGCCGGGACTTCCTCGAACCTCAACACGAGGGGCATACGTGGGTGTATCGGGGCGACCCAGCGGTTGGGCTCGCAGGTCACGATCGAGCACCGGCCCCCACCCTGCAGCCCCGCAAGGAGCAGCGGCCCGCCGTCGGGATCGGCGAACTCGTAGGATTGCTTCACCTTCCGCCCTGTCCGCGGGCTCACCGCCATCTCCGACGCGTGCGGCTCGAAGAACGCCGCCGCCGGTACGATGCAGCGCCCGTCCGCCACTGCCTCCCTCCACATCGGCGAACCCGACAGCGCCGATTCCACCCGCGTGTTGAACACGGGACCCTTCCCCCAGGGAACCTCGAACCCCCACACGGCCTCGGCGATCTCAAGCTCTCCTACGTCATCGCCCTTCCCCACGTAAGGGACCACGGACCCGGGGCGCGCCTGCGGTCTGGCGCCTTCGCCTTCCGCTCCCCCGCCGAGCGCAAGGCGCGCACGCGCGCGGCCCTCGACCGCCGCGACCACGCTTTCGACCTCCTCGGGCGTGAGCATGACGAACCTACCGCACATGCCGGCTCCTATTCCACCGATTTCAGCGACTCGACCATGTTCACGCGGTTGAGCTTGAAGCGCATCGTGAAGGCGACCACCGCGGAGAACACCATGGTTATCACGAACGACAGCACGTAGCTGAGCGGCCAGATCGTGCGGCCGAACATCATCTGGGGCGTCTCCGCGGCATGCGAGATGTAGGCCGTGAGCGGCCCTCCTATGATGCAGCCCACGACGGCACCCACGAGCGCCATGACGATCACCTCGCGGAATATGTAGGCGCTGACCTCGCTCTTCGTGAAGCCGAGCACCTTGAGGGTGGCGATCTCTCGCACGCGCTCGGTGATGTTGATGTTCGTTAGGTTGTACAGGACGACGAACGCGAGCGCCGCGGACAGAACCGTGATGACGGCGATGATCCCGCCCATGAGGCCGAGCATGTCCTCGTACGTCTTCACCTCGTCGGCCACGAAGCTCACGGTGTTCACGCCGTCGATGGAGAGCAGCTCGTCGCTGAACGCCTTCGCGTCAACGCCGTCGGCGAGCTTCACGTAGGCCATGTCGAACGCCGGCTTCTCCCCGAAGCTCGCCCGATAGCCCTCGGGCAACAGGTACGCGTAATGGCCCAGGTAGTTCTCGGCGATCGCGCTCACCGTAAACGTGCGCGCCTCGCCGGTGGCGTCGCCGACCTCGTTCTCGTCGTACAGCTCGATCGCGTCGCCGACGCCCACCCCGAGCGTCTCGGCCGCCTTCTCGGTGATCACGAGCGTGTCGCTGTCGAGCTCGATCGCGTTCCCCGACACGCGCTCCCGCAGCGTCACGAAGTTGCTGAGCCGGTCATCGCTCGGAACGACGACCTCGATCCGCATGTCCTCCTCGGGCCCATGCGCGATCATGTTGAAATCGTCCACCGCGATGTACGCGGAAACCCGGTCGGAATCGAGCACGTCATGCACCCGCTGGCGTGTCGCGGCGCTCGCCTCTTCGTCGATGCGAACGGTCGCATCGTAGTTCACGAGCGAGCCGTACTGGTTCGACACGACCCCGTCGATGGCGTCGCGCATGCCGAAACCGATGACGAGCAACGCCGTGCAGCCCGCGATGCCCACAACCGCCATGAAGAAGCGCCGCTTGTAGCGCAGGAGGTTGCGCGCCGTGACTTTCTGGGAGAACGACATGCGGCTCCAGAGCGGCGTCACATGCTCGAGGAAGATGCGCTTGCCCGCCTTGGGAGCGCGGGGCAGCATGAGCGAAGCCGGGCTCTCGCGCAAGCTCGCGGAAGCGGCGCCCCAGGTGGCGAGCGCCGTCACCCCCACCGACAGCCCAATCGCCCAAGCGGAGACCACGGGGTCGATCGGCAGCGGGACGTTGGGCACGGCATAGGTTATCTGATACGACGTGATTATGACCCAGGGAAGGAACTTCCCGAACACGAAGATGCCGACGATGCTGCCGACCCCGCTCGCGAGCGCGCCGTAGATCAGGTACTTAGACGTGATGCGCGCGCGGCCGTAGCCGAGCGCCTTGTGCGTGCCGATCTCGAGGCGCTCCTCGTCGACCATGCGCGTCATGCTCGTGAGCGACACGAGGGCCGCCACCAGGAAGAACATGAACGGGAGGAACAGGGCGATCTGCTGGATGCCGTCGGCATCGGACGCGAGCTGGGCGGCGCCCGCGTTCTTCGAGCGGTCGAGCACGAACACCACCGGGCGCTCGATGTCGTCGATGTCGGCCTGGGCGTCGGCGAGCTCCTTCTCGGCGTCGGCGAGCTTCTCGTCCGCCTCTGCCTTCCCGTCCTCGTACTCCGCCAGGCCATCCGTGTACTCGCGCTCGCCGTCGAGGTAATCCGCCATGCCGCTCTGGTACTGCCCGAGACCGTCGGCGTACTCGCGCTTGCCCTGCTCGAGCTGCGCCCACCCGTTGTCGAGCTCGGCACGGGCGGCGGCGAGGCTTGCCTGCGCGGCGTCGATCTCGGCCTTCGCCTGCTCGAGCTGCGCGATGCCCGCGTCAATCTGGGCGAGCTGCTGCTCCAGCATCGCCTCCTGCGCCTTCGCCTCCTGGAGCTTCGCCTCCAAGGCTGCGATCTGCTCGGGCGGCGCGCCTGCCGCCTTGGCCTGCTCAAGCTGCTGCTCGAGGAAGGCGATGCCCTCCTTCGCCTGCTCGATTCCGGCTGCGAGCTGCTCGCGCTGCGCCCTGAGCTCGCCGATCTTCGCGTATTCCTTCTCGAACTCGGGAAGCTTCGCGTCGAGCTCCGCCTTCCCCTTCTCGTAGCTCTCCTCGCCCTCGCGGAGCTTGGCCTCGTTGTCGGCGATCTCCTTGGCGGCGTCGTTCAGCTTCGCGCCCGCCTGCGCGATGTCGCCCGCCGCGTCGTCGAGCTTCCTGCGGGCGTCGGCGAGCTCCTTCTCGGCGTCGGCGAGCTCGGCCTGCGCATCGGCCTTCTCGCGCTCGTAGTCGGCGCGCGCGTCGTCGAGCTCGGTCTGAGCATCGGATCGGACGGCCTCCCAGCGCGCCTTCCCGATCGCGGGAGCCGCCTCCTCAACGCGGGCCTTCACCTCGTCGACGGCCCGCTCGTACGCATCGCTTTGCCAGACTTCGCCCGTCGCGGAGGGCACCGTCAGGTACGCGGAGGAATAGGGCAAATCCTCCGCGAACGCCGCCGGATCGACGTAGAGGTACAGGTCGAACGTGCCTTTGCCGAGCGTCGTCGTGCCCAGGAACCCCGTCGACGCGTAGGCGGGCGAGTTCACCAGGCCGGAAACCGTGAACGACGTGCGCGAGAACACGTCGGCCAGGTCGGTCGTGGACTTCTCGATCTCGATGGTGTCGCCCAGGGCGATGCCGAGCTCGCCCGCCGCGTCCGCGGACACGACGCACTCGCTGTTGGAAGAAGGCCACGCGCCGT
Source organism: uncultured Coriobacteriaceae bacterium (assembly GCA_902764575.1). Lineage (GTDB taxonomy): Bacteria > Actinomycetota > Coriobacteriia > Coriobacteriales > Eggerthellaceae > UBA9715. The sequence continues at coordinate 12,113 of CACWWI010000016.1, forward strand.
CGACGAGTATGGGCCTGTTCAGGTAGCCGTCATCGTCGGACACGACGCGCATCCCGTCGCTCGAGTCGCTCGCCCGCGCGGCGTCCAGGGGAAGCGACTCCACGCTGGCGGCATGGCTGCCATCGCGGAGCAGCACCATAGCGTCCGCGCGATAGGCGGGCATCACCCGGCCGACGCCCTCGATGCCCTCGAGTGCCTTGACGCTCGCATCGTCGAGCCCCAAGGTTGACACGACGCTGATGTCGTAGAGGTTGCAGCCGTCGAAGAACTCGTCGCCCGCGATCCGCATGTCGGGAGCTGCCATGCGCAGGCCCGCGTAGAAGCCCGCGCCGAGGAGGGAGATGATGGCGATGGCTGCGAAACGCCCGGCCGACTTCCTAATCGACCTCACCAGCTCTTTGTTGAACGCGTTCGCCACTACCCAAGCCCCCATTCGTTTCCAGCCATAGTAGCAAGCCCGCCGCGCAGCGTTACGCCCGAAGACAAGAAAACGGAAAACGACCTGGGGTCATGCCGAGCGCAGGCGCACCGCCTCTCTTCCCCGCGGGAAATCGGTTTCCCCAGGGGAAACTGATTGGGCGAATCCTGCTCACGATGCCCGAAAAGTTAGCCGAGGATTTTCCCCGCGGGAAACTGATTTCCCGCGGGGAAGGAGGCGGCGGGCAGGTTGGAAAACGAGAAGAACCCGCCCCGCGCATCGAAGCGCGGGGCGGGTTCCAAGCCTCTAGACAGCTCGTGGAAGCGCTACACGATGCCCTGGGCGATCATCGCGTCGGCGACCTTCTTGAAACCGGCGATGTTGGCGCCCGCAACGTAGTTGCCCTCCATGCCGTATTCCTTGGCGGCGATGGCGCAGGCGTGGTAGATGCTCTTCATGATCTCCTGCAGCTTGGCGTCGACCTCCTCGAACGTCCAGGACAGGTGCTCGGCGTTCTGCGACATCTCCAAGCCGGAAACGGCAACGCCGCCGGCGTTGGCAGCCTTGCCGGGGAAGAATGCCACGCCGTGCTCCTGCAGGTACGCGGTGGCCTCGAGCGTAGTGGGCATGTTGGCGCCCTCGCCGACGACCTTGCAGCCGTTGGCCACGAGTTTTTCGGCATCCTCGATCAGCAGCGTGTTCTCGCGTGCGCACGGAAGCGCGATGTCGCACTTCACGCCCCACACGCCACGGCCGTCCTCGGCATGGTACTCGGCATCCGGGCGGAATTCCTTGTACTTGGCCAGGCTCACGCCCTTGTCATGACCAGAGCGCTTCTCGTTGTAAATCGCCTCGAGCGCCTCGACGCTCACGCCCTTCGCATCGTAAATCCAGCCCTTGGTATCGGAGCAGGCGACCACCTTGCCGCCGAGCTGCTCGACCTTCTGGATAGCGTAAATCGCCACGTTGCCGGAGCCGTGCACGACGACGGTCTTGCCCTCGAAGGAGTCGGCATGCCACTGCAGGTACTCGTTGACGAAGTACACCAGGCCGTAGCCGGTGGCCTCGGTACGCGCGAGCGAGCCGCCAAAGCTCAGGCCCTTGCCCGTGAGCGTGCCGGTCCACTCGTTGGCCAGTCGCTTGTACTGGCCGTACATGTAGGCAACCTCGCGGCCACCCACGCCCAGGTCGCCGGCAGGAACGTCGGTGTCGGGACCGATGTGGCGGTACAGCTCGGTCATGAACGACTGGCAGAAGCGCATGACCTCGTTGTTCGACTTGCCCTTGGGGTCGAAGTCGGAGCCGCCCTTGCCGCCGCCCATCGGCAGCGTGGTGAGGCTGTTCTTGAACACCTGCTCAAAGCCAAGGAACTTCAGCATGCCCAGGTAGACGGTGGGGTTGAAGCGAAGGCCGCCCTTGTAGGGGCCGATGGCGCTGTTGAACTGCACGCGGAAGCCGCGGTTCACGTGGATCTTGCCCTCGTCGTCGACCCACGGAACGCGGAACTGGATGACGCGCTCGGGCTCGACCATGCGCTCGAGGATGGCCTGCTCCTGGTAGATCGGGTCGTTGTCGACCACGACGCGCAGCGACTCGAGCACCTCGGTCACGGCCTGGATGAACTCGGGCTCGTTCGCGTTCTTCTTCTTGACGTCGGCGATGACGTCGTCTACGTAGGACATGGATGACTCCTTTGCTTATTGGACCTGACCAACGAGCCGGTGCCGCGCACGCGGCGCCGGCAGGTACCCATGGTAAAACCGCGGGCCATGCGCTTGGTTTCGGAAGCGTTAATAATTCGCCGAACGCAACAACGGGCCGACGTTGCGGCCCGTTGCATGATGGCTTCGCTTCTCTTTTCGCCCGCGCGAAACCCCGTTCGCTAATTGGAAACGGAAATCGTGTAGGCGCCGGCGGTCACGATCGCGATGATCCCCAGGATGGTGAGCACGATGCCGATCGCCAGGATGACGATGAGCGCGGTCTTCGCCGTCTTCTTCTTCTGCGCGGCAAGATCGTAGTTGCCCTGCAGGTACGCGTCGCGGTACTGCAGCGAGAAGATGAAGGGAATGATGGCGAGCAGGCCGCCGCAGAACAGGAACTCGAGGACGCTCAGCACGATGTAGGTCGTCGAGTTGTTCGGGAACGGAGCCGGCTGCGTCGAGTAGTACTGCTGGCCGCCATAGGGCTGCTGGTACTGCGCCTGCTGATATTGCGCCTGCTGATATTGCGGCTGCTGGTACTGCGCCTGTTGGTACTGTGCCTGCTGGTAATCCTGCTGCTGGTACTGCGGCTGCTGGTAGGCCTGCTGCTGGTACTGCTGCGCTGGCTCTTGCTGGTCGCTGCCATACGTGTTCTGCACCTGATTATTCTCGTCCATATCAAGTCCTCCTGTTCTGGAACGGGCTAATCAACTATCACACCTACTACTATAACCCTTTCCCCAATCATTTTCCCCTGGGGAAATCAGTTTCCCGCGGGGAAAATGATTCCCGTCAGGTTCTGCGCTTGAGCTCGGGAACTTGGGAGAGGATGACGGCGGCGAACACGAGGGCGCACCCGAGGAGCTCGACGGGGCTGAGGCTCTCGGAGAGCAGGAGCCAGCCGCCGAGCGCCGCGAACACCGATTCCAGGCTCATGATGATGGAGGCGACCGTGGGATCGGTCGTCTTCTGCGCGATGATCTGCAGTGTGTAAGCGATGCCGTCAGAACAGATGCCCGCGTACAGAATAGGAATGGCGGCAGCCAGGATCGCCGTCCACGACGGATGCTCGAACACGAGAGCGCACACGAGCGATATCGCACCCGCGACGATGAGCTGAACACGTGAGAGGCGGACGCCGTCGACCTGGGTGTAGCGGTCGATCACGATGATGTGCAGCGCGTACCCGAACGCGCTCGCCAGCACGAGCCAATCGCCCACGTACACGTTCGCGAGGCCATCGGGCACGCAGAGCAGGTACATGCCGACAAGCGCCACGGCCACGGCGACGAAAACGAGCGGATGGGGACGCTTGCCCACGAACACGCCCATGACCGCGACCATCACCATATAGGTAGCAGTGACGAAACCCGCCCGACCGGAGACGGCGGCTCCCTCGGGATACGCCGTGATGCCCGCCTGCTGGAGGAACGAAGCGGCGCACAGCAGCAC
>CACWWI010000016.1:15715-33333 GCA_902764575.1 uncultured Coriobacteriaceae bacterium
CCGCACGCGACGCCGGCCACGATGAGCGTGCGCTTCGAGTAGGCCGAGCCCTCCCCGCCGGCCGGTTTGTCCTGCCCCGTGCGCTTGCGCCATGCGATTACGCCGCAGAGGAACAGCGCGCCAACGAAGTTGCGCGACATGTTGAAGGTGAACGGCTGCACGTTTTCGGCAGCGCTCGTCTGCGCGACGAACGCCATGCCCCACAGCACAGCGGTGATCACCAGCAGTATGGGCCCCTTCGCCCGCAATAGCTCCCCTTCCCGTTCACCTCGGCGTCTGCGATACGGCCACTGATTGTATCCGAAAAGAGGCGGGAATCACTTTCCCCGCGGGAAATCGGTTTCCCCAGGGGAAATCGGTCGGAAGCACTTTCCCCGCGGGAAACCGGTTTCCCGCGGGGAAGAGAGATGACGAGAGGCGCGAGCCATCAGGCGCTGGCCGCCGTGCGTGCGAGCCTACAGGTGCCAGATCTGCTCGTCGTAGTCCTCGATGGAGCGGTCCGAGCTGAAATAGCCCGCCTTCGCCGTGTTGATCACGGCGCTCCTCAGCCAGCGCTCGCGATCCTGGTAGGCCTCGATCGTGTCGAAGAAGCGCTCGTCGTACGAGGCGAAGTCGTGCAGCACCAGGTAGTGGTCGGCGCCCCAGCCCTGGCCGTACAGCGCGTTGTACAGGTCCTCGAAGCGGCGCCCGTCGCTCGTGGGCAGGCTGCCGTCGACCAGGTGCTCCAGCACGCGCTTCAGGCGCGGGCTCGCATTGACCGTGGCCTGCGCGCTGTACGAGCCCTCGGCCCTCATGCGCTCGACGTCTTCCACCGTCGCGCCGAAGATGAAGATGTTCTCCGGCCCCACCTGCTCGGCGATCTCGACGTTCGCGCCGTCCATGGTGCCGAGCGTCAGCGCGCCGTTCAGCATGAACTTCATGTTGCCCGTGCCCGACGCCTCCATGCCGGCCATCGAGATCTGTTCGGAGATGTCCGCCGCGGCCACGAGGTGCTGCGCTGCCGTCACGTCGTAGTTCTCCAGGAACACGACGCGGATCACGTCGCGCGTGCGCTCGTCGGCCTCGATCAGCGCGGAGATCGAGTTGATCAGCCGGATGATGTCCTTCGCGCGGTGGTACCCCGGCGCGGCCTTCGCGGCGAACACGAAGGTCGTGGGCGGGAAGTCGGTCAGCTCGCCGTCGACGATGCGGTCGTACAGCGATAGGATGTGCAGCGCCTTCATGAGCTGGCGCTTGTACTCGTGCAGGCGCTTGGCCTGCGCGTCGATGATCGTATCGGGATCGATGTCGACGCCGCGGCTCGCCTTCATCCACTGCGCGAAGTCGCGCTTGTTGGCGTCCTTCACCGCCCCGTACTTCTCCAGGAAGGCATCGTCGTCGGCATACGGCTCGAGCTCGGCGATCTTCCGCCAGTCCTTCATGAAGCCCTCGCCGATGGTCTCGTCCACGAGCTTGCGCAGGCGCGGGTTGGCCACGCCCATCCAGCGGCGCTGGGTCACGCCGTTCGTGATGCCGTGGAAGCGCTCGGGGTAGGCCTCGTAGAAGTCGTGGAACACGCTGTCGCGCAGGATCTGCCCGTGCAGCTGCGATACGCCGTTCACGTGACCGCAGCTCAGCACGCACAGGTTCGCCATGCGCACCTGCCCGCCGCTGATAATGGCCATGCGGTTCACGCGGTCGATGTCGCCCGGGTACTGCTGCCAGATGCGGTCGCGGAAGCGGGCGTCGATGGTCTCGATGATACGGAAGATGCGCGGAAGGAACCGGCGCATGGTGTCGGCGTTCCACTTCTCGAGCGCCTCGGGCAGGATGGTGTGGTTGGTGTAGTTGAACGTGCGCTCGACGATGTCGACCGCTTCCTCCCAGGTGAACCCCTCCTCGTCGATGAGGATGCGGATGAGCTCGGGCACGGCGAGCGCCGGGTGCGTGTCGTTGATCTGGATGGCCAGCTTGTCGGGCAGCGAGCGCAGGTCGCCGTAGTGGCGCTTGTGCGCGTCGACGAGCGACTGCATGGTGGCCGAAACAAGGAAGTAGAACTGGGCGAGGCGCAGCTGCTGGCCGCGCGGATGGCTGTCCTCGGGGTAGAGCACCTTGGAAATGGACTCCGCGAGGTCGCGCTCGTCGCTTGCCTGCAGGTACTCGCCCTGGTTGAAGCGCGCGAGATCGATCTGCTGCGGCGAACGGGCGCGCCACAGGCGAAGCGTCGCCGGGAGCTCGCTCTCGTAGCCCACGATGGGCATGTCCCACGCCTCGGCGAGCACGGTGCGCGCGTTGTGGTACACGACCTTCAGCTTGCCGTCCTCGCTCCACTGCTCCTCGACGTCGCCGCCGAACTTCACCTCGAACACGCGGTCGGCGCGCTCGGCCGACCACACGTCGCGCGACTCCATCCACGCGTCGGGCGATTCGACCTGCTGGCCGTCGTGGATCTCCTGGCGGAAGAAACCGTACTCGTAGCGGATGCCGAAGCCCATGGCGGGCAGGTCGAGCGTGGAGAGGCTGTCGAGGAAGCACGCCGCCAGGCGGCCCAGGCCGCCGTTGCCCAAGCCGGCGTCGGCTTCCTGTTCCTCGACCTCGCCCAGGTCGTAGCCCATCTCCGCGAGCGCCGCGGCGTACGTGTCGTACAAGCCCAGGTTCACGAGGTTGTTCGAGAACGCACGGCCGATCAGGTATTCGGCGCACAGGTAGATGAGGCACTTGTCGCCCGAGGTCTGCGAGCGCTCGCGCTGGGTGGCGAACACGTCCATCACCTCGTCGCGCACGCACAGCGCAGCCGCCTGGTAGATCTGCGGCAGCACGGCCTGCTTGGCCGTCACGCCGAACTCGCGCTGGATGCGCCGCTCGATGTTCGCGCGCGTTTCCGCCACGCGCTTTTCATCAACAGTGGGATTGTCCCCCATAGATATCACCTAAGTCCTTTCTAGCGACCACCTATTAAACCACTAAACGCCTCCTCGGCCGCCGAATAGCGCATCACCTACACGAGCGCCTCCCACCAGAAAAGTTAGCCGAGGATTTTCCCCGCGGGAAATCGGTTGCCCGCGGGGAAGAAGTTCGGGAAAGGAGCCTGGGCGAACGCCGGCCCAGCGTTCCCCTGGGGAAAACGGTTGGAAAGTTAGCCGTGGCATTTTCCCCGCGGGAAACTGATTTCCCGCGGGGAAGACGATTGGGAGCCGGATACCTAGCCTACACCGCAGTGCCGTTGCGCAGCTCGGCGAACAGGTTACGGGCGGATTGCAGGTAGTTCTCCTCCGCGCGGGCGAGCGCCTCCTCCAGGCGCTGGCCCTTGCCGGCCTCGAGCACGTACGTCGCGCCGAGAGCCTCGAGCTGCCCGGCGTCGAGCTCGAGCTTCCCGCAGATGACCGCAGCGGGAACGCCCTTCCGCGCAGCATGCGCGACCACGCCGCTCACCGCCTTGCCGTCGAGCGACTGGAAGTCGAGCTTCCCCTCCCCGGTCACCACGAGGTCGGCGCCCTCGAGCGCCGCGTCGAAATCGTACCAGCTCAGCAGCTCCTCGATTCCCGAGCGCATCCGCGCGCCGAGGAACACCGCGAGCGCCATGCCGAGCCCGCCGGCCGCCCCGTAGCCAGGGACGTCGAACCCGCCCGGCCCGCGGCCCAGTTCGGGATGGACGGCGCGCACGACTTCCGCGAAACGCCGCATGCCCTCCTCAAGGCGCGCGAGCGCGTCATCGTCGGCGCCCTTCTGCCGCCCGAACACGTAGGTCGCACCGCTCGGGCCCAGCAGCGGGTTGCTCACGTCGCTCATGACCGTGAACGGCACGGCACGCACGCGCGGGTGCAAGCCGCTCTCATCGACGCGCGCGACGCGGGAAAGGTCGCCCCCGCGGCCCTCGAGCTCGCGCCCCTCGCCGTCGAGGAACCTCACGCCGAGCGCCCGCAGGCAGCCCATGCCGCCGTCGTTCGTGCACGAGCCGCCCAGCCCGACGGAAACGCCCTCGCAACCCCGGTCCAACGCGAAGCGGATGCACTCGCCCAGCCCGTAGCTCGTGGTGGCCAGCGGGTCGCGCTCGCCTTCTCCGAGAAGCGTCAAGCCGCAGGTCGTCGCCGTCTCCACGAACGCCTGCCCGCCGCACAGGAAGACGGCGCCTTCCACCGGCCGCATGAGGCCGTCGTGCGCCTCGAACCCGACCAGCTCGCCCGCGCGCACGCTTCGAATCGCGTCCAACGTGCCCTCGCCGCCGTCCGCAATCGGAAACGCGATGCATTCGGCGCCGGGAAACGCTTCGTGCGCCGCCATGGTCAGCAGCTCGCCTGTCCTCGCACTCGACAGCGAGCCCTTGAACGAATCCGACGCGAACACGAACCTCACGGCTTCCATTCACCCCCGCTACAGGTCGAAGTCGAACGTGCGCTGGGAGAAGCGCACGCGCTTCATCTCGAGCAGGTACCCCGTCATGGCGGCGTCCTGCAAGGTGCCGACTGCCTCGACCACGCGCTCCAGGTTCTCCGCGGTCAGCACGCCCAGGTCGGCGAGCTGCCCCATGGTCACGCGGTCGTCGTGCCGCGCGATGTCGACGCAGATCTCCTCCAGGTTGTTGTCGAGCACCGTGTGGTAACGGCGCTTGCTGGCCTCGCTCAGCAGCACGGACGACTCAAGCCGCGCGACGATGAGCTTCACCTGCTCGTATGCCGTGGCGTTGTCGCTGCTCCCCGGCGCGTGGTAGTCCCGCGACGCCGCGATGAAGCTGTCGTACTGCTCCATGATGTCGGGCATGTGCAGGCCCCCGAACCCGCCGAGCGCCAGCAGGAACCCGTGGACGCTGCGCGTCGACGCGGGGAAGAGCAGCACGAACGACGAGATGCCCTCGATGGGCTCCTCCACGTCGATGCGCACGCGCCGGATCTGGCTCATGACGCTCAGGCCGCAAGCCCCGATCGTGCGCAGCCGCGCGTTCAGGTGCAGGTCGCGGATGCCGAACGCGTTGTTGAGCGCGTAGTCTTCCACTTCCACCACGTCCTCGGGGAACTCCACGGTCTCCGTCGAGCTCGTGAACACGACCACGCTCACCCGTCCGGGCATGCGGCGGCAGAGCAGGCCCGTGTGCATGAAGAAGCGGGAGTGCCCGGGCGCGACGTCGATGCTGCGCAGGGTGGGCGGCGGGCCCTCGTGGTGGGCGCCGTCGGTGACGAGCGCCGCGTTGCCGATCTCGGTGAGCGCCAGGGGGATGCGGATCTGCTCGAGCGCCGTATCGATGAACGCCTCGGCGCCGATGGATTCCAGCGAATCGGGAACGGATATGCGCCTGAAGCTGCGGCAAACCCGAAACGCGCTCTCCCCGATGCGCTTGAGCCCCTCGGGCAAGGCGACCTCCCGTATGCGGCCATGGTACGCGAACGCGCGGGCGGCGATGGCCACGGTGCCGCTGCGGACCCCGTACGACGTGATGTCCGGGTCGAGCATCTCGACCAGGTGGGGCCCATCGGGCTCGTTGCGGTACAGGCATCCCTCGCCGTCGAGGGAATAGACCGGGTTGGCCTGGTCGATCGAGAACGTGGCCCCTTCGCCCGAGAAGACCACGTCCGACTTCGCGCACGCGGCCCTACCCAGATCGTCGACCGATGAGGGAACGTGCAGCGCGCGCAGCGCCGTGTTCGCGAACGCGCTCTCGCCGATGGAGCGCAGGCCCTCGTTCAGGCACGCCTCCTCGAGCGCCTTGCAACCGAGGAACGCCTTCTCCCCGATCCCGACGAGGCCGGCCGGGCAATCGGCCCGTGTCACGCCCGAGCGCGCGAAGGCCAGTTCGCCGATGGTCTCCACGCTGTCAGGCATGGTCACGGATTCGAGCTTTGGGAAGCCGGCGAACGCCTTCCTCTCGATGCGCCGGCACCCGGGTTTTACCTCGTAGCGCCGCACGGGCCGGGCAAGCGCGACGAGCACGGACCCGTCGGCCGAGTACAGGCAGGTGCCGTCGGTCACCAGGTGCGGGTTGCGATCGTCGACGCTCACGTGCTCGAGCTGCGACTTGTCGAACGCCCCGGGCTCGACGCGGCATGCGCGGCTCCCGATGGCGAGGGTCCTCAAGGCGGGGTTCGACACCACCTCGTGCGAGAGCGCCTCGAGCTCGTCGGGCAGCACGAGCTCCTCGAGCGGGCATTTCGCGATCCATCCGCCCTGGAAATCGTGCGTCCGCGCCGGCAGTGCCAGCTTGCGCAGGTTCTCGCACTCGCGGAACGCGTACGCGCCTATCGACTCGATCTGGCCGGAGCACGTTATCTCGCGCGGCGAGTCGAGGCCTGCCAGCGCCTCCGGGCCGAGCTCCTTCACGGGGAAGCCGTCGAGCTGCTCGGGGACGGCGAGCCGCTCGACCCGCGTCGAGCACGCCAAGATGCGCGCGAAGACGCCGTCGACGACGACGTACGTCCACGTGCTCCCCTGCCCGTCGACGGCTTCGCGCACGTCCGACAAGCGCGCGAGCTCGGCTGCGCGCTGCTCCTCGACGAACCTGCGCCAGCTCGCGTACTTGAGTTCAACCTGCGCGATCTCCTCGAGCGTCGCGTTTGAGTCGATTTGCGCCATCGCGTCGTCCTAGCCCGCCATACAGCCTGTCGAGCCCCATTATAGAACGCGCCGCATCTCTACACCTCCTCGGCGATAGCGCGAGAAACGCTTCCCCACCATCTTCCCCGCGGGGAAGACCATTGGAGTGAGTCATTTTCCCCTGGGGAAATTGACTCAGAATCATTTTCCCCTGGGGAAATCGGTTGCCCGCGGGGAAGGCGCTATGTTACGGTGCGCCCATGAGATCAAGCGAGAGCGAAATCGATTTCCCCGCGGGGAAAGCTTTCGCAAGCCGACGACGGCGCAAGAATGGGCGAATCCTCATAGGGGGCGACATGCGAGAACTGCAAATTCACCGTGTATACAAGCACTTCAAAGGCGATTGCTACCTCGTCGAAGACGTCGCGCGCCATTCCGAGACCGACGAGGAGCTCGTCATCTACCGGAAGCTCTACGGAGACGGATCGCTCTGGGCGCGCCCCAAGAGCATGTTCCTCGCTGAAGTCGACCATGAGAAGTACCCCGACGCCCCGCAGCGATACCGCTTCGAGCTCCAGGACATCCCGAGCGTCGCACATCCCGAGTGAGTCAGTTTCCCCTGGGGAAACTGACTCACTCCAGGGGAAGACGCTCGCCTGGCTCCGAGACGATCAGGCGCGTTTCCTGACGGCGATCGCGATCCCGACCGCTACGAATACGGCCGCGGCTGCCAGGTACACGATGAGCAAGGGCGATGCCGTGCCGGCAATGTCGAACACGCCGCGCAGGCAGCTCGCGATAGTGAGCGACGCGATGGCGAGCGCCCACGCCTGCCGCGTGCCGAGCGGCAGGTCGACATGCGCGATGCCGCCGACCGCCGCGATGGCCGCACCTCCCAAAAGCGGTATCGCGAACATGAACGTCATGAACGGGCTGTGCACGCCGTGGCTGAATTGCGCGTAGATGAGCGCGAAGACGACGCATCCGACAGCGGCGATCGCGTAGGGCATCGCCAGCTTCCTAACCGAAGTAGACAATGTCGCTCACCTTCCTTTCCCCTCCAACGTTGCCGCTGGTGGGATTGTTCAGGACCTCACCCTTGAAGTAGAGCGTGGTGGATCCGCCTCCGTCGAGGTTGTAGGCAAAGGTCGCCCCGTTGTCGACGAGCACCTGGGCGAGCTCGTACAGCGAAAGACCCTCGTTGTCGCCCGTCCGCCCGTCGGACACGACGACCACGTAATGCAGGGGGCTCACCATGCCGATGGCCGTGCGGGGGTTGCTGCTCTTCGACTGCCCAACCTCCGCGTCGGCCGCCACGGATATCTGGCCGCCGTCCACGAGCGCGGGCCCGAACGAGAGGATCTGCCAGGCACCCGCGGCCTTAAGCGACTCGGCGGTGTTGGAGTCCTGGCTGGCAGCAGCCATCGTGCCGTCGCCGTACACGACGAGCGCATCGGTTCCCGACGAAGCCGTGTCGCGGTACAGCACGCCGTTGCGCAGCACGTAGCCCTCGTCCCGGAACCCGTAGTAATCGCCGTTGACGGCCAGGACGGCGCCGGCGGCATCAGCCATGTTCGACGTGGTGTCCTTGAGGTTTCGCCCGAACGAGTTTTGGGCCAGGGCGGTCTTGAGGTATTCGGCGCTGGAAACCTGCACGTCCGCGACGTAGATGTCGGTGTCGTAAGCCCGCAGGGAATAGACCTCGATCTGCATGTTCTCATCGGAATAGCTGCCGATGGACGTACCGACGCTCGCGGCGCTCGCCGCTCCGGCAACGACCTGCGACACGTCGGTGGTCGAGCTCGAGGAGCTACTGGGCGAACTGCCTGACGAGCTGCCGGGTTTTGACGCTCCGTGGCTGTGCTTTCCGCCATGCGAGCTGGACGAGCTAGACGAGCTGGACGAACTGGACGAACTGGAAGAGCCCGCAGCGCCCGCCTGCGCCGACGAGCTGGACGCGGTAGCCCCGGATTCTTGCTGCGACGGGCTCGTTGCAGCCTGTGCCGACGTGCCGCCCGCCTGGGCAGCCACAATGCTCGAGTAATCGGCTTCCTGCACAACCTGCTGCACGCGGCCGATGACGAACGTGTCCAGCAGCACGAACACCGTGAACGCGACGAGCATGCACGAGCATGCGATGACCCAGGCGTTCCTAGACAACGGGCGACGACGCTCCGAACGACTCGTTCGCATGCGCACCTCCTTTCACCATGATCGCCTGCGCGCGGACGGGCGCCTTGAACACCCAGTTGCGCTGGACGAAGTAGCTGACGACGAACAGCGTGCCGTCGACGAGCGCCTTCACGCCCACGAGCGGCACGGGCAGGAACGACAGGGCGGTCACCAGGGTCATGCTGGCGATCATCTGCGCGCAGAACAGCGCGAAGTACCGCGCGGCCTGGAAATCGACGCGGCCCCGCCTGCTCCCGGAATCGGCGAAGCTCCACATGCGGTTCAACATGAAGTTCAAAACGCCCGACGCCAGGCGGGCGACGACGGTCGCCAGCGCCACGAGCGCTGCGACCTTCATGTCGAACAGCGCGGTTATCAGGGCGAAGAGGCCCAGGTCTACGAGCGCGCACGTGATGGAGCTTCCCGCGAACCGGAAGAACTGCTTGAAGACGAGCACCGAATCGCGCACGGTCGAGAAATGCGAGCCCTCGTTGTTGTTCTCGTACACGGTCGTTATGGGAACCATGGCGACCGAAACGTCTTGCTTGACGGCGGCCGTGAGGAAGTTCATCTCGTAGTCGTAGCGCTCGCCCGGCGTGGAAAGGGCCAGTCCGAGTTGCTCGATCGGCACCGCCCGCAAACCCGTCTGCGTGTCGGGGCACGTCATCCCGGTGTCCATTTTGAAGTACGCCGAGCTGAACGCGTTGCCGAATCGGCTGCGCGCGGGGACGCCCTTTCCCTTGAAGTCGCGCGTCCCCAGCACGATGCACGCGGGATAGTCGTCAGCCGCCTTGCACACGGCGACGACGTCGTCGGGCAGGTGCTGTCCGTCGTCGTCCATGGTCACGAAATGCGTGGCGTGGGGGAACAGCCCGCGAACGTGCCTGAGCGCGGTCTTGATCGCCCGCCCTTTGCCCTTGTTCGTATCGTGATGATACACGTGAACGTCGCGCTGCTCGAGCGCCTCGAACACGGGCCAGCTGCCTTCGCCGCTTCCGTCGTCCACGACGATGATGTTGCGAAACCCCCGCATGCGCATGTCGTCCACAAGCGAGACGAGCCGCATGTCGGGATCGATTGTTGGGATCACGAGCACCGCGTCCATAGCAAGCGCCTCCTCCGTGCCGTGCAGCACGATCCCCATCCGCAAGAACATGATGCGCGCCAAAGCTTTAATCAGCCTGAAAGCAGCCGTCACCCTCCCCTCAAAAGTTAGCCATGGATTTTCCCCGCGGGAAATCGGTTGCCCGCGGGGAAGAAGGTCGCACGCAGGTTTTCCCCGCGGGAAATCAGTTTTCCCAGAGGAAGAATTCGGGGCCCGCGAGGCGTAAAAGTTAGCCAAGGATTTTCCCCGCGGGAAACTGATTTCCCGCGGGGAAAACGGTCGGCGCAGGTAAGGGACGGGCCCCGCGCGCTGCGCGGGGCCCGATCGGCACTGGGGTATGTCGCTCGCGTCTAGAGCAGGCTGCGGTAGAGCTCGGCGTAGGAGCTCGCGGCGCGGTCGAAGCTGAAGTCGGTTGCGAACGCGTTCTTGATGAGGTTCGCTCGTGCCTCCTTGCCACGCCAGGCCCACAGCGCGTAGCGGATGATCTCGAGCATCTCGCCCGCATCGTAGTTCGCGAACGAGAAGCCGTTGCCCTCGCCGGTGAACTCGTTGTACGGCACAACGGTATCGCGCAGCCCGCCGGTCTCGCGCACGATGGGCAGCGTGCCGTAGCGCAGCGCGATCATCTGCGAGATCCCGCACGGCTCGAACAGCGACGGCATGAGGAACAGGTCGGCGCCCGCATAGATGCGATGCGCCAGATCGCCGTTGTAGCCGATGTAGGAGCAGAGGCGGCCTTTATGGCGCTCCTCGGCATCGCGCAGGAACGACTCGTACTCGGGATAGCCGGCGCCGAGCACGATAACGCGCACGTCCTCGCCCATCAGCTCGTCGAGCACGTTCGTGATGAGGTCGATGCCCTTCTGCGGCGTCAGGCGCGTGACGAGCGCGATGACCGCGGTCTTCTCGCCCACGGGCTCCAAGCCCAGCTCCACGAGCAGCGCGTCGCGCACCTTCTGCTTGCCGGCGAGGTTGCCGGCAGAGAAGTTCGCGGGAATGAGCTTGTCGGTTTCGGGGTTCCACACGTCGGTGTCGATCCCGTTGAGGATGCCCACCAGGTCGTCGCCGCGCGAGCGCAGCACGCCGTCGAGGCCCTCGCCCGCCAGCGGCTCGCAGATCTCGCGCGCGTAGGTCGGGCTGACCGTGGTCACCTTGTCGGCGAACACGATGCCGGCCTTGAGCATGTTGTCGCAGCCGTACTGCTCGATGAACTGCGGCGTCGCAAGCGCATCGTCGACGCGCAGCAGGTCGCGATCGAACTCATGGCTGAACTGGCCCTGGAAATGCAGGTTGTGAATGGTGAGGACCGTCTTCAGCCCCTCCTGCACGCCGCCCTGGTACTGCGTCTTCGCGAGCAGCGGCATCATGGCCGTATGCCAATCGTTGCAGTGCAGGATGCGAACGTCGAAGTCGAGCTGCGGGATGCAGTCCATGACCGCGCGGGTGAAGAACGCGTACTGCTCGCCCTCGAACTCGCCGCCGCAGTAGACCTCGCCGCCGAAATAGAACTCGTTGTCGATGAAGTAGTAAACGACCCCGTCGATCTCGAGCTTCTCGAGCCCCACGTACTGCGAGCGCCAGCCGAGGCTTGCCTGGAAGTCGCACAGGTGCTGCGCCTCTGCGCCGTAGCGCTCCTTGATCTGGCGGTGGAACGGGAGGATGACGCGCGCATCCACGCCGACCTTCTTGAGATATTTGGGAAGGGCCCCCACAACGTCAGCCAAACCGCCGACCTTGACGAGCGGGGAGCATTCCACGGCGGCGATGAGCACGCCGAGCGCGTCCGCGTCGGGCTTAACGGCTTCCTCGACGATGGTTTCGGCCACCTTCGCCACAGCCTCATCGACCTTCTTCGCGGGCTCGGCCTTCTTCGCGGGCTCGGCTTTCTTCGCAGGCTCAGTCTTCTTGACGACCGTCGTCTTGACGACCGTCTTCTTCGCAACCGTCTTCTTCGCCGGGGCCGCCTTCTTCACGGCGGCAGCCTCCTTGGCAGCGGCAGCCGTCTTCGCGGTAGCAGCCGTGGCGGTGGCGGCCTTGGTCGCAGCCGCCTTCTTCGCGACCGTCTTCTTGGCGGTGGTAGTCGCCTTCTTCGCGACCGCCTTCTTAGCGACAGTCGCCTTCGCGGCGACCTTCTTGGCAGCAGCCGCCTTTGCAGGCGTCTTCTTCCCTACCATGCACATTCCTTTCTCATGACGCGCTTCGGCGCAGCTGCTCCGAAGTGCAATCGTAGGGACGCACTTGTGCACGTCCCTACGATCTTCTTACGAGCTAGGGATCCGCACACGCGGCTCTACTCGACGATAGTTCCCTTGCGCACGACCAGCTGAGCGTCGGGCGTGCCCACGAGGCGCGCGCCCTCGCCCACGATCACGTCCTTGTCGATGATCGCGTTGCGCAGATATGCGCCCGCGCCGATGCGCGAGTCTTGCATGATAACGCAATTCTCCACGTCGGCATCGGTCTCGACACTTACGCCACGGAAGACGACGCTGCCGACCACGCGCCCGCGCACGTCGCAACCGTTGCCGAACACGCTGTTCTCCACGATGCAGCCCTTGGCGTAGCGCACCGGGGGCGCGTCCATCACGCGCGTGTACACGGGACCGTGCGCGTAGAACAGCTCGTCGCGCACCTCGGGGTCGAGCATGTCGCGCGTCATGTCGAAGTACGACTTCACCGTGGTCAGGCGCCCCGCATACCCCTTGTGCTCGACCGCGGCCACCCGGTGCGTCGACAGCGCGGGCTCGATGACGTCGGTCACGAAGTTGTAGCGCCCCTCCGCGGCGGCGTTCTCCACCAGGCGCAGCAGCAACTCCTTGGTCATGATGGTCGCACCCAGGTTGTAGCAGCCGCCCTCGAGGGTCGCGGGCTCGAAGTCCGCGCCGCGCACCCAGCCGTCGTCGTCGATGTGCAGGTTCGCCAAGTGCGTGGGGTCGCCCACGCCCAAGTGCAGCTCGCGCGAATAGAGGAGCGTGATGTCGGCGCCGGTCTCCAGATGGCGCTCCATCATGCGGTTGTAGTCAGCCCGGTAGACCATGTCGGAAGCCAGCAGCAGGCAGTACTTGCCGTGCTGGCGGTCGCAGTAGTAGCGCTTCGCCATGAGCGCGTCGCCGAAGCTGCGGTAGATGTCGGTGCTGAGCCCCTGGTCGAACGGCGTGAGCAGCGCCACGCCGCCGCGCTTGCTGTGCAGGTCCCATGCATCTCCCGAGCCGATGTGCTCGACGAGCGACTGGAAGTTTCGCTGCATGATCACGCCCACGTCGCGCACACCGCTCTGCGCGATGTTCGACAGCAGCACGTCGATGGTGCGGTAGCGCCCCGCCAGCGGGAGCGCGGCCACGCAACGATGCGCGATCAGGTCGCCGAGAAGCGGATTGCCATGGCCGGCGTAAACGATTGCGAAGGTGTCGTTCATGATCTGCTCCTATTCCACGGTCGCGTTGGGCTCGATGGACTCGCCCGCAGCCACCACGGCCTCGGGTGCGATCCAGCAGTCGGGCCCCAGGACCGCGATGTCATCGTTCACCTTGCCCACGCGCGCGCCTTCGCCCACACGGGCGTTCTCGGCGACGACAGCGCGCTCGACCACCGCGCCCGCGGCGATCTTCGCGCCCCGCATGACCACGCTGTCGATCACGCGGGCGCCCTCGCCCACGAACACGCCCTGGAAGAGCAGGCTGTGCTTCACCTCACCCGACACGTCGCAGCCTTCCGCCACCATGCACTCGTTCAGCACCGCGCCGGCGCCGATGCGCGCGGCCGGCAGGTTGGGGTTGCGCGAGTAGATCTTCCACGCATCGTCGGAAAGGTCCAGGTCGCTGCCCTCGTCGAGCAGGTCCATGTTCGCCTCCCACAGGCTGTCGATCGTGCCCACGTCGCGCCAGTACCCCTCGAAGCGGTACGCGAACAGGCGCTCGTCGGCACCGAGCATGGCGGGAATCACGTCCTTGCCGAAGTCATGCGAGCTCTTCTCGTCGGCGGCGTCGGCCTCGAGGTAGCGCCGCGCCTTCTCCCAGCTGAACACGTAGATGCCCATCGACGCCAGGTTGCTCGGCGGGTTAGCGGGCTTCTCCACGAAATCGGTCACGCGGTCGTGCTCGTCGGTCGCCAGGATGCCGAAGCGGTTGGCCTCCTCGATGGGGACGGGCATGACGGCGATGGTGGCGTCGGCCTCGTTCTCGCGGTGGAACCGCACCATGGCGTCGTAGTCCATCTTGTAGATGTGGTCGCCCGAGAGCACCACGACGTACTCGGGGGAATACCGCTCGATGAACCGTATGTTCTGGAAGATGGCGTCGGCCGTTCCCGCGTACCAGCTGCCCTTGTCGCCTATGTGCGTCGAAGGCGAGAGCGCGTACGCGCCGCCGCTGTTGGTGTTGAGGTCCCACGGAGCCCCGTTGCCGATGTAGCTGTTTAGCACGAACGGCTCGTACTGCGTGAGCACGCCGACCACGTCGATGCCGGAATTGGTGCAGTTGGAAAGCGGGAAGTCGATGATGCGGTACTTGCCGCCGTACGGCACGGCCGGCTTCGCGCGGTACCGCGTGAGAACGCCGAGGCGGCTCCCCTGCCCGCCTGCCAGGATCATGGCGACTACTGACGTGTGCTCGTTCATATGGCGTCCTCCATCTCTACCAGCCGCCCACCCTGGTCTGGGGCCGAGCGTGCGCGGTTCTCGTGCTCTCGGGAAGGAATGAGTAGTCTATTGAAATTTCATGTTCTAAGTATAGCGTCATCGGGGGGCGAAGTAGGCCCTCGCTTGCCGTTTCATTTGCCCTTTTGGCAAAAAGCGCCCCGAATGCGAAGCAACCGTTTTCCCCGCGGGGAAGAGCCGAAAAGGCTCGATAGCTACTGGGCGGGCTTCATGAGCACGTTCTTCCTGCTGAAGGGAGCGATCTCGCTCTCGATGCGATCGAAGCATTCGAGGATGGGGATGTTCTGCGGGCAGGCCGCCTCGCATGCGCCGCAGCGGATGCACTCGCTCGGCATCTTCTTGCCGTGGTTGAAGCGCACGACGAAGCCGAGTTGGTAGTTGGCCGCGTACGGGTCCCCGAAGTTGATGTAGTAGTTCAGCGCCGTCATGGCACCGGAGATGCCGATGCCCTGGGGGCACACCTTCGCGCAGTAGTCGCATCCCGTGCACGGCACGATGCCGCTTTCCTCCATGATGCGCTGCGCCTTGCCGATGGCCTCGCGCTCGGCGTCGGTCAAGGGCTGGAAGTCCTTGAAGGCACGGCAGTTGTCCTCCACCTGCTCGAGCGTGCTCATGCCCGAGAGCGTCGTGAAGACGCCCGGGATGCTCGCCACGAAGCGCAGGGCCGCCACCGCGTACGACTGCCCGGGGAACGCCTCGTCGAGCACGTCCTTCACGTCCTGGGAGGGATCGGCGAGCAGGCCGCCCTTCACCGGCTCCATCACCGAGATGGGCACGCCGCGCTTCTGGGCGATCTCGACGCATTCGCGCTCGCGGAACGAGGGGCTGTCCCAATCGAGGTAGTTCACCTGCAGCTGCACGAACTCGGTGTCGGGGTAATCGTCGAGGAACTTCTCCAGCTCCTCGGGCGTGCAGTGCGCCGAGAACCCGATGTGCTTAACAAGGCCGCGCTCCTTGGCGCTCTTCATGAAGTCCCACGCGCCGTGCTTCTCGAAGCCGGCCGTGCGCACGCCGCCGAGGTTGTGCATGAGGTAGTAGTCCACGTAGTCGGTGCCGAGGTTCGCGAGCGTCTCCTGCAGCTGGCGCTCCAGATCCTCGGGGCCGTTGCAGTGCATCCACGCCACGCACTTGCTCGCGATCATGAACGAATCGCGCGGATGGCGCGCCACGAGCGCCTTGCCGAGCGCAGCCTCGCTGTTCGGGTACGCCCAGGCGGTGTCGAAGTAGTTTCCGCCCGATTCGAGGTACGTGTCGACCATCTTGGAGATGTCGTCGATGTTGATCGTGTCGTCCTCGCGCCCCGGGAACCGCATGCATCCGAACCCGAGCTTGCTGATCTTGCTTGTATCGATCGCCATAACACCCTCCCTGCTAAGAGCTGCACTTTCCCACATACAAAAGTATATAGCGAAACGCCGCGCGCCACTCCTCAAGCGAGCAATGATTGTGCAATTGGTCGGAGATTCTTCCCCGCGGGAAATCGGTTTCCCCAGGGGAAACCGGTCGGAAAGTTAGCCGGGGCATTTTCCCCGCGGGAAATCGGTTTCCCGCGGGGAAGGAGACCGAGGGGCCGAGGCGGGTCGAAAATGCCGATGACAAACTGTCAATGACCACTTCGGTATCGTGGGCGGTATCGGATAGAATTAGTTTATGCAGTGCCTATCCCGGAGAAGGAGTCACCATGGCGGAGCAAGACAATACCCCTATCCAACCGCAAGCTGACCCCGCTGCGCAGCAGCCCATGGACCAGCAGTTCCAGCAACAGCAACAGCAGCCTGCGAATCAGCAGTTCCAGCAGCAACCCATCGACCCGCAGGCCCAGCAGCAATGGCAGCAGCCCTACCAGCAGCAGCCGATGCAGCAGCCTTACCAACAGCAGTGGCAGCAAACCCAGCAGCCCTACCAGCAGCAACAGCAGTGGCAGCAGCCCTACCAGCAGCAGGGCGCCTACCCCTACGGGCAGCCCGGCCCCGCGATGGGAGCCCCCGCCCCGACGCCTGCCGCCAAGTCGAGCAACAAGGCCCTCGTCGCCCTCATCTGCGGCATCGTCGCCATCGTCTTCAGCTCCAGCATCATAGTGGGCATCGCCGCGGGCGTCGTGGCCATCGTGTTCGCGCTCAAGGCGAAGAAGGAAGCCCCCGACGGCAAGGCGACGGCAGGCCTGATATGCGGCATCGTCGGCGTCGCGCTCTCGGTGATCATGATTCCCGTGCTCGCGCTCTACATCTACCCCGCCGCCCAGAACGGGTGGAACTTCACCTCCGGCGCCTCGAAGAGCTCCTCGCACAAGGCATCGCTCGCCGACACGATCAACGGCGAGGTCATCGCAGACGACGCCATCTTGACCCTGAAGCTCACCAGGATGGAGATCGACGACAAGGGCGACCTGAACATCTACTTCACGCTCAAGAACAACGCCAGCCGCTCCGACGTGAAGCTCGACGTCGCAACGAAGTCGGGCGAGGCGTGGGAGCTCAACGGCCAGAAGGTCGAAGCCATCGCGTTCTCGTGGGCAGATGGCGGCCAGACCAAGGAAGACCAGTGCATCACCATCCCCGGATCGTATCTCGACGTCACCGACGTGGACGAGGTCGAGAGCATATCCGGAAACCTCGTAGTGACGGCGGGCAGCACGAACCATGAACTCACTTACCCGGTAGACCTCTACGTGTAGGAATCGCCGCCTCATACCGAGAGGCTTATCGGCAGCCAGGCGCCATGCGCCAGCTGCCACAAGCCCGCCGTTAGATGGGAGAACACCATGCTTTGCCCGTATTGCGGATCGCAGAACCCCGACGACGCCCCCCTGTGCAGCTCGTGCAACGCCGTGCTCAAGGAAGGCGCGCAACCGCCTACGGTGGAGCCGGAGCGCCTCCCGCACCCTACACCGGCGGGGCGCAAGCGCCCAAGAAGGGCGGGAAGGGCAAGATGATCCTGCTCATCGTGCTCGGCGCGGTAGCGCTCATCGGCATCATCGTCGCCATCGTGGCGCTTGTTACCTGCAGCGGGAACGGGGGCAAGCCCAACCTGGACAGCTTGGTGAAGGACGAGCCCGAGAAGGCGGCGAAATTCATCGAGAACCTCGAAGTCGTGAAACTGTACGGCAGCGCGTATTACACGCCCGAGGACATGAAGGACCTGGTCTCGAAAGCGGAGAAGGCGTTCGACGACGGCAGCAGGAACGCA
>CACWWI010000017.1 GCA_902764575.1 uncultured Coriobacteriaceae bacterium
GATACAGGATATCCGGATCACGCTGGGCATGGACAGCTTTCTTGAGGAAGAGTTCACGACCTTCCGGCCTGACGTCATATATACGGACTCCGTCTGCTTCTGGGGCAAACTGAACGCATGGAAGCATCACGTGCCGATGGTGGTTTCCACCAGTACGTTTGCCTTCAATCAGCTCTGCGTGCTCTCCAACGGGCTGGAAACGCGGAATCTCCCTGACCAGAAGCTTGTAACGCTTACGTACGCCTAATTCCTTATATTTAACTCGTCTTAAAAGGCTCAAGTATGAGCGGATGGAAACGAGAGAAAGAAGGTAAACATGGAATTAATCCAGCAGATCTTCAGCATGCCCATTGTGCAGGCAGTCTTATGGCTCATAGCCGCATTCATCGCGGCGGCCATCGTGAAGGCCATCGTGAAGGGCATATTCAACAAGACGGGTCTCAAGGCGTACATGACCGCTCCCGAGCGCGGGACCGAGGAAGGTTTCAATAAGACGGTCGATTACGTCTCGAAGCTTGCGTATGTCATTACGTTCCTGCTGTTCATGCCCGCAATTTTCTCGACGCTCGGCGCGGGTGACGCCAGTCAGCCGCTCATTCAGTTCCTGAACGAGCTTTGGGGCTTCGTGCCCAACATCGTCGGCGCGGTTATCGTGCTCGTCACCGGCTTGCTCATCGCGCGTCTCGTGCGCGAGCTGCTGATCCCGGTTTTCCGCAAGATCAAGGTCGACTCTCTTCAGGAGAAGGCCGGCATCGCCGTCGACGACAAGAGCAAGCTTTCCGAGACGCTCGCTTACATCGTGTACGTGCTCATCGTGATTCCCGTGATCATCGTGGCGCTGCAGGTTCTCAACATCTCCGCTATCAGCGTACCGGCAACCGAGATGCTCAGCACGGTCATCAACTTCATCCCGTATCTGGTCGTTGGCATCATCATTGTCATGGTCGGCGTGTTCGTCGGCAGGCTCGCAGGCAACATCGTAGGTCAGCTTGTTGCGACCACTGGCGTCGACGCCAAGCTCAACGAAGCCTACGACGGCAAGCTGGGCAAGGTTAACCTGTCGAAGGTCGTGAACTACGTCATCCAGGTCATCATCATCGTGCTCTTCACCGTACAGGGCTTGAACGTTCTCAACCTCGACATCCTCACGAAGATTGGCACCGACGTCGTCAGCTACCTGCCCAACGTGCTCGCTGCCTTCATCGTGTTTGCGATTGCAGCGTTCTGCGCCGGCTGGGCTGGCAAGGCTTTGCGCAAGACCTCCTTCTCGGCTTACGCGCTGGTTGCTCAGGTCGCTATCTGGGTGCTTGCAGCCTTCATGGTTCTCACGCAGCTCAACATTGCGGGCGATCTCGTGCACTGGTCGTTCGTCATCATCATCGCTGGCGTTGCCGTTGCCTTCGCTATAGCGTTCGGTGTTGGTGGCCGCGACTTTGCGGGCAAGGTGCTCGGCTACTGGGGCGACGATCTCGACAAGGCGCGCGAGGAGAAGCTGGCTGCCAAGGACGAGCCTGCTCCTGCTCCTGTTGAGGCCGAAGCAGTTGCCGAAACTGAGCCAGCTGCCGAAGCTGAGGCAGTTGCCGAAACCACCGAAGAAGAGAAGTAATGGCAGGAGTTTCGATTTAGCAACCCTGCTAAAAAGGGGCCGCGCCGGCGGCCCCTTTTCCTATTTATGGGATGTACCAGCTTACTGCTGATAAAACTTCCTGTTGAGCTTCCCGTTGTAGGTGCGTTCAATGCTGCTAACCTCTTCGTACACGCGGGGAATCTTGAAAGCTTCGAGCCGATCCGACAAGAACGACCTGAGGTCCTGGAAATCGAGCTCGTAACCTTCTTCCATCACGACAAGGAGCTTCAACGCGTTAGCGGTGATCTCATCCTTAACCGCCATCACGACAAGGAGCTTCAACGCGTTAGCGGTGATCTCATCCTTAACCGCAATGCAAATGCAATCCGCTATGCCGTCGTATGCGAGAACGGCTGACTCCACCTCGCTGGGAGCAACCTTCAAACCGCCTACGTTGATCACGTCGCCTTTTCGCCCGATCACGTATATGAACCCCTCGTCGTCGATGTATCCAAGGTCGTTCGTGTAAACGATGCCGTCAATTAAAACCTCCCGCGTGAGCTCGGGCTCGTTGACGTAGCCGTTCATGTTGACGTCGCCAATGCAGGCGAGGAGGCCGACGTTATCCTTCGACGAGCGAATCTCGTTATGCTCGTCGTCCACGATGATGATTCTCGAATTAGGCATAGCCTTTCCCACGCAGTTGTCCATGCCCCTGAAGCGGTTGTAGTCGAACATGCACACCGATGCCGCTTCGGAAGATCCGTAGTTGTTGTAGAGCCTGGTCTTCGGCAGCAGCCCGCAAAGGCGATCCTTATCGGCTTCCGGCAGGGGTGCTGAAGCCGACTCGATGAAATCGATCTTGTTTTGATATTCTCCGATTTTATCTTTCGTTAACTGAAAGATCTTGCGGATGGCGGCAGGGGGCAGGCAGCATGCTATCGACCCGTCTGCGCTGTCCAGCACGGAGAAGAAGGGCTCCGTGTCGCTCATTCCGTTGAGCAGGCATACTGCGCTGCCGTTAACAAAGGATGTGAAGAGCTTTCGGACGGCATTCGCGTGGTTAAGCGGCCCTGGCACAAGTATCAACGTATTGTCCTTGTACCCACAGCCGAAGATCAGGTTTTCGGCGGTTGCGACAAGGGCCCTATGCGACAACTCAACTCCCTTCGTGGCGCCCGTCGTGCCCGTGGTGAAGAGGATGTCGGCAGGGTCGGCTAAGTCGGGAAAGCGCAGATCCACGTTATCGCCGACATGCTCGGAGGAGATTTCGCGCACATTTCCCAGCGGAACCGATATGGTCGAGCTTGCTTCATCCGCGAGCGTGCTGCCCGCGATGATCGCAGCGGCCCCGATGCTCTTTGCGACAACAGCCATCTCGTTATCGGAAGTGGTCCTTCCCAGGGAAGTCACCACTCCACCAGCCAAATGGATGCCAAGGTACTGGATTGCGTAATCGATAGTTTGAGTCGCCTTCAGTACAACGATGCCGCCCCGTTTGAGCCCGCGTGTAGTGAGATACTTTGCATAACCTCTTGCATATTCGTAGAGCGCTCCGTATGACACGCTATCATCAGGCGTCATCACCGCGAGCTTTTTGGGATTGCCCGAAGCGTAATCTGCAACATGCTCAATAATTGTCTTGCGCATCTTAGAACCTTAAACATTGCATTGGGTTGTGCAAAAGTATAAGTAAAGATGCGTACGTATGCGTTACAGGCCGCATACACAAGGCTGAATGGCCTGTAACGATTATACTTAGCTGAAGTTGCAGCAAAACCAGCCTGGAAGCGTGCTGGAAAAGGGAAGGGGAGGGAAATGAAAGTTTCACCAAAGTTGCTGTGTCTTGCGGCGATGGTCGCTCTCGTAGCCACGCTTGCCGCATGCGGCAGTAGTTCCGGGAGCGCCGGCAGCAATGCGAGCTCCACATCCGGGAGCGCGTCAAGCAGCGCAGCGGCTTCGGCATCCGCCACATCGGCTTCGGAGCAGTCCGTGCCCGTCTATCGAGAGACTATGGACTCCACCGAGAACGTCACGGTGCGCATGTACGGCGATATCCCTTATATGAAGATCGACGAGTTCTACAACAAGCTGTACTTCACGGGCGCCGAGAAGTACCCGGAGAAGGCAAAGCAGATGGCTGTGACGCGCGACGGCAACGTGTTCGAAGCCCCAGCCTACGATGGCACGAAGGCCACGTTCGATGCAGACGCCGACACTTTCACCTGTGAGAACTTGGACGCGTACACCATGGCACCCTACTACACGATGTTCCTGTCCGAGCAGGCCGACCCGAGCGCTCCGTTCGTGCGGGTCTCGGGCACCGATTACACAGGCGACGTGAATTCCAAGACCGTCGACCTTAAGAGCTACGGGATCGACCTTATAGCCGATGGCGACGACCTGTGGGTGCCCTTGCCTACGCTCGCCGACATCTTCAGCTCGCCTTATGTCTACGAGGTGTATTACAACGGCCAGGGCATTTACGTGTACGATGGCATGCAGGTACTGCAGGCGACGAACGCGAAGGACCTCGACGAGAACTACTATGCTTTCGCCGCGAAAAACCGCTCGGCTGAGCGGGCGGCTTTCGACTACGGCAACCTGTGCTTCTACGTGGACACCTTCTACGGGCATCCCGCGAGCAGCCGCATCTCGGAGAGCATCAAGGCCGACGGGCTCGACAAGACGCTCGACAAGACGATTGACGGCATGAAGCTGAGCGGCGTGAAGGAGGCCCTGAAGTCCACGGACATGAAGGAATACGCTTTCGGCTTGAACGCCCTGATCAACAGCGCCCTCGACGACGGCGGCCATACGGTGTTTATGGACATGATGGCCTGGATGCCGCAGGAAGAGATGGCCAAGTGGGGACAGAGGATGAATGAGCTCGGATTGAGCAAGAACGCGAACTCATTGAGGAGCGACGAGTCGTCCGCGGGGCTTGCGGACGTGCTCAACAAGGGGATCGAGGCGAAGAGCATCCCCGGCGAGCCGTTGCGTTACGCAGATGGCACCGGCTACGCGATCTACATGGAGCAGGGCGACACCGCGATGTACGTCCTCACGGGCAACTACAACATCGATCGCGCGGGCTGGACAGCTTACGAGAACGGCGAGACGAACGAGAAGCCGCAGGACTCCATGGGCACGTTCATGCAGGCGCTCGACAAGGCCAAGGCTAACCCCGCAATCAAGAACTTCGTCGTGAACATTGCGCTTTGCCCGGGCGGCGAGAGCGGCATCTCCACCACCATCTCGAAGATCATCAGCGGGCAGACCTACCGTCACCAATTCAACGAGCTCTCAGGCCAGGACGAGGTCATCCACTACGACGTGGACGCTAACTTCGACCGCGTGTTCGACGAGAAGGACAACGAGGTGAGCTATCCGTTCAACTTCGCAGTCGTGGCATCGTCGACCTCGTATTCCGCAGCGAACTACCTCGCCAACATGGCGAAGGACAACGGCGTGTGCCTGCTCGGCGAGACCACGGGCGGCGGCGCCAACTCGCCCCAGGTCACTCCCGAGGCGGAGGGGCAATCGTTCAACCTGTCGGCCCGCTATAAACTGATGGACAAAAACAACCAGCACGTAGATTTCGGCGTGGAGCCCGATTACGTGCTCACGCAGGAGAAAGACGGCGTGAAGGACTACTCGCAGTATTTCGATCTTGCAGCGATCAGCAAATACGTGAACGAGTACTACGCTAAGTAATGGGTCTGCCAACGAGCTAGTGGCCGCTATCCATGCGAAAGAGAGCCCGCCGATGCCGGCGGGCTCTCTGTTTTGCGTGCGGTGCATCCTGCCGTGTTGTCGCCGAAAAGCGATACGGGAAGGCTCAGCGAGCGAAATCGAAGGTTCTACGCTGCCTGAGCGAGTTCCTCCTGACTGTATTTCTCCACGATGCGGTCGAATTCTGCTGTAGCATCGGCTACGCGCGCCCGCAGGTCGTCGTATTTATACAGGCCGTCAGCGTTCTTCTGGAGTCCCTTGAAGGACATCTCGACGCTTTCAGGCGACACCGTGCCCGGAAGCATTGTTCCCTCGCGTAGCTCGTCCACGCTCTGATAGAGCAGGCGCACGCGGCCGAACTGCTCGCCATTTGCGTTTGCCCAGCGTTCGAACACCAGCTTGCAGCCGATGGGCGTTTTCGATTCCACGGCAGCGGGGAGCTCGTAGTCCTCGGCCTCGAGCGCTGCCAGCACGCTCCCAACGTTCGAGTCGTGTCCGCACAAGAACGAGAACACGCGGCCGTCTGCATCCATCTCGTTTCCGATCTCCTGAAGCAGGGGATGGGCGACGTTGGCCGCTACGAGCGGTGCGGTGTAGAGCAGGTCGACGTAGAAGTCCTTCGATTCGGAGATGAGCTTCCACTGCTCCATGGTGAGGTCGTGCCCGAAGGCAGCGTCGACCGCATTCGGGGCCTCGTAGTATTGCAGGACGAGCGCATCAGCGAGCTGGCATGCCGTCTTGAGCGATCCGGATACAGCCGGCTCCTTGTCCTGCTCGATCGTCACCTGCGTATCCGTCGTATCAAGTTTCTTCAGCTCGCCCGACTTGTAGCCCTCGGATTCGGTGTAATCCACCACGTCCTCGATGAGCGCGTAGGATTCAGCCAACCCGGCGCAGACGTCTGTCATGCCAGTGGCGCCTCCCATGGTTGGTAGTTCTCGGGGATGAGGCCTTCTGATTCAAGCCACTTGCGCGTGTATTCGCCCATCATGGTCTCGAGCGTGCCCCCGCGCATGCTCAGCTCGCTCGCATTGGACGTCCAGTCGATCCACTGGTTGGGGGTCGCCTTGTCCAGCGCCGAGCCGGTGGTCGACAACGGGGCGCGGATGTTATGGCGGCTGAGCACGACGACCTGCTGCAGTTTGTAGCCGTCGCCAGGATTGTCGAATTCAAGTTTAGCCGTTGCCTGTGAAGCTGAGCTTTGTGTGCTTGCCGCCGAGCTTGCGGCTGACCCGCTTTGAGCGGACGAGCCGCTTTGGGCCGAACTCGTTGATTGCGCGCAGCCCCATGAGGCCAGAGCCAAGCCAAGTGCCAACACCAACGCTGCTAGCAATGGCAGTATGTGTCGAGAACCCTTCATCTTCAATCCTTTCTTCCTACTCTCTTTAGCGCTTCTTAGCGCCAGACTTCGATGTCGCGGCTGCGGCGGAGTCGCCCAGGGCGGTTATGCTGAGGCCGTCGCCCTCGAAAAGGAGCTGCAAGGCAGTGTTCAGCTTGATTTCGAGCGATTTGCGGTCTGCCTCGTTGCATTGGTATTTCAGGCGAACCGTGTACTTGTCTTCGGTGAAGGAGGTCAGCCCTGCGAAATGCAAGCTGCTCTTGAGCTCGGGAATCTCCTTAACCACCGATTTGATGTATCCGTCCATGAACTCGCCGACCTTGTCCGCATCTACCGTGCGCGGTATCTCGAAGTCTGCAGTGCAGGCGGTCTTCTTGCGGCTGAGGTTTACGATTTCGCTGATGCGGCTGTTCGTGACGATCTTCACGTCGTTGGACTCGTTGGTGATTTCACACGTCCGGATGCCCATATCCGTCACGCGGCCCCTCCAGCCGCCGATCTCCACGATGTCGCCCACGTGGATGGAGCCCTCGAAGATGATGAAGAGGCCGGCCAGGATGTCGCCGATGAGGTCCTTGGCGCCCATGCCGATGGCGATGGCGCCGATGCCGGCTGAGGCGAGAATCGCCGTGGTGTCCACGCCGAACATCTTCAGGATGTAGACCAACAGCACGATGACAGCGCCATAGGTGACGATGCTGTTCGCCAGGTGCGTGAAGGTTTGATACCGCGGGCTTACGCGCTTGCTCGCGTATCCGAGGATGATGCGGAGCAGGAAGACGACGAACAGGACGCCCGAGAAGATGAAGACCGCCATCCAGAGCGAGAACAGGTTCACGTTCTTCGACCATTCTCCGCTGAAAACGAAGCCGAAGGCAGGCCAGTTGCCTTTCGCGGCTTGGTATGTCGCAAAGGAAGCGAGGACTACCAGGAAGGCGATGTAGCCATAGGCGAAGATGTTCAGGTGGCTTCCCGCCTCCTCGTCTTCCTCCGAGTGTTCTGCTCTCGCACACGACTTAACGACGCTGCGGAAATAGAGCGTGAACACTATGAGCGTGAAGGCGAGGAGCACGACAATCGGCAAGATGGTCAGGGTGAAGTTAAAGTCGTTCTTAGTGATTACCATGATGCTCGTGTTGTCGGCGAAAACCTCCGACACGTAGGAATACTGACCTTCGTACGTGGTAAAGCCCTCGAACTTGTGCCCGAGAATGGCTTCGTCGACGATTGATTTTGCCTCGAAGCCAATCATGTCCGGGTTCGTATGCGCCTTGATCAAACCAGTATCCTTGGCAACCGTCATGGCAACCTGGTCCGTTTGGGTCGCGAAGCCTTTCACGACGCTTTCCTGCGTATGGTCTGCCGTTTCCTTTCGAATGGCCGAATCGTCGAAGGCGACGACGAGGAATCCGTTGGGGAGCCCCTCAGCATTCGTGAGCAGTGCAGCGACTGTGTGCTGGTACTTCCCCGTGATGTCGTCCTTGATGGACTCCGTGCTCACATAGGGCTTTCCCATGAGCACGACCTGGTAGGCATGGCTCGGGTCTTCTTCCTTGCTGCTCACGCTGAATCCCTGGTAGCTGTTCGAGGACGTTACCTCGTTTCCGTTCTCGTCGAAGAGCATCAGGTAGTCGACCCCAGAGATGCCTGCTAAACGCTGCAAGTCTGCTCTGGTCCGGAGCTGGGGGTTTTCGTTCAGCAGAAGGGCGAGCGCGCTTGCACGTGTGATGCAGCGCTCTTCGTAGCCCTCGAGCGCCCGGGTCTTCAGCGTATCGTGGTACATCATCTCGGCTTGGAGGATCTCGCGCTGGTTCTTGGTGGTGGATGCAGAAGACGACATGGATTCGAGTCCCTGGAGCATCAATGTGAAGCACACGACGGCGATTACCGCGACGATGAAGCCGGGTAGGCAGCGCCTGCGCGCTTCCTTCCTGCGCGCGTTCGGATCCGTCTCCGCTAGTTCGCGTTTAGCGATGGTCTTGCGGGTGTAGACTGCAAGAAGGATGAGGCTGCATATCATGAACAAGATGGACGCGATGCAGGAGTAGAGGGTCCCTTTCACGAAGCTCTTGAAGGGCACCGCGATTATCACGGTGACGTTCTCGTCGGATAGCCTCTTACCCGCCAGAAGAACGGGCTCGCCGAACAGCCTGTTAATGGTAAAGCCAAGGCCATCGTCGGTGAACGTATCGCGTTCGTTGTTGACTACTCCTTTGATTGTCGAAGACGCGCTGTCGAGCTCAGTCTCGGAGAAACCCTCATAAGGGTAGAGAATCGGGTCTTCGCCATCGGCTACGGCAAATGCATAGGCGTCGAGGCCAGCTATCATGCGCTCCAGCATGTTGGTCCAAAGACCCAGTTCCTCGTAGGTTTTGCCAAACGACCCAAAGCCGAATTCGATGAATAGGTACCTGCCGTCGTCGAACCGCGCTTTGTAGAGCATAAGCTCAACGGGTCCGGAATCGCCATCGGATTCTGACGTGTCCGCCTCGCTCGGCTCGTCTACTTGCCATCTTGCAAGGTCGACTACATCGCCATCCGTTCCGAGTGCCCATGCGATCTCGTCCTGTGAAAGCTCGAACGACGAGCCCGATCGTGTCGAAGCCAGGATATTGCCTTGCCCGTCGACGATCGAGACGTCCTGGGCAGAGATAGCGCCCTTGATCATCTCGAGGCGCGCGGCTTGGTCACCCTCGGATTCGTCGTAGAGCGTTTTTCCGGTGTTTCCCCGCGCCTTGCAGTCATCCTGGAACGTGGTATAGGCGTTCTTCAGGTCGTCGGCGCGTTCGTCGAGGATGCGGGGGAGAGAGTCGAGGTAGCTGTTCAGCAAGTACGCTTCGCCCGCGAAGCTTGAGAACAGGCTGGCCGTGAACACCGCGCCCGACAGCAAGATGGCCGCGATCAGCGTTACGACGACGATCCTCTTGTTGGGTTTCCACGTCTTCCCTGGAATGGGGATGTTCTTCAGCTGTTCCAATTGGTTTAGCTGCTGTGCGGTCTCTCGCATCACGCCCTCCGCATCGCCATGGTGTTGCTCGGAGTCTCCGCAGGTGGAATTCGCGGATTTGCATATATTCGAAGTATACAGAGAACGGCGTACGCAGGCGTTACAAAGTGCGACCGGGTTTTGCGGGGCTTGCGCTGTCGTCATGGCGCGGGAGCTGGTAGATACGCAACCCATCGAATCTAGCGATCAGCTTCAGCATGGTGTTGAAGGGTTTCCAGTCCTTGCCCTTGTCCTGCTCCGACAAGCCTTGATAATGCTCGCGAATTCGCTCTTCCGTGAGCTCGCCATCCATCACCAGCTTGTTGCATCGCGTTTGCTCGCGCAAAGCCTTGCGGTATGTTCTCTCATCCATTCCGGGCGGTACCGACGCGCGTTCGTAGATGTCCCCGTTACGCCATCCCATCGCCTTGCGCTCGCGTTGCCACCGTTCGTGCTCCATAGGCGCGATGAGGGCGATTTGCTCTGGCGTGAACTCCGAAAGCGTGTCGAAATCAACCGGGCGGTCCGTGTAGAAGCAGTGGATGGCGTTCAGGTACTTGCTGAAGCTCTTCACCTGGTTGATGTTTGACAGCTTGTACTCCAGCGACAACGATGCGAACTCTGCTTCAAGCTCTTCCGCGTCAACCTCGTCCTCGTGCCCCTCGTGGGCGTAGGAGGCGTTCAGCGCTACGGCGAAATCGTGCATGTGCAGGAAGCTGCTCTCGGAGAGATATACGCGCTTGCCGCGGCGGTCCACCGGCGCCGTTACGCAGGCGACGACCAAGGGAACGCCGGAGGTGTCCACGAGGTACTCGATTTCCTCGAGAAAACGGTTCCTTTCGCCTGCCATGTTGCTGTAGGCCTTCAGTTTCGGTTCTTTTCCGAGCTTGCCGCCCTTCTTCCAAGCTATGCAGTCCTGCAGGTACGCATCGATCTTGTCCTGCTCGTCCTGGTCGTACTGGTACATCACGACAATCCGGTCGTTGCGGAAATCGAACTCCGCCCCCATGGGATTCAGGACGGTCCTGGTGTTGCGCCCGTAGGCGGTGCGGTCCCAGCATTGCAACTCGTCGCACAGCATGAGCAGCCAGGCCAGCGGATGTAGCTCTTTTTTCAGGCGCGGGTCGGCATCGCCTGCGCAGGGCGCGATCGAGTACCTGAACACGACGTAGTGCAGCAAGATTGCGCTCAGCGCGTCCACGTGGGCGGCCTGCAGCGTGAACGGAGGTCCAGAACTATCCGCGTCGCCTTCCATGATGCCTTCAAGCCCGCGATACAAGCGCACGGCGCTGAAGTAGGCGTGGTCCATGTAGTAGGCGAAATCCTCGGGCGAGGTGGGCTTCTTCTGTAGAAGATCGGCGAGGTAGTTCTCCGAGAAGCCGTATGTCGCTCCGAGCTTCTGGGCGATGTCGTACGCCAACAGCTCGTGGACGGTGGCGAAGCGTTTCCCGTACAACTGCTCGAAGAGATCCTGCGCCTGGGACGAAAGCTCCGTCATAGGGCGGGGGTTCTTGTAGGCGATGAAGGGCGCGTTGTCGCCTCGATCGTCGTCGTTAACATCGAAGTACGACATCACTTGCTCGAAGGCGAGCTCGAAGGGGTAGCCCATGTCGTGGAACAACGACGCAAGGCCCCAGAACTCCAGGAAGAAGCATGCGGCGGCGTGCGACTGCGCGGCATCGTCCTCGGCTGCGTCGAAGTGGTAGAAGGAATTGAACGCCCTGCGATAGTTCGCATTCGTCTCGTAGATAGCCAGACCGAGCGCGAAGACGTAAACCGAATGGGAGTAGTGGTCCCTGTGCTCCATCAGCAACGTGCTGGCGTTGGCCTCGCACTCGCTGAGCAGTTCCACCATCCTCTTCGATTTTCCGTAACCGCCGAGAAAGATTTCGGTGAAGCAGTAGTAGACGTTGTAGGCGTCTTGCGTTGCGCCGGAGTCGAGGAAGCGTTCAAGCTCGCGCTCAAGGCAGAGTCGGTTGACGTCCATCTGCATGTTGTAGGGAACCTGGTTCGGCTCAAGCCCCGTCCCGTAGTAACTGCCCGAGACCTTCTCCTGCTCCTCGGTGTTTGCATCGAAGCGCAGTTCCTCGCACCTCTCGTGTATGAAGCGCAGCACCGCGGATTTCAAATTGAAGCCGGTTCTGGCGTCATCGGATACGGTCGGCTGATGCGGGCCGACGTCGGCCCCGAACTTAAGCTCGTTCGCTAGCCGCATCTTCTCAAGTGCCGTGTATGCCATAGAAACCTCCGAGGCGTAACGATCCGAGGGGAGGGGAGGGCTGACCTTCAAGAGCTCTTTGCGCAATTTGTGGATGTACGATATCCGGCTCGCCTAAAGCGACTCGCGTATGCTTCGTGCGTGGATTTGGTTAACGGTGACGAGGACGGATTCTTGGTGGAAGAGTACGCATGCTTCCTTGGCAATCTCGTCGACGGTATTCTGCGGCACATCGATGAACGAAAGCACGATAGCCTTTTCCTCAGTGTATTCGCCGTCATCGTGCATGTAGCCGCCTTCCATGACACTGAAGGAGAACGGGACGCCGTATGTTTGTATGATCTTCTTCAGAATGGAGATGTACCGTTCGGTATCGAATATCTGCTCTTTGGTCTCCATATCGTTGAGGCCTATGTAGACCTTCGTCTCCTCGAGCACGGCAGCGTTGCCCTGAGTGCTTGCCCCCTGCCTTTCTTGCGCTGCACGAATGCGGCGTGCCATGCGGGCGTTTCTGCTCTTTACCATCCTTAATCCTCCATTTCTATCGAAGGCCTGCAAACGAACTGTGTCAGATGGAACGTATACGATTGTCAGAGCGGGTTCGTGTCGATCATGAAATACAGCTGGGCGGCTGTCTCTTCGGCCCAGCTATATTGCGTCATATAGCTCCCGTCAAAAGCCGCGGCAGCTTTGGCATCGCCTTCGAGAAGACGATAATAATCGCAGTCGATGCGGTCGGGGCGGATCGCCCATTGGCCGTGCTCGCGCACCAGAACGTCTGCGAGCCCAGCGGAATCGAGTGCGCTCTTCAAATCGGCGGTAAGGACTCGCAGGTACGATTGCGCATTCTTCGTCACCTGGCCTTCCCAAAGCGCGTCAGCGATCTGGGGCCCGGTGCAGGCCCCCCCCTTTCGGTCGACGAGGAAAGCGAGCAGTTCCTTTGTGCGGGTGCGGGAGAAGACAAGCGGCTCCCCATGGGCGAACACCTCGAACGTGCCGAAGCAGCGCACCGAAAGCTTCGCCGCGGCAGGGCCCTTGTCCGGGAAGAGCACGTCGAGCTCCTCCCTGATGCGCTCGACCTCGACGGGCTTCACGACGAAGCCGTCGACATGCACGCGGTAGGCATCCAGGGCATAACCGGGAAAAGCCGTCACGAACACGATCTTCGCATCGGGAGCAGCGTCTTTCAGCTTGGCGGCGAAGGAGATGCCGTCGATGCCCGGCAGCTCGATGTCCGAGAACACAATGTCGGGTGCGCCCGTCTCCTCTATGGCTGCGAGCGCGGGTTTGGCGCGCTTGAAGTCGAGCACCTCCGCATCGGGCGCGGCGGCGACGATGGCGTCATGGAGGGCCTCGAGCATGGCCTTCTCATCGTCGATGGCGAATATCTTCATCTACCCCCCCCCTTGGGAATCTCGATCGTGACCACGCTTCCGCATCCGAATTCAGAATCTATGCGGAGCCTGCCGTGGCTGACAAGTTGCAAGCGCGTGCGCACGTTTCGAAGGCCGATATGCGACCTCCCGTCTTCGGAAGGTGGCAGTGCCGGGTCGAATCCGGCGCCATCGTCGGCAACCGACACCTCCCATTTCTTTTCGAGCTCTCGCGAGGAGATGGTTACCGTTCCGGTGCCGTCCTCGGTGCCGCGGATGCCATGTCGCACGGCGTTCTCGACCAAAGGTTGCAGCGTAAGTGTCGGAAGCTGGAAGTCCGTGCAGCCTATGTCGTAAACGCACTTCAAATCGTCTCCGAAACGAAGCTGCTCGAGCATCAGGTAGGTCTTCGCATGGTCGAGCTCCTGCTCGAAGGGAACGGGAGCGTCTTGTCCAACGGCGTCCACATTCTCGCGCAAATAGCGGGAGAACATGTTGATGGCATCCTTGGCATCCGCGTCGGTTTTGCACATGCCTCCGATGGCGCCGAGCGTGTTGCAAAGGAAGTGCGGTTGAAGCTGGCTGAGAAGGATATCGGATTTCAGCTTGGCGTTTTCTGCTTCCGCCCTGAACGTACGTTCGCGCTGGTCGGCTTGGAGGTTGACGAACATGGCGAATGCCCCGAGGCCCGTGCCAAGCACGATGGCGTATACGCCGAAGAGAATCATCTGGCACACCATGAAGGCCATGGGCACGAAGAAGTATGCGACGAACGCAGTTTGCTGGGAGCGAGACAGCCCCGCGCGCCTGCGCCAGAAAGCGATGAGGCCAACCAGCATGATGAGGATCGGAGCCACCAGGAGAATGGGGTAGAACGGGCCTCGCCGATATTCGTTATTGAGGTCAATGGTATAGAACATGCCCGTGAATTCGTTTAAGACGAGCATGACGAGGTATGCGATCAGCAGCGCGATAGCGATATGAAAGGCGGCAGTGCGGCCCCAATGCTTCTCACCGCACGAGCGCAGGGCGTACGCGAGGAGTATGGGCGTCGCAGCCGCAGCCGTAAGAGACTCGAAGAAGAGCGATATGTGCGACATCATTGAGAAGCCCGGGCCAGTGAAGCTGTCAGTCAACTGCCCAGCAATATTCAACAAAATGTAGACGCACAGCACGGTGAAGAGGGTTATGAGAAAACGACGCGACGTGCGTTCCATCTGATCGTCAAGGTATGCGTTCGTGAGGCAGAGAAGACACATGAGGAGCCCGGCTGCCGCTATGACGAGGTTTAAGGCTGCTATGTTCGGGCTCATATACCGACTCCTTTTCCTTGCATTTCGAAATGTACCATAGCAGCCCACGAAAAAGCACGGCCCCCGTTAACGGGAGCCGTGCTTTTTGGCGCATTCTGAACTTTTCGGAGAATCCTACTTGCCGGCCTCGCGCTTGATGTTGTTGGCAATCCAGAACATGAAGACCGACCAGATGAGCGATGCAGCTACCGACCAAAGCGACGTATCCTGGAAACCGTTAAGGATTGCGAAGGCTGTGGCGATGAGCTCGATAATCATGCCGATGAGCAAGAACACCCACACGATCATGATCTTCTGGTTATCGTTGGCTGCCCTCAGGCCGAAGACGCCGCAGAGCATATTCCAGCTACCGCTGATGACGACGACCACGCCGAAGGCAACTGCCAATGAGCCAGCGGCACCTTGTACCGCGCTGTTAAGCTCGACGTCGCCCGTTTGGATCGAGCCAACCGAACCGGCAGCGATGAAGCCCATGATGCCAACGATCAAGATGAGAATCGAGATGATGATCTGAATGATCGACAGAATACGCAATACCTTCTGACTACCGCTCCGTTCCATTATTTCCCCTTTCACTCGGAGCTTCCCGCAACGCATGTTGCGAGCTTTTCTGAGAAGAGCATACAGAAGCGAGCGTACGTAAACGTTACAAGGTGTACTACGACGCAATAGTGGGGATAGAATCCGAGGTCAAACAAAAAAAGGGGCCGCATAAAGCGGCCCCTCGGATGTGGTTGCGTGCGCTCGATTCGCAGAAATCTCGGGGATCTTGTCCCGATTTTCCTACAGTGCCTGAACGGTTAGTCGTTCTTCGGCAGGTGCGCCGCAATTACGTCGGCGACGGTGGCGAGCGGCATGGTTTGCAGGTAGATCGTGCCGGGTCCGGTGAGCCTCGTGTTGAACAGGCCCTCGCCGCCGAACAGAACGTTCTTCACGCCTTGGACCTTCTGGATGTCCAAGTCAACGCCCTCGGTGAACCCGAGCACGTTGCCCGTATCGACGATCATCGACTGACCGGGGGCGAGCTCGTATTTGACGAGCGAGCCGTCGCACTCGAGGAACGCAACGCCCTGGCCGCTCAGGCGCTGCATGATGAAGCCCTCGCCGCCGAAGAAGCCGCCGCCCAGTTTCTGGTTGAAGTGGATGTCCATCTGCACGCCGTCCTCAGATGCCAGGAAGGCCATCTTCTGGGCGATGAATGACTGCCCAGGTTGAATTTGGATGGGCAGGATCTGGCCGGGGAAGCTCGAGCCGAACGCGATGATGCCGTCGGCCTCGGCGGTGTAAGTGTTCTGGAATCCGCCTTCGCCGGCAAACGTGCGTGCGAAGAAGCCGCCGATGCCGCCCTCGCTGCCTGTTTCCATCTTCATGCACGGGTCCATCCAAACCATGGACCCCCGCTCGGTCTTCATCTTCTCCCCACGCTGAAGCGTGCATACTACTGCTGGAAACGGCGTGCCAACGATTTCGTATTGCATGGTCCATTCCTTTCGTCCGGAGTTTCCCGGCGGTCTCCATGCCGGGTTCAACTAATTGCAAGTATAGGTAAAACAGGCGTACGCGAGCGTTACAAGTTGTAAGCTTTTTGAAGCGCTGCCTAGTAAAGAACAGCACTGATTGAGCCCATGCTCGCGCAGCGCTGGCAACCAGGTCTTTGTAACGTTTACGTACGCCTTCTGTGGGTATACTGAATGTGGTGGAAAATGGCTATCTATTTGGAGGGCTTTGTATGAACGAGATACCTGAAAACAAGCTCGATCCACGAATCAAGACGGTGTGGAGAATCTGCTACGGCATTCCGATCACTATCGTCGGAATCATCCTAATCGTTGCTGCTGTGCTGACGAATAGCGCGATGGTGGAAAGCTCGGGAGCAGGGCTCGGAAGCCTGCCCTATATCATCATCGTGGTTCTGCTGGTGATCCTTTACATCATCTTCCTGGGTATACTGCCGACGGTGCGCTACAGGAAGTGGCGCTACGAGATAACCGACGATTGCATCGACATCATGAAAGGCGGCTTCTTCAAGAAAAGGCGCTACCTGGTACCGTTCATCCGCGTGCAGGACACCGACACCCGGCAGGGCGTCCTCCTGAACGCGTTCAAGCTGGCTGATGTAACCGTGTCCACGGCGGCTAATGAGCACGTGATTCCGGGGCTTGCCGTGGAAACTGCCGAGAAGCTGCGCAACCGCGTGGCCGAACTTGCCGCCAGCGCGCGAGAGGACGCGTAACCATGGCTGACTACGAAAACGACCAGAAGGGCACGGTTCCTTCCTTAGCAGATAACACATCTGCTCCCCCCGCTGCGGATAACCAAGCTGCTCAGACCACTGCGGATAACCCCTATATCGCCATGTTCGAGACGGGCAGGCACTACAAGGTGCAAAAGAGCTACATCGCCATGGCACCTGTCATAGCGCTCGTCGTCGCAATCGTGTTCGCGGTTTTCAACAACCTGGAACAATACCTCTACAAGGCCCTCGAAATAATTGACAACCTTACAGGACCGTTTGCCGACCTGGTGGTCCTGATCGTGCTGTTCGTGCCGTTCATACTCAGATGGCGCAGCATGTCGTACGTGTTCGACGAGCGGGGCTTCAGCTTCTATTCTGGCGTTTTCTCGAAACATCGCGTCCAGATTCCCTATACCCAGGCTCAGTCCCTGAGCTACCATGCGTCGCCCCTTCAGCGAATCTTCCGTGTGTGCACGGTCTCTATCGACCGGTCGGGCGGCTCTGCGAAGGCCCTGCGCGTGCCATACGTGAAGCGCGTGACGTTCGAGAAGATGCGTGCCGAGCTATCTATGCGCAAGGCGGCTATGAAGGCTGGAGTGCCGAACGCCGTCACGTACGTTCCTGACGCCGAGGTGACAACGTTCGATAACGAGCCGGTCACGTACGAGTACCGTCTGAAGAAGGGCGATTTGCTGAAGACCGCCCTCACCAACGACAAGCCGGTTATCGCCGCGATCGTCGTGTTCTTGCTCGGCATCATAATCTCGGTCATCGTGCTCTTCGTGAATCCCGCATCTATGGAGGACGTACGAGACACGCTCATTATCCTTCTCATTGCGGTCATGGTCGTCGTGTGGATATTCGGCCTGTTCCCCATATTGCTCAAATACGCAAGGTTCCGCGCGCGTCGCCGTGGTTCGCGCATTGAGGTCGAGCATGGCATGCTCTCGCACGACTTCACCAGCATGGACGCCGATTGCGTCGAATACATTGAGGCGGCTCAGTCACCCCTTCGCCGACTGACGGGCTCTTGCACGCTGTCATTTGGCCGAACCACCTTCGCAAGCAAGGAAGGGATTTTCACAAAGCTAAAGAAACTGGTCATCAAGAAAAAGAAGAAGAAAAAGGCTGTCGAGAAGGCTGAGACCCTGGTCATCCATCCCTACGCTAAGCTCGACCATGCGAACGAGATTCTCGATAACCTGGCACCAGAGCTTGCCGGCCGTCCTCACCGCGAGGAATGCAAACCGTTGCCCAAGGTCGCGTTCCGCCGCGCCCTCATTCGCGAGTGCCTGGTCAAGAACAAAGTGCTCTGGATCTGCATCGCACTCATAGTGGCGCGGTGGATCCTCAATATATTCGTGATATCCAGAATGGTATCCGCCACGTTTATGCTAGACCTCGAAGACGGCGGACCCGTACTCGAAATCTCGGTCTTGGATATTTACTACAACTTGATGCAGTTCGTGCTGATTGGCGCAATTGTGGTGGGACTCATCACGATCGTCCTCAAGGCGCTCACCGCACGGCGCTACGCCGGAAAATCGGGTTATGTGTGGAACGACGACTACCTGCTGCTGTTCGACGCAGGCACGCCTACGCACCAGACGGTCATTCCGCGCAGCAAGATTCAGTCCGGTGTTTCGGAAGTAAGCTGGGGGCAGCGCAAGAGCTCGGTAGCCACGTTGCAGGCTAATACGTTCACGGGCTCGCAGAGTGTCGTCGCAAGCCTCATTGACGTTACCGCCGAAGACACCAACGCCTATCTCGATTGGCTTAAACCACGCGAATAGGTGATTCGATGCCTTAATCCGGGAGGGAAAGGAACTCGCCGGTTATAGGGAAGGGACACGAGAAAGGACGCACGTATGAAGAACAGCAAAAGCAAGTTTCTAGCGCTCGTTGCAAGCGCGGCACTCGTCGCCACGCTCGGCCTGGCCGCATGCGGCGGTACATCATCGTCCACGGCGGCGAGCAGCGCAGCCTCGGGCTCTGCGACTGCAAGCAGCGCGGCTGCCTCTGAAAGCGCAAGCAGCGCAGCAGCATCCGCGAGCGAGAGCAGCGCCGCTGCAGGCGATTCCGTCACCCTCTCGGCTCTTGCCAAGGAGCTTTTCCAGAATTGCCTCGTTGGAACAACTGACAAGAACGTCGTTTACTTCTACTCGCAAAGCGAAGATGGCAAAACCGCCGCGTTGCTGGTTTACGACACAGCTAACGATGCCTTCTCGGTCCATGCGGGCACATACGAAGAACCGTCCGTCGGCACGGTGAAGATCGATACCAAGGGTGCTGGAGAGGCCATTGAGTTCAAGGTTGCTCCCAACGCGGACAAGACCGCCGTCGATTTCACGTTTGACAACGGCACGACCGTGACCATGGGCCCCGTCGTCAATGAGAGCACCGATCAGATGCTGCAGGAGCTCGATCAGCTCATCGCCCAGGTCAACAATTCATCAGCGGCACAGTAGCGATCAGCTGTAAGCCAAGCGTTTATCGAATCATAGGCGCGGCCTCGAGCGAATCGGGGCCGCGACTACTTATAGAGCGTCTAGTATCTGGCATCCCTTGCGTGGATTTTTGGACTGTTTTATAAAACGTATAGACGTAATTCATCCATTGGGAACA
The DNA here is from genome assembly GCA_902764575.1 of uncultured Coriobacteriaceae bacterium. Lineage (GTDB taxonomy): Bacteria > Actinomycetota > Coriobacteriia > Coriobacteriales > Eggerthellaceae > UBA9715. The sequence goes on from CACWWI010000017.1 coordinate 19,393, forward strand.
CGGAAGCTGCGCGCGTTCGGCAATCACGGGGGTTACTACCATGGAAGAGAATAAGAAGGCGAGCATCTTTCGCAGCGAGACGCTGAAGCGCATATCTTCGCCCGAGCAGCTGTCAGACTATCTGCGCGTTACGAATCCCGGCATTTGGGTGATCCTCGCGGCGGTGTTCACCTTGCTGGTGGGCTTCTTCGTATGGATGTCGGTGGGTACCATAGAAACAACCGTCGAGGTTGGCGTATCGACGCAGAACCACAATGCCGAGGTGGCTATAAAAAGCGGTGACGCCACCATAGGGAAAGACATGGTCTTGCGCATCGGCGACCAGGAGACCGCGATCCTGTCCACGAAGACGGACGAGTACGGCCGCACTGTGGGAACGGCCGAAGTGAACCTGTCGGATGGCATGTACGACGGCACGTTGGTCACGGAGTCCATCCATCCCATCGAGTTCTTGCTAACGAGCAAGTGAGGCTGCTGTGGGTAGAAAAAGCACAAAGCAGCCTGTGAAAGAAGGCGTGGCGAAGGTTCCCGTGATCATGCAGCTGGAGGCGCTTGAATGCGGTGCCGCATCGCTGGCAATGGTCATGGCCTACTACGACAAATGGGTGCCCCTCGAGCAGGTGCGCGACGACTGCGGCGTATCCCGCGACGGCAGCACGGCGAAGAACGTCGCATTGGCAGCCATGCGCTACGGGTTCGACGTCAAGGCCTACCGCTTCGACCCCCAGACCATACAGAAGGAAGCGTCGTTTCCCTGCATCATCCACTGGAACATGAACCACTTCGTGGTGCTGGACGGCTTCAAAGGCAACCAAGCTTACCTGAACGACCCCGCCCGTGGCGACATCGCCGTGCCGATGGAGGAGTTCGACGAGTGCTTCACTGGCGTCACCGTCGTCCCCACGCCCGGCCCCAACTTCAAGCCGAGCGGTAAGCCGAAGAGCACCCTCGATTTCGCGAAGAAGCGGCTCGTGGGCGCAGGCGCGGCGGTCGCGTTCGTGATGATCACCACCGCCATAAGCTACCTTTTCGGCATCATCAATTCGTTCACCTCGCGCATCTTCATGGATCGGCTGCTCACCGGCGTGAACCCGGACTGGGTCGACCCCTTCATAGCCATGATGGTCGGGCTTGCGATCTTGCAGCTTGTCGTGGCATGGGCGCAGGCGGTGTACTCGCTCAGGATTAACGGCAAGATGGCGGTCATCGGCAGTACGTCCTACATGTGGAAGGTGCTGCGGCTGCCCATGAGCTTCTTCTCGCAGCGCCAGGCCGGTGACATCCAGAGCCGCCTGGCCCTAAACGCCTCGATTGCGGGCACGTTGGTGGACACGATTGCGCCGCTTTTGCTCAACACAGCCATGGCGGTGTTCTACCTTGCCGTGATGCTGAAGCAAAGCGTGCCGCTCACGCTCATCGGCATTGGCGCTATGGTGATAAACATAGCCGTGTCCCGCTTTATATCCACCCAGCGCGTCAACATTATGCGTGTGCAGATGCGCGACGAGGCCAAGCTCGCTTCCACGAAGGCCAGCGGTATCACCATGATCGAGACCATAAAGTCCAGCGGTGCGGAAAACGGCTTCTTCGAGAAATGGGCTGGATACCAGGCATCCGTCAACACCCAAGCCGTCAAGGTGAACAAGACCAACATGCTGGTCGGTAAAATCCCCATGCTGCTTGCCGACGTCGCGAACTACGGCGTGCTGGTTCTGGGCGTGTTCCTCACCATGCAGGGCGAGTACACCCTGGGCGGTGTGATGATGTTCCAGGGCTTCCTGAGCTCGTTCATGACGCCCGCTCAGTCGCTCGTCACCGCAGGGCAGACCATTCAGGAGATGCGCACGCAGATGGAGCGCGTCGAAGACGTGATGGAGTTTCCGGAAGACAAGGCGCTTACCGCGTATAAGGGCGATGACGGTGCCGAAGAACAGCCGTTGAGCAAGTTGCAAGGCGGCCTGGAGCTGAAAAACGTCACGTTCGGCTATTCCAAGCTCAAGGAACCGCTGATCGAGGACTTCTCGCTTACGCTAGCGCCGGGCGAGCGCGTGGCGCTGGTGGGCCCATCAGGGTGTGGCAAGTCCACGGTAGCCAAGCTTGTATCGGGGCTCTACCAGCCATGGAGCGGCGAGGTCCTCTTCGACGGGAAGCCCAGAAGCGCCTACCCCCGCGATGTGCTCGTGGGATCTCTGTCCGTGGTGGACCAGGACATAACGCTCTTCGAAGACACAATATCGGCGAACATCAGGATGTGGGACCCGACGATCGAGGACTTCGAGGTCATCATGGCGGCGCGCGATGCGCAGCTCCACGACGACATCGCCAAGCTCCCCGGCGGATACCAGCACAAGATCTCTAGCGGCGGCAAGAACCTCTCAGGTGGGCAACGCCAGCGTATGGAGATCGCGCGCGTGCTGGTGCAGGATCCGACGATCGTTATCATGGACGAGGCCACAAGCGCCCTGGACGCCCGCACCGAGCTCGAGGTGGTGAACGCCATCCACGAGAGGGGCATCACCTGCATGGTCATCGCTCACAGGTTGTCCACCGTGCGCGATTGCGACGAGATTATCGTGCTCGACCGCGGCAAGGTTGTCGAGCGCGGAACCCACGACGAGCTCATCGCCAAGGGCGGCGCTTACGCCGAGCTCGTAGCGAGTGAATAGGAGGTGGGCCGGATGAGCTGGTTTGAAGAGCAAATCATAGAGCGCCGGTCCGCCGAGCAGCGGGCCTTGGAGGACTCCTTCGAGAAGGCGGCGGGCGTCGTGCTGGGAAGGCAGGCCGCCGAGCGCATAAACGACAAGAGGATCGTCACTGCTAGCGTCATCGACGAGGTGCTGAAGAGCTACCACTGCAAGCCCGTGGAGTACCCTGACGATATCGAGGCTGGCGAAGAGCAGCTGGAATATGCCCTGCACCACTACGGCATGAAGCGCAGGAACGTGGTATTGAGCGAGAAATGGTACCAGGACGCTTTCGGGGCCATCATCGCCTTCACGAAGGACGACCACACTCCCGTGGCCTTGCTGCCGAACAAGTTCTCGGGATACTCGTTCACCGACCCCCGCACGGGCAAGCACGAGAAGGTAAACGCGAAGACAGCTGGACTCTTCGATACGAACGCCATCTGCTTCTACCAGCCCCTGCCCCAGAAGAAGCTCGCGATTTACGACTTGCTCATCTACATGAAGAACTGTATTTCGTTAAGCGATTTCGCCATGATTGCAGGCGCGACCTTGGTGGCCACGCTGGTGGGAATGCTCCTGCCCCAGATCAGCCGGATGCTGACGGGGCCCGTGCTCTCGAGCGGCAGTCATGACGCGCTGGTTGCCATCGCGATCTTCATAGTATGCGTGCTTGTGTCCTCGCAGCTCATCAACAGCATAAAGGAGATGGTCCAGAGCCGGCTGACCACGAAGATCTCCTTGGGCGTGGAGGCGTCCATGATGATGCGGCTCCTCTCCCTGCCGGCAAGCTTCTTCAGGAAATATAGCCCCGGTGAACTCAACGCCCGCTCCGATTCCGTCAGCCAGCTCTGCAATGTCATCTTGGACATGGTTCTGGGCACGGGTCTCGGCGCGCTCATGTCGCTGCTCTACGTCGAGCAGATCTTCGCGTTCGCGGCACCGCTGGTGGAAGCGTCGATCTACATCATCCTCATCACCGTTGGCGTTTCGATTGCCACCACCCTCATCCAGGCGCGCGTTAACCGCAGGCAGATGGAGCTCGCCGCCAAGGAATCCGGCATGACCTACGGCCTCATCACAGGTATACAGAAAATCCGGCTCGCCGGCGCGGAGAAGCGCGCCTTCTCAAAGTGTCTCGACCTCTACGCCGACAGCGCCGACCCTGTTTACAACCCTCCCATGTTCATCAAGATCAACAGCGTGATAACCACCGGCATCGGGCTGTTCTCGAACATCGTGTTCTACTCCCTGGCCATAGAGAACGGCATCGACCAATCCTCATACTTCGCCTTCACGGCCGCGTACGGCATGCTGATGGGCGCGTTCA
>CACWWI010000018.1 GCA_902764575.1 uncultured Coriobacteriaceae bacterium
GGCACGGCACAGCAGCTCGAGCGCAGGTTGGCCGAGCGGGGGCTGCTCACGAAATCAAAGGGCATCGGCCAGGTCGTGTTCACGACGAGCAGTGAGCAGCCGGGCGAAATCGAGCTGTACCGCCAGTTCTTCGAAATGTAATCGAGTCGCGCGCGGGGGGACTATCCTTGCCTACAACGCGACGACGCAGTCCTTGCCCTGCTTCTTGGCGGCGTAGAGCGCCTTGTCGACGCGCTGGCAAGCCAGATCGGACGTCTCGCCTGGAAGCGCCTGGGTTACGCCGACGCTCACCGTGTGCCGACCCGATAGGGGGAAGTCCTTGGCCGCGAACGCGTTTCTCACCTGGCCCGCGAAGACGCGCGCCTCGGCAAGCGTCGTCGAGGGCAGAAGCACCATGAACTCCTCGCCGCCCCACCTACCCGAAGAGCCCACACCTGCTTTTGAAGTCGTCGATGTCGAGCATGACGAGGGAGGCCGGCGGGGTTTCGGGGCTGTCCTCGCAAGCGGCGATTGCATCCGAGATGCGCTCGTCGATTTCCCGCCTATTCAACAGGCCCGTGAGACCGTCGGTCATTGCGAGCACCTTGAGCTGCTCGTATGCATTTTCGAGCTCTTCTGAGGTGACGCCCACGAACGCTGCGAGGCTGTTCACGATTTCCATCTGGCGGGTGAATTCCGTGGCGTCGATCGAGACGCCTTCCTGCCCGGCACCGCTCGGCTCGCCCTCGCGGATGCCGGCGATGACGATGGTGACGTTGTGGTGGAGCAGCCTTCCGCCTTGGCGGGCGAACTCGCCGCCCGTGTAGAAACCCGCGGTGGGAGCTATGCTCTGCATCGGCAGCGTCTCGCGACTGATGTTCTCGTCTCCCCAGTACATGCGCCTTGCCGCGCACGAGTACACCAGGATGCCCTGCGGATCGAAGCTCTGGATGACCTCGGAGCTCTCTCTGATCGAGCGGAGAATGGTGCCGGGGTCGCCGTAGGCGATGCGGCAGGTCTCGTGATAGGGGGCAAGGTCGCTCGTCAGCGTGATCGAGCCGTCCTCCGCGACGCTCACGGGGGCCTTGATGACCGCTTGGCCGTCCTGGTCGATGGCAAGCGGGAACAGGATGCTCTTCTCCGAGAAATGCTCGTCGTTCTCGAGCGAGAGGTAGTGCCGGTAGCGCTCGAACGCAGGCTTTCCGTCGAGTTCGTGGAGGACCGGCCCCTCTGCGCTCGTGATGGTCAGCGTGCGGCCGAGGGGTTTCCAGCCATAGATCGTCTGCGTCTGAACGTGGAAGTTCTCGCCGCCGTAGAGGGCGAGCACGATGCTGCTGCCGCTGTTTTCCCCAGACGAGGAGAACACGTAGGGCAGCCCAGCCCACATGTTGAGGGTCTCGATGGAGAGCGCGCCCCCGCCGAATATCACGATGTCTTCGGGAAGCAGCCGCGCCTCGTCGCAGAACTCGGCCATGCCCACGTCGATGAGCGTGGTGATCATCTCGATGGCCTTCACCCACGGGCGCTCCTCGACGGCGTTGCGGATGGCTTCCGCGGTTTCCATGCGGTTGTCACGGTTCAGGGGAAACTGGAGCACCTCGATCTGCGTGCTCGGGTCCTCGAACACGTTGACGATAGCGGAGCTGTTCGGAAGCTCGCCTTCCACGAGCGCCCCATCGCAGATGTTGCCGCTCGTGGAACAGCCGACGTACAAGGCTTTGGGGAGCTTGTCGTGCAACACCGAAACCAGCTCGTCGGATGCATTGTGCTGAGCTGTGTCGTTGAATACGTGGACGAGCACCTTTGCATCGGGCGAAACGGCAACCCGGCTGGAGACGTTGGCGATAAACTCGCCGAACGCCTCGGCGCCCCCGTTGTTGAAATGCATTTGATACATAGATCTACCCCTCGTGCTCGTTTGCGCGATTGCATATAATGATACGTTGTGTTTTCGGAATCATTTCCGAGCTCGGCAGGCTTCTCGTTATACACCGCTTGCGCCGAAGGGGCTCTTCTTGCGCTTGACTCCCTTCATGTGGAAGGTTCTGGGCTCGAAATCGTAGAGCTCGTCAGCGGGGACGCTGTTCGACAGCGTGAGCGCCTCCTTCCAGCACACGTCGACGCACAGGCCGCACTGCACGCACTCGCACGCCGAGAACTCCAGGTACTTGAGGGCTGCGAGCGCCTTTTCCGCGGGGTCGCGGCGCAGCGCGCCCGTTGGGCAGAACACGGCGCACATGCCGCAGGCATTGCAGCGGTCGATGTCGATGTCGACGGTGCCGAAGAGCCGCGATTCGACGCGCTCGGCCGTCGGTGCGCCGATGGCGTCCAATGCGTTTATTGCCACCTCGTGGCGCGGCATGGGGAACTGCGCCATCTCGCCCGTGTCCGATACGCGCAAGCGCTCGCCGATCGTCCGCCTGTCGGCGTAGCCGAGCTCCTGCTCGATCGTGGTGCGTGCGGCGGTGACGACCGTGTCCTTGGCGGCGCCTGCGGCGTCGCTGAAGAACCCGCGCCTGGTGGCGCCATACATCCCCTGCGTGTCATCGGCCAGCAGGCTATCGGGAAACGCGCTCGCGCGCCGCACGCGCACCGCGCTCCCATGCACCTCGAGCAGCCGGTTGGCCTGCTCTACCGTTTCGGCGATGGCCGCATCGCAGACGCCATACTTGCATGTGGCGCAGTTGCCGTCGACGAGCAGCACGTCCATTGCCCCGTGCGATACCAGGCTCAACACCATGCTCTCGTCCACGCGAGCCATGCAGGGGACCTCTGCGAACAGCGCGGGATCGGCAACGCGTTTTGCCGCCATGCGCGCGCAAGCGAACACGGCGGTGCCGTCGTTTGCGACAGCGGCTTCGGCTGCGGAGCGCGCGAGCTCGGCATCGGGCGGCGCCACCGATAAGAGCGCCTCGGTCGGGCATACCGTCGCACAGGCGCCGCAAGCCACGCAGAGCGATGCGTTGAGGTTGAGCTCGTTGGCGCGGACCTCGATGGCGTCAGCCTGGCACGCGTCGATACATGTTCGGCAGGTCGCGTTGCGGTTGCGCACGGCTGCGCACCGTTCCGGCACGACGACTACGGGGCTCTTCCCCATAGCTTCGGCGATTTGCACGATGTCGTTGATGTTGGGCACGCGCCGTCCTTTCCCCTCCGAGCATTATACGGGACGGGTGGGAGCTGTTGGGTTTGCGGTTGTGCAGGTGCCGTTCTCTTAGCGCGCGAGGAAGCCGTCTTCGAGGGCCTGCAGCTCGCCGGGCGTGTTGGCGTTCACGAAGCAGCCGCCCATGGGCTCGGCGGCGAGCACCTCGTCCTGCGTGAACTCGCGCACGCGCACCTTTCCGAAGATGTACTGCGCTCGTTTCTCGCCTTCATCGAGGCCTTCCTGGATAGCGGGGAGGCATGCCTGGCGACGGTACATGCCGTGGAAGGGCTCGTAGCCGTGCTTGTTCACGGGCACGACGACCTCGGCGCCCGTTTCCTTCATGACGATCGCCTCGGCGACGACCAGGCGCGGCGAGGCGAACACCATGTCGCAGGCAACGACGGCGACGAAGGGGTTGCTCGCTGCGGTGAGGGCCGTGTACAGCCCGGGCAGCGCGCCGCGGTAGTCGTATTCGTCCGGTACGAGGCGAATGCCCAAGTCGGGGTATTGCTCGTGCAGGAACGCGAGGTTCTCGGCCTCGTTGGTGGTGATGACGAGCTCATCGGCTGCGGGGGCGAGGCGCTCCACCAATCGGCAGATGAGCGGCCTGCCGGCGAACGGCACCGTGGCCTTGCTGCGGCCCATGCGGCGCGACTCGCCGCCTGCCTGTATGACGACCGTCACCTTCGGACGCGCGTAGCGCTCCTCCACGAAATCGGCCAGGCGGGAAACGTCGTCGGGGTGGATGTGCGGGATGCCGAAGATGTCGGCCGCCCGCTCGGCTTCGGGGATGTCCGTCACGATGGCCACCGTGTCGGCCGTGGGCATCTTGTACTTGAGGTCGTCGGAGAGGTCGGGCTGCTCGGTCTGCTCGAACTCGAAGGCGCGATCGCCGCGCGACTTCTGCGTGAAATCGGCTCCGAGCGACTCGCCTGCTTCGGCCGCTTGCACGAACGCTTCGGCCACCTGGGCGTCGGCGGGGTTGCCTGAGCGCATGATCTCGATGGTGGGCAGGCCGCTCTTGCGGTAACCCTCGACCACGATGATGTCGTGCCCTGGCATGGAGCGCACGATCTCGGAGCATTCGACCTCGTGCTCGAGCGTGCGCACGCGCGCGATCTGGTCGGGGGCTGCGATGACCGTCTCGCTCGCGCCCGCCTGGCGATGGCGGTACGAGTCCTTGCCCGGCACGTCGAACTCGAAGCCGGTCTTGTGGTGGTGCTTCACGCTGCCGACATCGTGGCCGCGCGCCACGAGTTCGGCGATGAGCTTCTCGATGAGCGTGGTCTTGCCCGAATTGTGCCGTCCGACGACCGCAATCGCCGGGCTCGGAATGTCGATCATGTTCCCTCCCTCAGCCGTCGTGCCAGTATAGCAGAGCGAACATGCACTTCAAAAGCTGTGTCAATGGGTACGAACGGGCACGAAACGGGATATCGGGAACGTCCCGATTCGGTGGTCGGCGCGTGGGGGGCGTTGCTACAAGGTCTTGAAGCTGATGTCGGTCACCTGGTTGTTGTCGTTGAAGGTGATGGACACGTCTGCCGTGTGGCCGCGCACGCCTGATTCGCCGGCAGGTACCGTCCAGAACACCCATACCTGGTACGTGTTGCCCGAGGATCCGCGGAGTTCTGTTTCGCTCGCGCGGTACGTGTAGCCTGGATTGAACCCGTCGGCGTATTTCTCGGCGGGGCTGCCGGGCGCCAAGTACTTCGACACTTCCGAGCCTACGTATACGAGCTCGCCACCGCGTTCCTCCGCAGTTGTGAACAGGGCGCGCGCGACATCGCATGCCAAGGTGTCGCGGTCGACTTGGGAGGCCTGCGAGGATGATGCATTTTGGTCCGCGCCGGCTGCTTCTGCTTCGAAGTTGCGTACGACCTTGGCTGACGTCGTCGCGTTGATGGGGGATACCTTGGCTGCGGCGGAGCTCGCCATGGACTCGATGTACAGGTTCACGAGCACGGTGACGCGCGAGCCGTCGTATTCGGCGAGCGCATTCGGAAGGATGACGGCGGACGACGTCGCTTCGCCGTACTTCGTCCCGGTCAACGTGATGGGCTCTTCGAGCATCAGGTATGTGAACGTCTCGGGCTTTCCTGCCGAGTTCTCGCGGCTCTCCGTGAACACGACGCCGGCGAGCTCGACGGGGGAAGAGGGATCCTGTGGATTCGGCACCGCGACGGATGACGGGTTGTTGGCTTTGGCATCCTCGAACGCGCGCGCAGCGGCCTCGCTTGCGGAAAGGGGGCTTTCCGCCGGGCTGCTCGACGAGCTTGCGCTCTTATCACCCTCGCCTCCAGACCCAGAGCTTTCGGATGCCTCGGAAGAGCTGGCGGTACTCGCGCTTGCATCTGCGCTCGATTGGCTGGAGCTTGCTCCTCCGAACACAACAACGAGGGCGATGACGACGGCGGCGCAGGCGATGACGGACAAGGCAATCGCGACGATGGTCGCGGGCTTAAGCCCTTTCCGGGGTTGCGCGCTGGGTTGGCTCGGAGCTTGCGTCGCTGGTGGCACGGTGGTGCTGCCCGAGGTGCGCGCCTCATGCCCCTCGCCTTGCGGCGAGCTCGCGGGGCAACCGCACGATGTGCAGAATCCTGCCCCCTCCGGGATTTCGGCGCCACATGACTTGCAGTACATAGATTCCTCCTCGCAAGGCCCTCACAAGGCCGTTTCCTCATTCGACGAATCGAAGCATACCAGCTTCGGAAGGCTTTGGTGTTGCACAACAGCCCCGAGACGAATGGCGTGTCATGCTCGATGCTGCATGTGGTATACTCTCCATCGCTTTATCGTAGTAGAGGGGTAAAGCGCTGGGCGAGGGACCCGCAAAGGGCGGTGAAGGCTCAGCACATGGGAAAGGGAAGGAACACTATGAAGAAACTCAAGTACCTTGCAGCGTTCGCTGCCGCGTTCGCCCTCGCGGCGTTCGTGCTCGCCGGCTGCTCTTCGGGCGGCTCCAGCAGCTCCGCATCGGCAAGCGCATCGGGCTCGTCCGCGAGCGCCAGCAGCGCTGCGGCAAGCAGCAGCGCATCTGCTAGCAGCGCCATGACCAAGCTCGTCGTCGGCTTCGACGCCGAGTACCCCCCGTACGGCTTCCTGGATGCCGGCGGCAAGCCCACCGGCTTCGACATCGACCTCGCCAAGGCCGTCGCCGACGCCAACGGCTGGGAGTTCGAGGCCAAGCCCATCGATTGGGACTCCAAGGACCTCGAGCTCGAGAGCGGCAACATCAACTGCATCTGGAACGGCTTCACCCTTGAGGGCCGCGAGGGCAAGTACGCGTTCTCCGAGCCCTACATGCTCAACGAGCAGGTCATCGTGGTGGCATCCGGTAGCAGCATCAAGTCGCTGAGCGACCTGGCCGGCAAGAAGGTCATCACCCAGGCCGGTTCGGCTGCCCTCGACCTCCTGAGCGCTGAAGGCGACCAGGCCGACCTCGGCAAGACGTTCGACGGCGGCGCGGTGCAGACCATCGCCGACTACAACAACGCGTTCCTGCAGCTCGAATCCGGCGCCGTTGACGCCGTTGCGTGCGACCTGTCCATCGCGCAGTACCAGATCTCGCAGACTGGCGACAAGTACACGCAGCTGAGCGAGCCCCTGACCTCCGAGCACTATGCGGTTGGCTTCAAGCTGGGCGACGACGCTACCGCCAAGACGGTGACCGACTCCCTCAAGAAGCTCTATGCGGACGGCACCGTGAAGACCCTGTGCGACAAGTATGCCGAGTACGGCCTCTCCTTCGACAACTGGATCCTCAAGTAATAACGTAGTACGAAAGCGCCCGCCGTAGGTGGCGGGCGCTTTTTTGTCGGTTTCGGCGGAGGCGCACTGTGGACATCGTAACCATGTTGAACGATTTTGGGGCCATGTACCTGGGGCTCGATGGCAAGCTCACGCTCGTCATGCTGCTCACGCGTATGGGCGGGGGCCTCATCGTCACGTTCCAGATCTTCTTCATCACGCTCATCGGCTCGCTGCCGCTCGGCGTGCTCATTGCGCTCGGGCGCATGAGCAAGATCAAGCCGCTCGCGTGGCTCATGCGGCTCTACATATCGTTCATGCGCGGCACGCCGCTGATGCTGCAGCTCATGGCCATCTACTTCATCCCGTACTACCTGTTCGGCGTGAAGCTGAGCTTCCTGGACATAGGGCCGTACGACCTCGGCCCGATCCACATCGAGATCGGCTGGGTCATGACGGCGTGCTGCATTGGCTTCATCCTCAACTACGCCGCGTATTTCGCCGAAATCTATCGCGGAGGCATACAGTCCATCCCGCGGGGCCAGTACGAAGCCGCCGAGGTCCTTGGCTACACGAATGGCCAGACGTTCATGCGGATCGTGCTCCCGCAGGTGATCAAGCGCATCCTGCCCGCGATGGGTAACGAGGTCATCACGCTGGTCAAGGACACGTCCCTTGCGTTCGTGCTCGCCCTCGCCGAGATGTTCACCGTGGTCAAGCAGATTGTCGCAAGCGAGGTCAGCATGGTGCCCTTCATACTGGCCGCGCTCGTGTACTGGGGCCTGACGATGCTCGCCGAGTTCGCGCTCTCCCGCATCGAGAAGCACTACGCGTACTACCACGACTAGGGAGCGGATATGAGCGAAACGAAAACACTGGTCGACCTGCAACATGCACGCAAGAGCTTCGGCGACAACGAGGTCCTGAAAGACATCTCGATCAAGGTGGAGAAGGGCGAGGTGCTCGCCATCATCGGGCCGTCGGGCGGCGGCAAGTCCACGCTGCTGCGCTGCTGCACGCTGCTCGAGACGCTCGACGGCGGGTCGCTCAGCTTCGGTGACTGCGTCGTGAGCCGTGACGAGGACGGCTGCGCGGTCTACGGGGACAAGGCCACGCTTGCGCGCGCCCGCACGCATTTCGGCCTCGTGTTCCAGAACTTCAACCTGTTCCCGCACTACACGGTTATGAAGAACCTGATCGATGCCCCGATCACCGTGCAGAAGACGCCCAAGGAAGACGCCGTGAAGAAGGCGTTCGAGCTCCTCAAGAAAATGGGCTTGGAGGGCAAGGAGAACATGGTTCCCTGCGAGCTCTCGGGCGGCCAGCAGCAGCGCGTGGCCATCGCGCGCGCCCTCATGCTCGACCCCGACGTGCTGTTCTTCGACGAGCCCACGAGCGCGCTCGACCCGGAGCTCACCAAGGGCGTGCTGCGCGTCATCCGCAGCTTAGCCGAGGAGCACATGACCATGGTCATCGTCACGCACGAGATGAAGTTCGCGCGCGACGTCGCCGACCACGTCATCTTCATGGACGGAGGCGTCATCGTGGAACAGGGCCTGGCCAAGGACGTCATCGACAACCCGCAGCACGAGCGCACCCGCTCCTTCCTCTACAACGAGGAATAGGCGGGTCAGCTGGCATACGGAAGGGCGTCCTGTTTCTTCCGCGTAACTTTCGGCCAGGTCATTTTCAGCTTCCTTTCAGGTTATTTAAGGCAGGAAATGCGACTTTACCTGCGGAAGCGCAGATTTCCTGCGTGCGCGCTTCGTGACGCAAAGATGACGGAATGGGGGAGGTTTTCAGCTTCGTTCGGCATGGTGGTAAGGTTGATGCGAAGCAAAGCAACGCGAGCAGAAGGAGCGCTAACATGACTGACGGCATGTACGGCAATCAGGGAACTCCGCAGACGCAACAGGCGCAAGACGTTGTGGCGGGCATCACGCAGCCTGTACCTGCGCCTGCGCCTGCGCCTGCGCAGCACGCGCAGAAGAAGAAGTCGGGCGGGGCGGGCAAGACCTTCCTCTTCGGCTTCCTCGGCGCGCTCTTGGCATGCGCGATCGGGCTCGGCGGGTTCGTCGCCTACGACCACTTCGCGCATCCCCAAACGCAGGCCCAGGCGACGGCGGAGACCGCCGAGGGCACAACCATATCCATCGGCACGCAGAACCCGAGCGTCATCAACGCGGCCGATGAGGGCCAGACGTTATCCGAGGCGGTTGCCGCCAAGGCTCTGCCTTCCGTGGTGGCCATTTACAACTATCAGAACGTGGGCAACTACGGCTACGGGTTCGGCTACGGGCAAAGCGGTAACGCGCAGGGCTCCAACGAGCCGGTGATGGCTGGCATGGGTTCGGGCGTTGTTATCTCGGAAGACGGGTACATCATCACGAACTACCACGTGGTTGAAGATGCCGCCAAGCTCACCGTCACTGTGGACGGCGCGGAGCGCGAAGCCGAGTACGTGGGCGGCGACAGCAGTTCCGACATCGCCGTGCTCAAGGTGAGCGACACCTCGGGCCTCGTCGCAGCTGACATCGGCGATTCCGATAGCCTGGTCATCGGCGAATGGGTTATGACCGTCGGCGCGCCGCTCGGGCTGGAGCAGTCCGTCGCGACCGGCGTGGTCTCGGCTACGAACCGTTCCACGATCATGGACAACTCCCAGGCAAACGGCTACTACTACACCAATGCGGCGCCCGAGTACACGTACTATCCGAACATGATCCAGACCGATGCGGTCATCAACCCCGGTAACTCGGGTGGTGCGCTCGTCGACTCCGACGGCAAGCTCATCGGCATCAACTCGATGCTCTCGTCGAGCTCCGGCAACTACGCAGGCGTGGGCTTCGCCATTCCCATCAACTACGCGATCGGCCTGGCCGAGGACATCATCGCCGGCAAGGAACCGTCCCATGCCGTGCTCGGAGTGTCGATCTCCCAGGTGAACAAGCAGACGGCCCAGCGCTACAACCTGCCGGTGGATTCGGGCGCCTACGTCTCGGCGGTCGTGCCCGGGTCGGGCGCGGAAGAGGCCGGCCTGAAGGAAGGCGACATCATCACTGCCGTCAACGACAAGCAGGTCAAATCTCCGACTGACGTCACGCTCGAGGTGCGCGGCCACGCCGTGGGCGACACGGTCAAGGTGACGGTCAACCGCGATGGCAAGACCGAGGACCTCAACGTCAAGCTCGTGGCAGACACCGATTTCGCTTCGGGCGCCTCGGATAGCCAACAGCAGCAACAGCAACAGCAACAGCAGCAGAACCAGTCACCGAACGGCGGCTATGGCAATGGCTTCGGAGGCGGTCAGAGCCCCAATGGCGGGTACACCGACGAAGAGCTGCAGGAGCTGCTCCAGTTGCTGGAGATGTACGGAAGGTAGTGCGCAACTACTCGGTTAGAAACCTCCCAGAAGGGCTGCGGGCTTCGGCTCGCAGCCCTTTTTGTCGGCGGCTATTTCGGGTATCATGTGGAAGGTTATACACAACGTGCCGAGGGGGGCTGATCCATGGCGGGTGATTACAAGTACAAGCGTGTGCTGCTGAAGCTTTCCGGCGAGGCGCTAGCGGGCGACCTGGGTTATGGCATCGACCCAAAAGTCGTTGACGACCTGGCCGAGCAAATCGGCGAGATCGTCCGCGACGGCGTGCAGGTTGCCATCGTGGTCGGCGGAGGAAACATCTTCCGCGGCCTGGCCGGCTCGGCCGAGGGCATGGACCGCGCCCAGGCCGACTACATCGGCATGCTCGCCACGGTCATGAACTCCCTCGCGCTGCAGGACGCCTTCGAGCGCCACGGCATCTTCAGCCGCGTTCAGTCGGCCATCAACATGATGCAGGTTTCGGAGCCCTACATCCGCCGCCGCGCCGAGCGCCACCTCGAGAAGGGTCGCGTGGTCATCCTGGCGGCCGGTACGGGCAACCCGTACTTCACCACCGACACCACCGCCGCGCTGCGCGCGTGCGAGCTCAACGTGGACTGCCTCATGAAGGCCACCAAGGTCGACGGCGTGTACGATTCCGATCCCATGACGAACCCCAATGCGAAGAAGTTCGACCGCATCTCCTACATGGACGTGTTGAACAAGGGGCTGCATGTGATGGACGCCACCGCCACGTCGCTGTGCATGGACAACAACATGCCCATGATCGTGTTCGACCTCATGGTCAACGGGAACATCGCACGCGCCCTGAAGGGCGAGAACGTCGGGACTATCGTGGAGTAAATCGAAACGGGGAACATCCCCGTTTCGATTCTTGGAGAAAGGGATGGAAATGGAAGTCGACGAGATTCTGATGAACGCCGAAGAGCGCATGGAGAAGGCGCTCGACGCGCTCGGCAACGCGTTCGGCAGCGTGCGGACCGGCCGCGCCAACGCCAAGGTGCTCGACCGCATCAAGGTGGAGTACTACGGTGCCATGACGCCGATCAACCAGATTGCCGGCATCAAGACGCCCGATGCGCGCCTGCTCGTCATCGAGCCCTGGGACAAGGGAGCGCTCAAGGCCATCGAGCGTGCCATCCAGGAAAGCGACCTTGGCGTGACCCCCAGCAACGACGGCATGGTCATCCGCCTGCCGTTCCCCGAGCTCACCGAGGAGCGCCGCCGCGAGCTGGCCAAGCAGTGCAAAGGCTACGCCGAGGAAGCCCGCGTGGCCGTGCGCAACGCCCGCCGCGACGCCAACGCCGCGCTCGCCAAGGCCGAGAAGGCCAGCGAGATCACCGAAGACGACCAGTCCCGCGCCGAGAAGGACGTCCAAAAGCTCACCGACAAGTACATCGGCAAAGTGGACGACGCGTTCAAGGCCAAAGAAGCCGAGCTGATGGAAGTCTAGGGGGGTTGCGCTGGCCTGACGGCCAGCGCTGGGGTCGACGCTGCGGCCGCCTGTGGCGCCCGGCCTTGCCCTTCAAGCCTGCGCGCATGGCCCGAAGGCCAATGCGCTTGTCTTTCAGGGCAATTCCGGGCACCACAGGCGCCCTCGCTGACTTGGGCGCCCACATCGAGCTGTTGATGCTGCACTGATTTCTTGGTTGTTGAAAGGGAGCGTAGTTGTTCGCTAAGCCTGTTACAGAGATTTATCCTGATCCTCCGGCGGGTCTCGACCCTCGTGCGCTCGACGAGGGCCGCATTCCGCAGCATGTGGCGGTCATCATGGACGGGAACGGGCGCTGGGCCAAGAAGCGCGCCCTCAACCGGCTGCGTGGGCACCGCGCGGGCATCGACGCCGTGCGCGAGACCATTCGCGCGGCGAGCGATTCGGGTGTGCGCTACCTGACCATCTATTCGTTCTCCACCGAGAACTGGAAGCGTCCCGACGACGAGGTCGAGGGGCTCATGGAACTGTTCGCCAAGACGATGCTGGCCGAAGTGGACGGCCTGCACGAGGAACACGTGCGCGTGCGCACCATCGGCGACATGTCGCGCCTGCCCGCCGACACCCGCTCGGCATTCGAAGAGGCATGGGAGAAGACGCGCGGGAACGACGGCATGACGCTCGTCGTGGCCGTGAACTACGGGTCGCGCCAGGAGATCCTCCATGCCGTGCAGAGCATCGTCGACGACGCTGTTGCCCAGGGGAAGGCCCCCGTCGTAACTGGCGACCTGTTCGAAAGCGCCCTGTACACCGGGGACATCCCCGACCCCGAGCTGCTCATTCGCACGTCGGGCGAGATGCGCGTATCCAATTTCCTGCTCTGGCAGCTCGCCTATACCGAGTTCTATTGCACCGACGTGCTCTGGCCCGACTTCAACCGCTACGAGTTCCTCCGCGCGCTGCTGGCGTACCAGGCCCGCGATCGCAGGTTCGGCGGGGTGTAGGCGATGTCTGACCGCATGGTGGACGAGCGCGAGGAGCAACTCGAGGAGGCTCGCAGGGTCGAACGAGAGGAGGCCCGGCAGGCAGCGCGCGAGCGCGTGCGCGCCCGTACCGGCGCCCCCGAGGCCTCCCAGCTCTCGCCCGAGCCCATGAAAACGACGCGCACCGGCGAGCCCAAGGAGACGAAGCACCGCGCCCAGCGCGTGAAGGAGAAGGCGTACGAGAAGACGCCCGAACGGTTCAAGAACGCAAGCTCGTTCCAGGTGCGCTTGCGCACGGGCATCGTGTACATCTCGCTCAACATCGCCTGCATCCTGGCGAGCGACATCACCACCATGATCATCCTCGCGGCAACGGCCGCGCTGTGCGCCGGCGAGTTCTACTACATGCTCCGCTCCGACGCCAAGATGCCCAACGAGGCTATCGGCGTCGTGGCTGCAGCCGCTTTCCCGGTTGCGGCGTACTTCCTGGGCGTCAAGGGCATCCTGCTCGTTATGCTGGCGCTGCTCCTCGCGGTGACGTTCTGGTACGTGTACTGGCTGCGCGCCCGCATGGCCGACGTGGGCGTGTGCGTGTTCGGCGCGTGCTACACGGGCATGCAGCTCTCGGGCCTGCTGTTCATCCGCATGTCGTACAACGGCATGGACGTCCCGAACATCTGGGGCGGCGTGCTCGTGCTCGTCATCTTCGCGAGCATATGGTTCAACGACGCCGGCGCCTACGTGTTCGGGTCGAAGTTCGGCAAGCATAAGCTTGCGCCGCGCACGTCGCCCAACAAGAGCTGGGAGGGCTTCATCGCCGGCCTCATCGTGTCGATGGGTTTCTGGTGCATCCTGCTCGTGGTGCCCGGTGTGCACATCGAGGTTTGGCAATGTCTGCTCTTCGGCCTGGTGTGCGGCTTGACGAGCGTGATGGGCGACCTTTGCGAGAGCCGCATCAAGCGCTCGGTCGGCTTCAAGGATTCCGGCACGATCATGCCGGGGCACGGCGGCCTCTTCGACCGCTGCGATTCCCTCATGCCCACCGCGGTTGCCGCCGCCATTCTCCTGTTCGGCTTCGGCTGCCTCCCCATACCGTTCTAACCACATCCGTTCCACCAGATGGCGCAGGGGCCCCTGCTTGCTACAATGTGCTTCGGCATCAAATGATCAGGAGGTTCGCATGGCACGGGGTATAGCGATACTCGGTTCGACGGGGTCCATCGGCACGCAGACACTCGACGTTGCGCGCCGTCATCCCGACAAGGTGAAGGTCGTCGCGCTGGCGGCTGGCAGGCGCGCGTCCGAGGCGCTTGCCCAGGCGCAGGAATTCGGCGTCCGTTACATCGCGTTCGGGCAGGAACCCTCCAACGTCGAAGTCCCGGCCGGCGTCGAGGTCGCCGTGGGCGCCCAGGCCGTCGCCGACCTGGTGAAGCTCCCCGAAGTCGATGTGGTCGTGAATGCGCTGGTCGGCGCTGCGGGTTTGCGCGCGAGCTACGAGACGCTGCGCGCGGGCAAGGTTCTCGCGCTCGCCAACAAGGAGTCGCTCGTGGTGGGCGGCGACCTCATCATGCCCCTTGCCGCGCAGGTGGACGAGCAGCGCCGGGCAGCTGGCCTGGCGCCGGCGCACGGCCCCGCCGGCGCGCTCATGCCCATCGACTCCGAGCACGGCGCCATCTACCAGTGCCTCATCGGCGAGTCCGCCCGAGAGGTCGCCCGCCTGTGGGTCACCGCGTCGGGAGGCCCGTTCCGAGGCCGGTCGCGCGCCGAGTTGAGCGATATAACGGCGGCCCAGGCGCTCGCCCATCCCACCTGGAACATGGGCCCCAAGATCACCATCGACTCGAGCACGCTCATGAACAAGGGGCTCGAGGTCATCGAGGCCCACCACCTCTTCAGCATGCCCTACGACCGCATCAGCGTGGTCGTGCAGCCGCAGAGCGCGATCCATTCGATGGTCGAGTTCTCCGATGGAAGCGTGAAGGCGCACCTCGGCACGACCGACATGCGCATACCCATCCAGTACGCGCTGTCGTATCCCGAGCGGTGGGATGCGCCCGTGCAACCGCTCGACTTCACGGCGCTCGGCAGCCTCGAGTTCGCCGCGCCCGACACCGATACGTTCCGCTGCCTCGCGCTCGCGCGCGCGGCAGGCGAGCGGGGCGGGACGCTGCCCTGCGCCATGAACGCCGCCAACGAGGTCGCCGTCGCGGCGTTCCTCGCGGGAGAGGGCAGCTACCTCGGTATCGCCGAATGCGTCGAGGCCGTCATGGAGGCCCATGGCGTGCAGGCGGTGGAGAGCATCGACCAGCTGCTCGAAGTCGACGCCTGGGCCCGTGCGGAGGCGCGCGAGAACATCCGATGACGCGCCAGGGGACGCCGCGCCGGCGGGCATCGCAGCCTTGTGGGCGTTTCGCAACCGTTGGATGACGGGGGAGGCACGCGGTTTCGAGCGGGTATAATCGTGTCCATGGACGTATTGCTCACAATCCTCGCTGCAGTCGTGGTGCTCGGGTTCCTCGTGTTCATCCACGAGGGCGGGCACTTCGTGACGGCGCGCGCGTTCGGCGTCCGCGTGAGCGAGTTCATGATCGGCTTGCCCGGGCCGCACATCGGCGTGCAGCGCGGCGAGACCGAGTTCGGCGTCACGGCCATCTTGCTCGGCGGGTACGCGCGCGTGTGCGGCATGGAGCCCGGAGAGATGTCTCCCTATCTGAAGGCGGCTATGACCAGCGTGTACGCACGCGGCACGGCGCTGATGGAGGACGTCGCGCGCGACTGCGGCATCACGGACGACGAGGCGTACGAGGCGCTCGAGGAGCTCGTGGAATGGGGCACAGTCAAGGGACCGCGCAAGACCGACGAGTTCAACGTGTACCGCGTGCCGGAGCGCAAGCCCACGGCCTGGCAGCGTCGGCGCGCCGAGCGGCGCGGGCGCAAGCCCTTCGACACGCTCATCGAGGGCCAGCCTCATTCGCTCTCCGATCCCGACGCGTTCTTCCAATCCGAATACCACCAGCAGTACCGCTCGTTGCCCACGTGGAAACGCATGGTCATTCTTCTAGCCGGCCCCGGCGTGAACCTGCTGTTCGCCATGATCGCGTTCGTGCTTATCTACTCGGTGATCGGCTTCGACTATCAGAACACCCAGTCGGGCGAGGTGTTCCACGTGACGGTCGAGCCCTGGCGCGCAATCCAGGCGGGCTTCGTGTACATAGGCATGGTCGTTCAAGCGGTCGCCGGGCTGTTCAATCCGCAGACGGTTGCCGAGACGGTGTCGAACTCCACGTCGGTCGTGGGAATCGCCGTACTGTCGAAGTCGGCGTTCGAGGCTGGTTTCACCGAGCTGCTGTCGTTCATGGCGATGCTCTCGGTGTCGCTCGGCATCATGAACCTGCTGCCCATCCCGCCGCTCGACGGCGGTCGGTTCGTCGTGGAAGCCTACCAGCGCATCCGCCGCAAGATGGTGGGCGCCCGCGCCATGAACTACCTTTCGGTTGCGGGTATGGCCCTGTTCATGCTCCTTTTCATCGTCATGATGAACCAGGACATCCAACGGTTCATATTCGGGAACTGGTAGGCGATCTCTTCCCCCAGGCTCGTTTTCTGCTGCGCTACAATCTCCGTAACGCGAGAACGGGGGTTCCATGAAACCGAACGAGAACACACGCCAGGTGATGGTGGGCAACGTGCCCGTTGGCGGCGGCGCGCCGGTTGCGGTGCAGTCCATGCTCAACGAGAAGGCCGACGACATCGAGGCGAACGTGCGGCAGATCGAGTCGCTCGCCGAAGCCGGCTGCGAGATCGTGCGCATGGCCATCCCGCGGCGCGATTGCCTCGATGCGTTCGAGGGCGTGTGCGCCGCATCGCCCTTGCCGGTCGTGGCCGACATCCACTTCGACCCCGTCATCGCCATCGAGGCGGCCAAGCGCGGAGCGGCCAAGCTGCGCATCAACCCGGGCAACATCGGCGGTCTCGAGGCCACCGTGCCCGTGCTCGACGCAGCGCGCGCGGCCGGCATACCCATCCGCATCGGCGTGAACGCGGGTTCGCTCGACCAGGAGCTCGCAGCGCGCCCCGACCTCACCTTGCCGCAGAAGCTCGCCGCATCGGCGGCGCAGTACGCCACCTTCTGCGAGGAGAACGATTTCTTCGACCTCGTGGTGTCGGCGAAGGCGCACGACGTCATGACCACGGTGCTCACGTACCGTCTACTCGCGAAGAGCATCCCGGCCATTCCGCTCCACATCGGCGTGACCGAGGCGGGCACGCAGTTCCAGGGCATCATCAAGTCTGCGAGCGGGCTCGGTATCCTGCTCGAGGAGGGCATCGGCGACACGATGCGCATCTCCCTCACCGACGATCCCGTCAACGAGGTCCGCGCATGCTGGACGCT
Organism: uncultured Coriobacteriaceae bacterium; assembly: GCA_902764575.1. Taxonomy (GTDB): domain Bacteria; phylum Actinomycetota; class Coriobacteriia; order Coriobacteriales; family Eggerthellaceae; genus UBA9715. The sequence continues at coordinate 17,065 of CACWWI010000018.1, forward strand.
GCTCGCCGCGCTCGATCTGCGCCGCCGTGGCCCCGAGATCATCAGCTGCCCCACGTGCGGGCGGTGCCAGGTGAACCTCATCGAGCTGGCGGGCCAGGTGGAGGAGCGCCTCCGCTCGGTGAAGGCGCCCGTGAAAGTTGCCGTCATGGGCTGCGTCGTGAACGGCCCCGGCGAGGCGCGCGATGCCGACATCGGCGTCGCCTGCGGTGCAGGCTCGGGCGCGGTCTTCGTGAAGGGCGAGACCATCCGCAAGGTCGACGAGTCCGAAATCGTCGACGCGCTCATGGAAGAGCTCGCCAGGCTGTAATCGCTCGGCTCCACCGGCAAGCGAGAAAATCGGTTATGTGGTGCAAAGCGGGACGATAGTACCGTCAGGGCCCTTTCGCGCCAATCGTGCCATATAATAACGGGCTAGTGTTTTTTCGAATCATCTAGAAGGGGACCACAGCTATGAACAACATCCTGCGCATGAGCCGCTGCTACG
>CACWWI010000019.1 GCA_902764575.1 uncultured Coriobacteriaceae bacterium
GTCGACACGGGCATGCCGGTGATGCTCGAGATGAACAGCGTGAACACCGTGCTGATCGATGCTGCCACGCCTTGATACTTCTCGAGCTTGACCATATCCATGGCCACGGACTTGATGATACGCTCGCCGCCAAGGAACGTGCCTAGCGAAATGGCGAGAGAGCAGACGATCATGAGCCAGAGCGGGAACCCGGCGTCGTTAGCCGACTCCATGCCGAACGCGAGCGAGATGCCCAGGATGGCGATCGACATGAACTTCTGGCCGTCCTGCGCGCCATGCAGGAACGACAGCAGCGCGGCGCACACGTCCTGCGTCGCGACGAACAGCTTGCCCGACGTGCGGCGGTTCATGCTGGTGAACACGCGCTCGATTACGCGCACGAAGAGCCAGCCAAACAGGAAGCCTGCGAAGAGCGAGAACAGCATGCCATAGATGACCTTCATCCACTCGCCCAGCACCACGCCGCCCAAGCCGTTCATGGCGATAGCGCCTCCCGTGATACCCGCGATGAGCGAATGCGATTTCGAAGCGGGTATGCCCCGCCACCAACAGAACACGCCCCAGAAGATGGCGCCGATCATCGCAGCCATGAGGGCGAGCAGCGCCTTGTGCGTATCGCCCGAGAAATCGACCATGTTGAACATGGTGTGCGCCACAGCTGTGGAGATGTAGGTCATGCCCACGAGCCCGATGAAGTTGAACACCGCCGCTAAGATGAGCGCGTGCTTGGGTTTGAGGCAGCGTGTGGAAACCGCCGTGGCGATGGCGTTGGGGGCGTCGGTTGCACCGGAAACGATGGTGACGATCAGAACAAGTACGATAATGACGGCAAGCGCGGGATATGCCGCAATCTGCCCCAAGATGGCCGCAAGACTAAGGTCCATCGAGCCCCTCCCAAATACCTGCCTTATCGGCCAGAACCCCAATAAGCGCAGTTACCAATTATAGCGTATGAGGCCAGTTGTCACCCCGTAATGATGTCCCAAGCTTCGTCGATGCTCGACCCCACATCAATCCCGATCGTGTTTTGGAACAGCCCATCCTTGATCGCGGCCTCGCCGTAAACGAGAACCGTCTGCTCGCCGTTGCCCGTATCCGTGACGAGCACCAAGTGCTGGTCTCCGTTCGACCCGCTCACAACTGCAAACATGGCCCCGTCGTCCTCGTACCGGCGATCGATCGAGACGTTGGCGCCCAGACCATCGAGCGCTGCCGCGGGCGTGGCATACCCCTCAACCGACAGAACCATCACGACAGGCGCACCGGCTGCACCCACCGCGTACGTGTCGATATCGCTGCGCGACACGCTCCCCGAGCGGTCGACCATTTCGAAGATGGTGTTGTTCGCACGCATCCAGGCGGTGATCTCCTCGTACCACCCGAACCCGTCGGCCTTCAGCAGGGATTGGAGTTGGGAGCCGCTCAGCTCGAACAGGGCGTACAGCGTGGGATTGCCCGCTGCATCGAGGCACGCGGGGTCGAAGGCCGCCACGTTCCCGCTCGAAGACGAGCTAGCTCCGGAGCTGCTGGCAGATCCGGTCGAGCTCGATTCGGAAGAAGCGGAGGTCGCCGCTGCATTCGATGAGGCCGAACCCGATGACGCGGGCAGGACGCCCACGGGCGTGCTGCCCGCAGCGGCGCCGGAATGCTCGCGGATCACGAGCGACCCGTCGGGGGCCCGGATAATCTGCACTTCCGAGATGTCCCACCCGTTCTCGTTGACGGTGTCCACGACCTGCTTGGCCACGACGCCGAGGAAGATGAGCCCGCACAGCGCCACAGCGCCGACGATCAGGCCGATCACACCCACGATGTTCGTCGAGGTCCGGCGCGGGTTCTCGAGGCCGGTCTTGTTGTTCCGCGCGTTCAGCACCAAACCTATGATGCTGCATACGATGCCCGGAATGCACGTGAAGAACAGGATGCTGAGCACGAGACCCACGATGACGAGCACGAACGCGCTGCTCGACGCCTTCGGCTTCTCGGGTGCCGGTTCTGGCGCGGCTGCGGTTTCCGGACCATCGCCTTGGCTCTCGTCTGCTGGATTGACGGGCTCGCCGGGAACGAAGTACTCGTTCTCCTTCGGCACGTCGGGATTTGCTGGTTGCACTTCGAGGGAAGTGCGCCAATAGCCGTCGTCCGTGCCCGGGACGAACTCCTCGCCGGAATCGCCCTCGAAATGGCCGGCAAACCGCCCAGTGGACAGCAAGGGGGCTCCGCACTTGGCGCAAACCCTTGATTCGGGAACTTCCGCTCCACATGTCGGGCAGATCATGACACGGCCTTTCTAGCACACCTGCCCGTCCTGTGGGGGACGGGCAGGGCATGGTGAGCGCCGCTTCGCGCGGCGCTTCGATCGCTTCCTACAGCGAGAACTCCTTCTCGCCGTTGAACACGGCAAGCGCATCAGCGGCCGTGTAGTCGGCAAGCGTGATGGCGCTGATGGCGCGCGTCAGGCGCACCGCCTCGTCCAGCGAGCGCTGGTGGATGTTGCGCCCCGTCGCGTTACCGCAGGCGCCGCCCACGTGAATCTGATCGTAGAGCTGGGTGAGGAACGTCTCGGCGTCGACCGTCGATCCGCCGGCGCACACGAGCCCCGTGCGGCCCGATGCCTTCGACGCGATGGCCAGAGCCTCGGCGGGGGTGCGGCCGTCCTCGCCCTCGGGCTTCGGCGGGTTGACCTTCACGAAATCGGCGCCCAGGCACAGCGCGACACCTGCCGCGCCGGCAATGAGGTCGGGGTCTTTCTCAGCGGTCACGGCCTTGCCACGCGGGTAGATCCACAGCACGACGAGCAGGCCCTCGGCATGCGCCTGCGCAATGAGGTCGCCCGCCTCGGCCATCATGGTGGCTTCGTACTCGCTGCCCAGGTAGATGGTGTAGCCCAGGCCCACGATGTTCACGCCCGCATCGCGCATGGCCAGCACGGTGTCGAGACCGTACAGCTGCGGCGAATAGGGGTCCTCCTGGGCGGTCTTCACCAGATTGGTCTTGGAGTTCATCTTCACCAAGTAGTTGATCTCGGGATAATCGGCGGCATACTGGGCGATGAGGCCGCGTTGGCCCGCCATAACGCCGCATACGCCCTGGCTGGCAATCTTGAAGAGATGCTCGGGCTCGCAGTCGGCGATGTCGATCTCCTCGCCACCGTCGTAGAAGTCCTTGTTCAGGTGCTCGATCTTCTGGTCGCACGCGAACAGCATCAGACGGCCGGTGCCGCGCGTCGCCTTCATGTAGTTGTCGATGTAGGCATCGCGCATCTCGGGCGAGACATCGACGGGAACCTTCACCTGGTCACGAGTTATGCTAGGCATGTTTCCTCCTTGTATGAATGCCAAATACCCATTTATTGTACTAGAACCACTCCCGTTTGTTGAGGACGTAGATGCGGTAGAAGTCGGCCTGCGGCTTGGTGAGGTAGATAATCCCCTCGACGATGGCGATCACCCATACGACCGCGGCCGCGAGGCCGAACGACACAATCGAGCCGATGATGGACACGGCGAGCATGATGAACGCCGTCTCGTTGTAGCCGAGGTAGAACTTATGCAGGCCGAACAGGCCGAGGAACACTGCGAGCAACCCCGCAACGATGTGGTCCTTCTGCTTAACTGCCTGCGCGGCGTATGCCTGTGCAGCCCGGTTGATCGGCGGGCCGTAACGACCGTCGTCGGCGCCGCCCGGCTCGTATGCGACGGAAACGTCGGCATCCAGCCGCTCGACCGCTTCGCGCGTTTCACCCGTCATCGATCATACCCCCTGCCGAGCGCCTCCATGATCCGCTCGCGGAACACGACGGCAACGAGGGCGATTATGGCGACGATCACGATCACGACCACGGGGCCGACGATGTCGCCGCTCGCGAAGCCCGACGCCGCATACGTCGACGCGACCACACCGGGTATGCGCCCCAACGTGGTGATTACAATGAACTTCTTATAGCTCATGTCGGTAAGCGGGACGAGGTAGGTGAACACGTCCTTGGGCATCGCGGGAATGAGGAACAGGATGAACACGACGATGTCGAGCTTGCCCTGCTCCTCGAACGCACGGAACTTCTCCAGGTGCTCGGTAGACACCATGCCCTGAACGAACGGGGCGCCGAGCGCGTGGACCATCTTGTAGATGACCGTGCTCGAAATGATGCAGCCGACGAGGATGATGATCGTGCCGAAAAACGGGCCGTACATCAACCCCGCCGCAATCTGCACGACCTCTCCGGGTATGAACGCGACCACAACCTGCAGGAACTGCATGCCAAGCAGAATGAGCACACCTGCCGGCCCGGCGTTCTGCACACGCTCCACCATGCGCTCGACGCCGCCCTCCGTGAACACGTCGGCGATATAAGGCCAGGCAATCACCACCACGACAGCCATGATTGCGAAGAACGCGATGAGCCCCGCGAACTTGAACGCGGTCGCCTTGTCGATGCGCTTTCTCGGCTTGGGAGCGTCCTCGCCCTGGGCAGCCTTGTCTTCCTCGGGCTCGGCTTGACGCCCTTGCATTTGCTCGTCGCTCATGCCTGGTCGTCCTCGCTCTTAACCGCCTTGTCGAACTCTTCCTTGAAGGCGGCGAACATGCCCGACGCCTTGCCGAGCTGCTTGCCCACGGCAAACGAGCCGGCTTCGACCGCCTCGCCTGCGCGCTTCGCGGCCTTCTCGGCAACCGGACGTGCCTTCTCCGTCTGCTCGCTCACGGTGCGCTTGGCGCGCACGACGGTCTTCTTCGCCTTATGCGTCGCAACGGCGGTCGCCTTGCCCGCCGCAGCTGCAACGCCACCGTCGGCCGCAAGGTCGGCGGCTTCGTCGGCAACCATGATCGCGCCCTTCGGCACGTCCTCGTCCTCTGCAGCGGCTTGTCCCACGGGCGCGAGGGCCATGCCCTGCCCCATGCGAAATCCCTTCACCATGTTTCCGGGAATGACCCGCTTGCCCAGGAGCGCATCGGCTGCGGCGCCGCTCTCGGCGGTCACGCTCTCGACTTCCCCCGTTTGGCTGTCGAACGTAACAGAGCTCACGTAACCCAGGAACTCGCCGGACTTCGTCATGAGGGGCATGCCCACCCAAATGACGCTCTTCTCCCAGTTCACGCCAAGGGCCTTCACGGCACCCCGATCCGTCGCCGTGGGATCGTCGTCATGCACGACCATCTGGCCATCGGCGATATGGAAGCCCCCGAGGGCCACGAACAGGTCCTTGCGATGGAACATGAGCGCCGCGTCGGGACGCTTTACGATAAACCCGAGGCAGCGGCGCTCGGATGGATGGAACACGGCGGTGCGCACCTTGCCGATCTTCTTGTCTTTGGACGCACTGACGGCTCTGAGGCCCGTGTAGTCTTTCGTCGAAATCAGGTTAGGCATCGCACATCTTTCGAGAACGGGTAATTGCCCACAGAAAGGTGCGCTCGCCGCAATGCGGCAGAGCGCACCTTCTCTGTTTGCAATCAGCTATTCAGCCTTGTCCTCGGCTTCGGCCTCTTTGGCAGCCTCGGCAACTTCTTCCTTCACGTCTTCGGCGGCCTCGGCGGCAACCTCGACGGCGTTGCTCTGCTCGGCGTTCTCCATCACCTGCGCGGCGATGCGGCGGCGCGCAGCCTCGATCTTCTCGCGCAGCTCGTCGTTGGTCTCGGCAGGAGCCTGGCCCGTGGCGCCCTTAACGCGCGCCGTAGCGCTGTTCGCGAGGTCCTGAGCCATGCCGGGGGCGTCCTTCAGCAGGCCGGCGCCCATGTCGCGCACGGAGTTGAACGCCTCCTGAGCGGTGCCGGGCATGCCCGCACCGAAATCTTTGGCCTCGCCCACGAGCGCGTTAGCACGCTCGGCAACGAGAGCACGCGTCTTCTCGCCTGCCTGCGGGGCGAACGCCAGCGCAGCGAGCGCTCCGACGGTAGCACCAGTGATGAACGAAATAATTCTGCCCATGACTCCTCCTAAATAATATGCGTCATTCAAAACGTGAACCCATTATACGCACTCGAACCGCAATTGACGCAAAATACTCCGCAATCTACCGTTCGGTTACCAAATTGAGCCAAAAAGATGGCCGGAGCGGAACAAAGGGCATGGCCCCGTCCCACCCCGGCGCGTTCGATTACACGTACTGCGACACGAGCTCGTCGAGCACTTCGGGCAAAGTGAGGCCGGCTGCCTTGACCGCCGCGGGGAACAGCGAGTGGTCCGTCATGCCGGGCACGATGTCCACCTCGAAGCAGCGTGCGCATCCGCCGTCCCAGATCATGTCCACACGGCCCAGATCGACCACGCTGTAGGCGCGGTACACCTCGAGCGCCGCGCGCTCGATCTCGGCGCGGATTGCCTGGGCTTCCTCCTCGTTGCTCCAGAGCGATGCCAGGCGCACAGGGCAGTAGAAGTCCACGAGCTCGTAGTTCATGCGGGCTTCGGTGTCGAAGAAACCGCGCTTGGGCACGATCTCGACAGGCGGGAGCACGCGGGCATCCCAGCCCGTCCCGATGATCGACACGGACAGCTCCACGCCCTCGACCCATTGCTCGATGTTCACGGCATCGTCGTACGACAGAGCGTCCATGATGGCGGCGGGCAAGTCGTCCTGGTTGTCCACGCGGTGGATGCCGAGCGCCGACCCGCCGTGCGCGGGCTTCACGCACACGGGGTAGCCGCCGGGAATGCGCTCGCCGATCAGGTCGAGCGCCGAAGCCGCGCCCATCATCTTGAAGGCATCGGCCGCGATGTACACGCCCGGAGGCCACGAGGCCACGCCGTCGACCTCGCCGGAGATCTGGCGGTACTTGATGAGCGAGGAATGCAGCGCGTCCTTGTTCCACGTGCGATGGCACACGCTGGCGGGCGAGCCCACGAACGGGATCTCCAGGAACTCGAGCAGGCTCTGGATGGTGCCGTCCTCGCCGTGCTTGCCGTGCAGCGCGTTGTACACCACGTCTGGCTTCTCGCTGCGCAGCGTGGGGACGAGCTGGTCGTTCGTGTCGAGCGGCACGGGACGGTGGCCCGCCTCCTCGAGCGCCTCGCAGATGTTCTTGCCGCTGATGAGCGAGAACTCGCGCTCAAACGAGCTGCCGCCCATGAGTACTGCAACTTTAGCCATTACTACTCCTTAATCGCACCTGCGGCGATGAACGCGCGGTACAGTTCCAGCCGGTCCTCGATCACCTCTGCCAAGCGGCGGATGGCCTCCTCGATGTTCTCCGGCGATTCGTAGCAGAAACCCAGGCGCATGCTGTTGCGCCCCTGCACCCCATCGGGGAAGAAGCTGTCACCCGGGGTGTAGATGACGCCGTGGTCGAGGGCCACCGAGAGCATCGACTGCGCATCCACGTACTGCGGCAGCGTCACCCACACGAAGAACCCGCCCTCGGGATGCGTCCACGTCGCCTCGGGAGGGAAGTACTCCTCCAATGCGGACAACATGGCGCGGCGGCGCTTGTCGTACACCTTCACGAACTTCTGCAGCGTGTGCTGCCAAGGCGTTTCCGTGAAGTACGCAGCGGCCATCTTCTGGTCGAACATGCTGCCGCACAGGTCGGTGCCCTGCTTGGCGAGGTTGATCTTGCCGATGACGCCCGGAGGCGCCATAATCCAGCCCACGCGCAGGCCCGCGGCGAACATCTTCGAGATTGTGCCCAGGTACACCACGCTGTCGTCGAGCGCGCGCATGGGAAGGCAGTGCCCGCCCTCGTAGCGCAGGCGACCGTAGGGGTCGTCTTCCACGACGATGAAATCGTATTCGTGCGAGAGCTCGAGCAGGCGCTTGCGCCGTTCGGGGGTCATGGTCACGCCGCCCGGGTTCTGGAAGTTCGGGATGGTGTAGAGGAACTTCAGACGCGGGTTGCCCTTGCCGATGCGCTCGAGCTCCTCCTCGAGCAGATCCATACGCATGCCCTCGTCATCGAACGGGATGGTGCGGATGTCGGGCTCGTATGCGCTGAACGCTTGCAGGGCGCCCAGGTACGTCGGCCCCTCGGTGATGATGATGTCGCCGGGATCGCAGAAGGTCTTGGCCACCAAGTCGAGCGCTTCTTGCGCGCCCGTCGTGATGATGACGTTTTCCGCCTTGTGGCGAATGCCCAAATCGCGCACGATGTCGCAGAACACCTGCGCGGTTTCGAGCAAGCCGTTCGTCCCTCCGTACTGGAGCGTGACGGACTGCGCGTCTATGGCCGCCTTCGCAGCCTTGCGGACGGCGCTCTTCGGCAGCAGGGACACATCGGGCATGCCGCCGGCCAGCGAGATGACGTCATCGCGCGTTGCGGCTGCGAACAGGAGCCTTACCGCAGAAGGGCGCATCTTCGTGATGCGCGTGGCCACCTTGTTGGGGGCCGTTTCGAATCGAATATGTGCGTCTTTCATGATAGGCAGGTTATCACAGCCATGTTAACAAACCGTGTCGCTTCGTTAAATGCACGCAGCGCCTCCAGGTCATCGTGGAAACTCAGCTGGATACGCGCCTCTCCCTTCTCCTCGTCGGTCCATTCCGTCGTGCCGGTGAAGCTGGCATCGTCGCCCGTCGCCGCGCGCGTCTGCAAGCTTATCGCCACGTGCTCCAGCAGGTGCGGGGTCGTGGTCGTTTCCATGACGTAGCCGAACGTCGGCCCCACGGCGTTCTTGCAGGCGTGATGGGGCAGGTCGGGGTACTGCCCTTCGGCGAACGCGGCCAAGCCGGGGGTCGTGTAGCGGTACCTCTTGTTGGGAACCGCCACGTCGCACACGATCCTTCCCGTCTTCACGGTGATCATGCGCACCTGGACAGGCCTGTCTAAAGGGCGAAGCCCTTGTCGGATGTCCCTCATAGCTCCCATTTGCTCTTGCCTCCTGGGCGGCCAGCATCGCGCCGCCCTCGCTTTAGTAATAATAGTACCCGCCCGCCAGCGCAGCCTCGTATTCGGCTTCTTCCGCCTCGCGCTCGGCTTCTTCTTCCTCTTGCTTCTTGCGTTCCTCGATTTCGGCCTTCACAGGCGCGATCGCTTCCACCATCTTGTTGCACACAACCGCGAGCGGGCTCGGTTCGCGGCTGAGCGCGACCACCCCGTCGCCCGTGGGAGCCACGAAGCCCCCGATGCCGAAGAGCGATGCGAAATCGTCGACGACGCGGGCAAGTCCCTGGGAGTCCACGAAGCTCGCCGCCGCGCTGTCGTCGCTGGCGATGACGAGGTTCTTGCGGTCGTTGCTGAACCGGTAATGGCTCTTGCCCGTCATGTTCCCGAGCGCAACGTCGATCGTCTTGGCAGTGGTATCGACCGTGTAGTCGTACGAAACGTCATCGGTGAAGCGGATGGAGCCCTCGTCGATCGTGATGGGCACCACCGTGCCCATCACGTACCAGGTGCCCTTCATGTCGGCGTGGTCGTCGTAGCGAAAGCAGCGGTTCCAATACAGCAAGCTCCCGACAACCGCGACCACGAGCACGACGAAGAAGCCCACCACTATCGCGAGGCGCAGCTTCGAGCGCTGAGAGGCACCCGCAGCGCCCTCATCGACCTTCACGCGCCTCAGCGTGGGCTTGCCCGGCGCGGTTGCGCCCGCGTCGCCCTGCCCGACCCGCTTCTTCTCGATGCTTGGCTTGACGGACGGCTTGGTGGACGCCTGCGCCGCGGGCTTTCCTTGCGCAGTAGCCGCCTCCGCCGGTTTGCCCTCCGGCTGCGCACCGGAAGCAGCCGGTTGCTGGTCGACGGGCGGCGTGCTCCCCGTGGCGGATTCCCCAACGGGTGGCTGGCTTGCGGTGGGATCTTGTTGCGAAGCATCCTCTTGCGGTTTCACGACCTCGGGAACGTTGACGAACTGGGTCCTACCGCCTTCGCGCTTCGGCTCGTCATCGGCCGTCACGCTCGGGATGGAGCCGAGCGCCGCCTTGGAGCGCGCGGACCGGTCGACGCGCCGCTTGTGCACGTCGCCCGCCTTGTACACGCGCGACTCGTCCGCTTTCCGATGTGAGATCCGCTTGGCCATGCTTCGTTTCTGGTTCGATTGGGTTCTCGGCTATTGTACCTCAGCCCCATGCTTCTCCTACAGCTGGGGCGGTCAACGAGGAGCGATTGCAGGCTTAGCGCGCCGGAATCACATCGACGCCCATGTAAGGCACCAGCACATCGGGCACCTTGATGGAGCCGTCTGCCTGCTGGTAGTTCTCGATGATGGCTGCCATCGTGCGACCCACCGCCAAGCCCGAGCCGTTGAGGGTGTGCACGTAGCGCGTGCCCTTGAAGTTCTCGGGGTCCTTGTAGCGCATGCCCATGCGCCGCGCCTGGAAATCGGTGCAGTTGGAGCAGCTCGAGATCTCCTTGTAGCCGTTGTAGCAGGGCAGCCAGACCTCCAGGTCGTAGGTCTTCGCGGCAGAGAAGCCCATGTCGCCCGTGCACAGCGTGATCACGCGGTAGGGCAGCCCGAGCAGCTGCAGAATGTTCTCGGCGTCGGCGACCATGGCCTCCAGCTCGTCGAAGGACTTCTCAGGCTCGCACACCTTCACCATCTCCACCTTGTCGAACTGGTGCACGCGGATGAGGCCGCGCGTGTCGCGCCCTGCCGAGCCGGCCTCCTCACGGAAGCATGGGGTGAATGCGCAGTAGTGCTTGGGCAGCTCGTCCACGCCGAGCGTCTCGCCTGCATGCAGGTTCGTCAGCTGCACCTCGGCCGTCGGGATGAGGTAGAGGTTGTCGCCCTCTTTGTCGGACGTGCCCTCCATGTCGGTGGCGAACGTCTTGAACATGTCGTTCTCGAACTTCGGCAGCTGGCCCGTGCCGGTCATCGTGCGGGCGTTGGCCATGGCCGGCAGCCACCACTCGGTGTAGCCGCGGCTCGTGTGCGTGTCGGCCATGAAGTTGATGATGCTGCGCTCGAGGCGCGCACCCAGGCCACCCAGCACCACGAAACGGCTCGCCGCCAGCTTGACGCCGCGCTCGAAGTCGATGATGCCCAGCTCGGGGCCGAGGTCCCAGTGGGCCTTCGCCTCGAAGTCGAACGTGCGGGGCGTGCCCCAGCGGCGCACTTCGGGGTTGTCGTTCTCGTCATCGCCCACCGGCGTGGTGTCGGAAGGCATGTTGGGCGTGTGCAGCAGCAGGTCGCGTAGCTCGGCGTCGATGCGCTCGCGGTCGGCGGTGGCGCTCTCCATCTCCGCCTTGATCTCGGCGACGCGCGCCTTGGTTGCCTCGGCCTCGTCCTTCTTGCCCTCCTTCATGAGGGCGCCGATCTGCTTGGAGAGCGTGTTACGCTCGGCCTGGAGCGACTCTTCCCTCACGATGGCCTCGCGACGGCTCTCGTCCAACTCGGCGAACTTCGCGCCGTCCCACTCGGCGTGGCGGTTCTTCATCGCCTCCGCAACGGCTTCCTGGTTCTCGCGGACGAACTTGATATCCAACATGGTGGTGCACTCCTTTTCCAAACGCAAACAGCTCACGCGCTTCTTGCCCGCCCGCTCTGGCTTGAGCTACCGGAACATGCGCTGCATCCATTCTCTGATTAAGTCGGCGTCAAGTATATGCCAAAAGGCGTGTTAGTATTAACTGCTACTATTAACGCTACAAGAAAGCAACGGGCGATGGCGGTCGTGCCGTTTCCCAAAACGAAAGCGATTCAGGAATGGACATCGGAGAAATCTACTCGTTCATATTCGGAACGCCGGCGGGTGTGGGCATACTCATCGGCGTTACGCTCGTCCTGTGCGTGATCATCGCTTTCCTTCTCGAGCGCCGTACGCGCAAGATCTACGCCGACCGCGGCCCCCGCGAAGACGGCGACGATTGGGAGCTCTTCGACGATGACGAAGAGGAAGAAGACGGCGAGTAGCTGCCTCCCGCATACCTAGCTATCAGAAAAACGTTACGCCGGCGCAACATGCCGGCGCTATACTCTCTGAAGTCAAAACATGAGGAGAGGAAACAGCAAATGCCCGTAAAGAGAACACCCCACACCCCTACGCTCTACAAGCGCGAAGGCGACTACATCCCGCGCATCGCCGCCGTGCACGACCTCTGCGGCTACGGCAAGTGCTCGCTCGGGGTTGCCATCCCCGTCCTGTCGGCCGCAGGCGCCGACGTGTGCCCCGTGCCGACGGGGCTCTTCAGCTCGCACACGGCGTTCCCCGGCTGGTACATGCACGACACGACCGATATCCTGGCCGACTACCTGGCCGCCTGGAAGGGCATCGACGTGGAGATCGATGCCGTGTACTCGGGCTTCCTGGGAGCTCCCGAGCAGGTCGACATCATCCGCGACCTCTACGCGACCTACCCCAAGGCCATCCGCGTGGTCGACCCCGTCATGGCCGATCACGGCCAGGTGTACCCCACCTACACGCCGGAGCTGTGCCAAGCCATGGCCGACCTCGCCTGCGACGCCGACATCCTCACGCCCAACCTCACCGAGGCCGCCATCATCCTCGGGCGCGAATGGCAAGGCACCGACATCACCGACGACCAGGCCAAAGAGATGATCGACGCACTCATCGCGAAGGGCGCCAAGAACGTGGTACTCAAGGGAATCCAGCGCGACGGCGAAACCGAGATCCGCAATTTCGTGGGCGGCGTCGACTGCGACGTGTTCGAGGTCCACAACGAGTTCGTGCCCTACATGCTGCACGGGACGGGCGACCTGTACTGCTCGTGCCTGCTCGCCGCCATCATGGCCGGCCGCGACCTTCACGAGGCTGCCTGGTTCGCCGGCAACCTCACGCGCGAGGCCATCGAGGTGTCCACCAAGCAGCCGCACTTCCAGGAGCGCGGCGTGAGCTTCGAGCCCCTCCTCGGCCGCATCACCGCACTGCTGCAGGTGTAACAATCAACCCCAGGGCGCACGGGATTGCGTTCCGCGCGCCCCTTTCGTGGCGCCATATCGGGTATGATAGGGGCACTACGAGAAACGCTTTCGACACGAACCGTAACTGCAGCAGGAAGGCGTTGCCAAACGATGGCGCGAGACAGCCTCATACTCGACCGCTACGAACCGCTCGGCACTGCCGGCACGGGCGGGTTCGGCACGGTGCGGATTGCCTGGGACCCACGCATCCAGCGAAAGGTCGCCATCAAGACCATTGCGCTCACCGAGCTCGACGCCTACCGCGCGAAGCTGCCAGGCGCCCAAGCTGCAGACGGCCCCGCTCCCGTATCGGCCGCCGAGCGTTGGCGCGGCGCGCTCCCCTGGGAAGACGCCCCCGCGGAAGACGACGCGCAGGCGAGCGGCGAAACCACCGAGCAGGAGCACGACGACGCGAGCGACCCCGTCACGTCGCTCGCCCACCTGCCCGGCCTCGACGAGGCGCGCACTGCGGCCATGCTCGACGACCCGCGCATCGTCACCGTGTACGACTTCGAGGTGCGCGACCGCACGGCTTACCTCATCATGGAATTCGTCGAGGGCATCACGCTCACCCGCCTGCTGCGCGAGTTCTCCGACAGCATCACGCTCGACATGGTCACGGCCGTGTTCGATGCGGTGTCGGGCGCGTTGATGACCGCCCATGCGGCAGGTGTTCTGCACCTCGACATCAAGCCCGACAACATCATCATCACGCCGCAGGGGCAATCCAAGGTGACCGACTTCGGCCTGGCCACCCTCGCTGACGCGTCGGGCGCCGGCACGACGGGCGGCGGCACGATCGGCTACATGCCGCTCGAGCAGATGCGGCGCGAGCACCTGGACGCGCGCACGGACGAATGGTCGCTCGCCGCCCTCACGTACGAGATGCTCACGGGCTCCAACCCCTTCCGGGCCGCCACGCTCGAAGAGGCGGAGCGGGCAATCGAGAACGCCGAGCTCATCCTCCCCTCGCTGTGCTGGGAAAACCTCGACGAGCAGGTGGACGACGTGGTGTTCTACGCGCTCGACCCCGACCGCGAGGAGCGGTATGCCTCCGTAGCCGACTTCGCCGAGGAGATGGACAAGTTCCTGGGTAACGCAGCCCTAGGGGAAGAGGACTTGTCGGAGGCGGTGTCGGATTCCCTCGGCCTGCGGCAAGACGAGCCCGAAGAGGAAGAGGCCACAGCTCAGGACCAAGGAAGCGACGCAAGCGCAGCCAGCCGCCTCAAGGCGAAGGCCGCTCCTGCGGGCGCCGCGATGAAGTCGGTGTTCTCGGGGCTGTTCGCGCAACCCGACCGATCCCCCGAAGATGATTTCGATGACGACTACGATGATTACGAAGAGGACGAGGGCAAGCCGCCCGCGCAGCGCCGGCGCGATGTGCGCAAGCCGCACGTGCCCTTGGGAGAGCGCTACAGCGAGCGTACGATCGGCGTGCTCTCGCACGTGTTCGCCATAGCCGCGAGCGCCGCGCTCGCCTTCTTCGCCATGTCCAACATGCCGTTCCTCGCGCTGATAGGGCCAGCACAGCCCATCGTCGTTCTGGCGGTGGTCGCAGCCTGCGCGGTCGTGGCCATCGTGCGCCCATCTGTAGCCGCCTTGGTGTCGTTCTGCCTGCTCGGCCTCTCGTTTGCCGTATGCGGGCACCCCATCCCCGCTGCCCTGCTCGTCATTGCGGCGGGCGTGTGGTGGTATGCCGTCGGGCACGAGGGGATGGCCGCGGCCAATGTGGCGCTCCTGCTTCCCATTGCCAGCTCCATCGGCGCGGCGCCCGCCGTGCCGATAATCGCAGGAGCAGCGCTCAAACCGCCTCAAGCTCTGGCCACGACCGCCTTCTCAGCACTGGTCGCGCTCATGCTCGCAGCACTCGGCAGCGGTTCGGTTGCAGGTTGGGATGCCGTCGCGCATTGGAGCTTTGCAGGCGTCAACCTGTCCGAGAACCTGCTCGCGCTCATCCAGCAGCCAGGCACGTGGACGGCGCTAGCCGGGTGGATGGCGGCAAGCGCCGTGCTCTCGTTTCTCAACGCGCGGGGCGGGCGCGCTGCAACCGTCGTCGGCATCGTGGCCGCCGTGGCGTTCGTGGTCGTCGGCGTCGTGGTCTTCTCGCCGGTCACGCCCCAGCTTATCATCTCCGTCGCGGCGGCCGCAGTCGTCCTCCTCGTCGTCCTGCTCTAAGAGCAGCGGAAAGGGCTTGCGCTACCGACCAATTTCATCGAAATACTCGTCCAGGGTCTCGACCACAATCGTCCCGTCGGAACGGTAGCGCTGCACGTAGTAATCGGTCTGATGCTTCTTATCGAGCGCATCGGTGAGAACGAACTGATACATGTACGCACCCTCGCCAAGGTCCATGTCCTCCATCTTGGTCGAGCTGCTGTACGTGGTCTCGCCTATGACGAAGTCGAAGGGCTCCTTCGAGTCCATGAGGTACGCGCCGAGCACGAACTCGATCTTGTCGCCCTCCTTCAGCTCGCGCATGCTCTTGGCCGACATGCCGTGCTCGTCGATGTCGTCGCTCGCGCACAGGATCTCGTACTTGTTCGTGCTGTAGTGGTACTGGGCGACGAGGCTCGTGTAGCTGCCGTTGAGCTTCACGGGGATGCTGTAGATGTTATAGTCTGCGCCATGCTCAACCAGGTTCGTGCAGACGTAGTTGCCGTCGATTGACATCCACGTCCCGTTGAAGCTGTCGGTGTACACGCCCGTCGAGGGGTTGCCCACATCGTGGTCGGTGCCCAGGTAGACGATGGCGTTCTGCTCCTCCAGATAGAGCGCGAGCTCGATGTGCACGAGCGCCAGGTTCTCCAAGCCCTCGGTGACGCGCAGCTCCAGCTTGCCGTCGCTGTTCACCCTCTCGGTGTACTTGATGTCCATGTCGACTTCCTCGACCGGCTGTTCGCCGCCGAGGTTCACCGCGCTCGAATAGTCCGACCAGTTCACCGAATCGTATCTGTTATACATTACTGCCAGGAACTGCGCATAGGGCACGTTGCCCACTACCTTGAGGTACTCGTAGAAGAACTCCTCGTAGCTCGTGTCGAGGGGGTAGAACACCGAAAGCCCCGTCACGTTCGGACGGCTCTTGCCGTGCACTTCGTATGCGACGGCATTCTCGATGGCGTCCATCACCTCGCCGGAATGCTTGCTCACCACCGAGCCCGTGTTCTTCATGAGGTCGCCCAGGTCAACCATGTTGTAAACGGTGTCGCTCCCGAAGCGCGACGTGTTGTAGGCCCCCTGCGTGAGCGAGCGCAGGTCGTCGGTGCTCACCGTGGCACGCGCGAACTCTTCGGACACCCCGAAGAACGCCTGTGCCAGGGCGTCCATCTGCGAAAGGTCGATCACCGATAACGTCGCCATATCGGCAACGCCCTCTTGCCTGCATTTCTCGTAGTACGTGTCGCAGATCTTCCGCCCGAGCAGGTTGCCGTCGGTGCCCGTGTGCTCGGCGAGCCACGACGGGAACGCCACGTAGTCCCAGCCGTATCCGGGCTCGACCTCTTCGGAGGCAACCATGAAGTCCGCATAGGGAGCGAGCTTCGTGGCGGTCTCGATGGTCGCCATGAGGCAGGTGTCGAAGCCGACGACGTCGAACTTGACGCCCGCCTTCTCGAACGCCGCATCGATCTCGGATACCGTAAGCGTGTCGCCCAGCTCGCTCGTGCCCGGGAACAGCTCGTCGTTGCATACGCCGATCACCGACCCCCCGCCATGGTCCCAGAGGATAATCATGTAGTGGTCGGCAGGGTAGTTCTTGGTACCCCAGGTGACGAAATCCGAAAGAGTCTCCGACTTGGCCATGGACGCTGCGGGTGGCTGTTCGACAACCTGGAAGTTGCCGCCCTTGAACACGGCGCGGTTGAGGTTCCAAGAGCTGAACTGGCGGTTCTGCCATTGCAGACAGCCACCGGCCTCCACGACGAAGGTCACCTTATCGCCCAGGTCGGAATTGGCGATTTCCTGGAGGTTGTACGTGGCCAACCCGCCCTCGGTTTCGAGGTTCGATCCGCACAGGTAGAACAGCACCGTCCAGGTGTCATCGGATTTGGCCGCCTCGCTCTCGCTTATGGGAGGCTTGGGACCCTCATGCGTTATGGCAGACGAACCCTGGCCCGAACCGCTGTACTCGTCCACGACGTTCATCACCGCGCTGCACGTCATGGCCGTGACGATAAGGCCGACCAGCAGCACCGCCACCACGATGATGAGGGCGATGGGGCTCTTGCCGCGCGCCTTGGTCTGGGCCCCGCCCTGTGCGCCCGGCGCACCCGACATATGAACGGACGGTTGTTGAGCCCCGCCAACGCCCCGGCCCTGCGACGAGT
>CACWWI010000020.1 GCA_902764575.1 uncultured Coriobacteriaceae bacterium
CCCTTCGCCATGCACGAGATTTACGGTTAAGTGCGATTTTCTCCCAGGGGAAAATCCGCGACCAGGCCTAATGCAAGGCGGAACCGGAAAAAGGGCCCGAAAATCGCACTAGATCGAACATCCGATGCACGGACCGGCCCCCGGATGCACCGGATTCACGGTTTAGTGCGATTCCATGCACGAGATTCACGGTCAAGTGCGATTCGCATGGAAGGGTACGCCCCCCCTCCACACATTCCTTCCAGCGAAAGGGCGGAGCCCTCGCGGGGCGCCGGGGACCTCCCCCGCGCGCCCCTCTGAGCGCCGCCTTTTTACCGCGCCCACAAAGAAATCGGCCAAGTCCAGTAAGCGCCAAGCGGACCCAATAAAAGGAGAACCACTCCCGCGTAATTCGGCCGATTTCAAAGCGCGGTTAAAAGGCGGAGAAAAGCGAAGCGGGGCGCGCGGGGGAGGTCCCCGGCGCCCCGCGAGGGCGGACAGAGGGTCAGGCGCGCCTTACATGAGCGTGCAGATATCCTCAGCAAACGTAAGCGGGTCGTCGATGGGCAGCCCCTCGACGAGCATCGCCTGGTTGTACAGCAGGTTGGTGTAGAGCCGCAGCTTGGCCTGGTCGTTTGCCTCGTGCGCTTCCTTGAGCACCTCGAACGCATGATGCTGAGCGTTGAGCTGCAGCACCTTCTCGGCACGGGCCATCGAGTCGCCGGGCCCCTGGGCCAGGATGCGCTCCATCTCCATCGACATCTGGCCGACCGCCGTCAGGCGCGCCGGCGCGTCCATGCTCGTGGGCGACACCTCAACCTTCGACACGCTCATTCCGAGGATCTCCTGCATGGCGCCGAACAGGTCCTTGTTGGCCTCGGTCGTCTCTTCGGCGATCTTCTTCTCGTCGTCGGAAGCGAGGTCGATGTCGTTGGTCGACACGTTCTTGAGCTCCTTCTCCTGGAAGGTGCGCATGGACTGCAGGGCGAACTCGTCGACGTCCTCGGTGCACAGCAGCACGTCGTAGCCCTTGGTGAGGATCGTCTTGACGATGGGCAGCTTGCCCAGGCGGTCCACCGACTCGCCCGCTGCGTAGTAGATGTCCTTCTGGTCCTCGCCCATGGCCTCGATGTACTCGGCGAGCGTGATGTACTTCTGCTGCTTCGCGGAGAAGAACAGTAGCAGCGGGGCCAGCTCCTCGCTCTTCGAGCCGTAGCTCGCGTAGATGCCGAACTTGATGGAGCGGCCGAAGTTGTCGAAGAAGGCCTCGTAGCTGTCGCGGTCGTTGTCGCGCATCTTCTCGAGCTCGCTCTTGATCTTCTTCTCGACCTTCTTGGCGATGGCGCGCAGCTGGCTGTTGCGCTGCAGCGTCTCGCGCGAGATGTTGAGCGTGAGGTCGCTCGAGTCCACGACGCCGCGCACGAAGTTGTAGTAGTCGGGCAGCAGGTCGGCGCACTTGTCCATGATGAGGACGCCCGCGGAGTACAGCGCGAGGCCCTTCTCGTAGTCCTTGCTGTACAGGTCGAACGGCGCGCGGCCGGGGATGAACATGAGGGCGTCGTAGCTGAGCGCGCCCTCGGCGTGCACCGATATGGTGGCCTGCGGGTCCATGAAGTCGTGGAAGTCCGACTTGTAGAACTCCGCGTACTCCTCGTCGGTCACGTCGGACTTGCGGCGCTTCCAGATGGGGGTCATCGAGTTGATGACCTCGTCCTCCTGGTAGTCCTCGTACTGGGGCACGTAATCGTCGCCGGCGTCCTCGGGCTCGGGCAGCTCGCGCGACTTGGTTACGGTCATGTGGATGGGGTAGCGCACGTAGTTGCTGTACTGCTTGATGAGGCTGCGCAGCTTCCACTCGCTCAGGTACTCGGAGTAGTCGTCCTCGTCGGTGTCGTCCTTCAGGGTGAGGATGACGTCGGTGCCGTGGCCCTCCTTCTCGCCGGCGGAGATGGTGTAGCCCGCCACGCCGTCGGACTCCCACACGCTGGCCTCGTCGCTGCCGTAGGGGCGGCTGATCACCTTCACGTTCTTGGCAACCATGAACGACGAGTAGAAGCCCACGCCGAACTGGCCGATGATGTCGGCGGCGTCGGTGTCGCTGAAGTCGTTGTCGGCCTTGAACTCCTGGCTGCCGGAATGCGCGATGGTGCCCAGGTTCTTCTCCATCTCGTCGGCCGTCATGCCGATGCCCGTGTCGGACACCGTGATGGTGCGGGCGTCCTTGTCGAAGGCCACGTTGATAGCAAGCTCGTCCTTGCCGAGCTGGATCGTGCTGTCGGTGAGGCTGCGGAAGTACAGCTTGTCGACGGCGTCCGATGCGTTGCTTATGAGCTCGCGCAGGAAGATCTCGCGGTTGGTGTAGATGGAGTTGATCATGAGGTCGAGGAGCTTTTGGCTCTCTGTTTTGAACTTGCGCATATGCGTCCTTTCGTCGTTTAGCACTCTCTGACTCAGAGTGCTAATACGTGATTGTATAACGCTGGAAAGGCAAGTCAAGAAACCACGGGGAAGGCCACTCAACCGTTACTTTCGATTTAACCGAGAAAATGCATTGCCACCTTGGAAACCTTAGTACAATTGCCATGCTGCGGGTGTACTATATGCGATACGCATTTTCCACATAACACGGTACGAACCGTTACGGGGCGAAAGGGTCCGAGCGCTTATATATGGTCTTCTCCAGTCTGGTATTCCTCTTTGTATTCCTCGCGATTCACCTCATCGTCTACATGCTCGTCGCCGACCGCTACCGCAACGTCGTGCTGTTGGTGTCGTCGCTCATCTTCTACTCATGGGGCGGCCCCCAGTACCTGCTGCTGCTCGTGGGCGACACGTTTGCCAGCTGGCTGTTCGCGCGCCTGATTGAAAGCTCCGACTCGAAGAGCCGCAAGCGGCTCTGGCTCGTGGCCGAGTGCGTCGTGCTGCTCGGGCTCCTGGGCATCTTCAAGTACCTCACCTGGATCCTGAGCGGGTTCCAGATGGTGTTCGGCGTGCCCGAGCTCATCCCCAACATCATCCTGCCCATCGGCATCTCGTTCTACACCTTCCAGCTCATCTCGTACGTGGTGGACGTCTACCGCGGCGAGATCCACGCGCAGCCCGTGTTCTGGAAGCTGCTGCTGTACTCGTCGCTGTTCCACCAGTGCATCGCCGGCCCCATCGTGCGCTACGAGACCGTGCAAGACGAGATCGACCACCGCAAGCCCTCCCGCACCGACATCTACTACGGCGTGCGCCGCTTCTGCATCGGCCTCGCGAAGAAGGCCGTGCTGGCCAACTCGTGCGCCGCAGTGGCCGACACGCTGCTGCCCGTGGGCGACCCCATCGTGTTCTCGCAGGTGACGACCGGCTACTGGCTGGGCATGCTGTTCTACATGTTCCAGATTTACCTGGACTTCTCGGCGTACTCCGACATGGCCATCGGCATGGGCCGCATGGTGGGCTTCCACTACCTCGAGAACTTCAACTACCCCTACATGGCCACGTCGGTGCAGGACTTCTGGCGCAGGTGGCACATCTCGCTGTCGAGCTTCTTCCGCGACTACGTGTACATCCCGCTCGGCGGAAGCCGCTGCTCCACCGTCATGTACGTGCGCAACATCTTCATCGTGTGGTTCCTGACGGGCATGTGGCACGGCGCCAGCTGGAACTACATCCTGTGGGGCCTGTACTTCGCGCTGTTCCTGCTGCTCGAGAAGTTCGTCATCAAGGACCGCCTGCCCAAGGTGGCCGCCCACATTTACGCGCTCGTGGTGGTGTATCTGGGCTGGGTGCTGTTCCACTTCGAGGACTTCTCGCAGATGGGCTGCGTCATGCTGGGCGTCTTCGGCCTTTCCGGCAACGGCTTCACCAGCCTTGAGGTGCACACGCTGTTCCTGCAGAACATCTTCCTGCTCATCTTCTGCGTCATCGCATGCACGAGCTTCGGGAAATGGCTCCACGGGCAGCTGTTCCAACTGGCCAAGCGCAACAACGGCGCCCTCATCGCCTACAGCGTGCTCGAGGCGGTGACGCCCGCGATCCTGCTGATCATCGCGGCCATCGCGCTTGCCGGCGCAAGTTACAACCCGTTCATCTACTTCCAGTTCTAGCTAGGGTGGAGTGAACGATGGTCACCAAGCGCACAGCCACATCGAGGCAGACGGCCCGCACCAGGCGGCTGGCCGAGCGCGCGTCGACTGGCGCCGCCCGGCCAGCGACGCAGCCTGAGCCGCGCCCCTCGCAGGCCGAGGAGCAACGGCAGCCCGCCGCCGCGGCGGAGCAGCGCCAAGCCCGCGCATCCGCCCCGGCGCAACGCCGGCCGGAAGGCAACGCGAACGCCCGACGCATCAAGCGGACCATCGCCACCTGGCGCCAGCGCGGCGTGATCGCCTTCGGGGCCATCATGGCCGTCGGCCTCGTGGTGGGGCTGCTCTTCTTCGCCCGCCCCACCGTCTCGATGGCGGAGAACCGCAACCTCACCAAGTTCCCCGAGTTCACGGCTGAGCGCTTCCTCAACGGCTCGTACTTCACCGACCTGTCGCTGTGGTACGCGGACACCTACCCGCTTCGGGAGCCCATGGTGCAGGCCAACCTCAAGATGAACGGCCTCATGGGCATCGAGCCCGAAACGCGCATGATCGGCGGCAACCGCACGAGCGACGAGCTGCCCGTGCCGGGCGCCGACAGCGAGGTGAAGCCCACGCACGAGCACAACGTGTCGGCCCCCGAGGCCCGCGCACGTGCAGCCGGCCTCGAGGACCAGATCAAGGACGGCGTGTACGTGACCGACGGCGCCTGCTACACGCTGTACTACTTCGACGACGGCGCAACGCGCGAGTACGCGGGCGTGATCAACGACGCCGCGGAAATGCTCAAGGGCAAGGCCACCGTGTACTCGGTGATCATCCCCACCAACGCCGGCGTCATGCTGGAGGACGAGACGCTCAAGCAGCTCGGCGTTCCGAACCAGGGGCAGGCGATCGACTACTTCTACAGCCTGATGACCGACGACGTCATCACCGTGCCCACCTTCGACATCCTGCGCGAGCACAAGGACGAGTACCTGTACTTCCGCACCGACCACCATTGGACGCAGCTGGGCGCCTACTACGTGTACGAGAACTTCTGCAAGGTGAAGGGCATCGAGCCCGCCCCGTACTTCGAATGGGAAGAGCTCGTGTTCAAGCCGTTCTGGGGCGAGTACGACGGCGTGGCCAGCCTCGACGGCTTCGAGGCGGACTCCGTCGTGGCCCGTGTGCCCCAGGGCACAAAGACCATGAAGTACTGGACGGACGACCTCGACCCGAGCACCGAGACGGAAGGCCCGGTGATCGCGGACTTCACGGACCTGAAGGACGAAGGCGCCAACAGGTACAACTGCTTCGTCTGCGGCAACCAGCCCATGTCCTACATCGAGAACCCGACGGTGACGGACGGCTCCAGCTGCCTGGTGATCAAGGACTCGTTCGGCAACCCGTTCGTGTCTACCCTGGTCGACAGCTACCAGCACATCTACACGATCGACTTCCGCTTCACGAGCCAGAAGTTGCTCGACATGGTTGAGAAGTACAACATCCAGGACGTCATCTTCGAGAACGTCATCATGTTCGCCGGTACGTACGACGCCGTTGACCTGCTCTCGGCCATCGTGTACCCCGACAAGAACACCGACGACAGCTCGAGCAGCGCCGCAAGCGCGAGCGCTGAGAGCGCCAGCAGCTCGAGCGCGGCAAGCACCACCACGGAAGAGTAGCAATGGCCCAACGATCAGAGCAGAGAAGACCGACCCGTCGCAGGGCAGAGCGCCCGCAGGGCACCGCGCGCGCGAACGGCTCACGTCCAGCCCCCGCCCAGCAGCGTCAGCGTCATGACGCCCCGGACGACGCTCCGCGGGACCAGCGGCCGGCGAACCGGCCCAGCGGCAAGAACAGCAAGGCGCGCAGCACGATTGCGCGCTGGCGCTCGTACGGCGTGGCGGCCTTCGGCGCCATCATGGTGCTCGGGTGCGTGATCGGCCTGCTCTTCTTCCTGCGCCCGACCGTGTCGACCGTCGAGCAGCGCAACCTCACCGCCTTCCCCACCTTCACCCCCCAGACCTTCCTGAACGGCTCGTTCTTCACCGACCTGTCGCTCTGGTACGCCGACACCTACCCGCTGCGCGAGGTGCTGGTGCAGGCGGACCACGCCATCGAGCGCACGTTCGGCATCCAGCCGAAGACCCAGCTCGTGGGCGGCAACGTGCAAGCCGACTCGATTCCGGTCGCATCCGACGGAAGCGCGGGCAAGGGCTCATCGGAGCCCGAGACCCGCGAGCAGGTGGCTCCCCCCGATTCCCAGCAGATGCAGGCCGACATCCAGTCCAACGTCATGAACGGCCTCTACGTTGACGGCGACCGCGCCTGCAGCATGTTCTACTTCAACCAGAGCGCCGTCGATTCGTACTGCGAGGCCGTGAGCGCCTACGCCGACAAGCTCGACGGAACGGCGACGGTGTACTCGGTGCTCATCCCCAACAATTCCGGGGCCCTGCTCGACGAAGACGTGCTCGCCAGCCTGGGCGGCAGCGACCAGAGGCAGGCGCTCGAGTACTACTACAGCAAGATGGACGAGCGCGTGAAGGTGGTCAAGACGCTCGACGCGCTGCGGGAGCACCGCGACGAGTACATCTACTTCCGCACCGACCATCACTGGACCGAGCTCGGCGCCTACTACGCCTACGAGCAGCTGTGCGCAAAGCGAGGCGTGGACCCGGCGCCCATCGACACGTGGAAGCAAGACGACTACGGCCCGTTCCTCGGCACGTTCTACAGCGAGCTGCAGCTCGAGTCGATGTCCGCCAACCCCGACAACGTGCACGTGTACATTCCCACGTCGACCAACGACATGACGTACTGGAACACGGCCGGTGACGAAGTGCAGACGAACGTCGTGCTCGACCCGGAGGAAGCGGGCTATGCCGAGAACGGGATGTACCTGTGCTTCATCGCGGGCGACCAGCCGCTGAGCATCATCAAGAACCCCACCAAGAACGACGGGTCGGCCTGCCTGTTCGTCAAGGACTCCTACGGCTGCGCCTTCGCCCCGCTGCTCGTCGACGACTACGAGACGGTGTACATCGTCGACTTCAGGTCGTGCTCAGTGAACATCACCGAGTACGTGAAGGAGCACGGCATCCAGGAGGTCATCTTCCTCAACAACATGACGATCGCCGGCACCGAGGGAGTAGGCGAAACCCTCATGCAGTACCTGTAGCAGACGGCGTTAAGCTGCCGCCTCAGAAGAGCTGCTCGCAGATTCGCTCGACGACCCTTCGCCAGAAGCCTCCTTCTCCTGCGCCTCCTTCTCGGCGCGGGCCTTGGCCGGGTCCTTGGAGCGCTCGGGCAGGTAGTTCTTGGTGGCGTCAAGGATCATGTTCGCGTAGATCTCGCAGCCCTCGGGCGTGAGGTGCGTGCCGTCGCCGTCGAAGATGTCGGAGCCGTACTGCTCGCTGACGGTGTACCAATCGATGAGCTCGACGTTGTCGTACTTGTCCGCGCAGCGCTTGATAGCCGCGTTGCTGGAGTCCATGTAGTCGGTGTTGCTGCGCGTATTGACCAGCCACACGTGCTTGTCGGGGCCGACCTCCTTCATGAGGGCGTCGGTCTCGGAGTCCTGGACGTAGCCGTTCGTCCCCAGCGCGAACACCAGCACGTCGCCCGCTTTCCCCTCGTCGCGGTACTTGGCGTACACCTCGGCGGCGTCGTAGAACTGGCGCCCGATGGAGCCGTCCACGTGGCCGAACGGGAACACCTCGTAGAACACGCCGTAGCCCTCGACGCCGGCGGCAACCGAGTCGCCTATGAGCAGCAGGTCGTAGGCGTCGGCAGCGGCGGCGCTCGCGCTGGATTCGGAGCTCTCGGTTTGCTCGGAGCCGCCCTGCAGCGCCTCGACGTTCACCGTCTGGGTATCGGGCACGAAGATCAGGCCGCCGATCGCCACGAGCACGAACACCGCGCTGATGCCCACCGGGATCACATGGGCGCGTACCCACTCGCCGAGCGTGAACTCGCGGTTGCGCCACTGGTCGATGAATTGGCCGATCGCGCCATGGCGGATGGGGTTCTCCACGACGTAGTACGAGAACGCCGAAACGCCGAAGATCACGATGAGTTGCACGAGGCGCAGCCAGATGGGCGCCTCGCCCACCATGTTGGCCGACGTCATGAGCAGGATGATGGGGAAGTGCCACAGGTACATGGAGTAGCTGATCTTGCCTATCCACACGATGGGCTTTAGCCCGAAGACCATGCTGATCCAACTGGCGGGGTGCACGAGCACGGCGATCGCGACGGCCGTCAGCAGCGAGCAGAGCAGCAGGCCGCCACGGTAGATGAAGGGCTCGAAGCCGTTCGTGAACGCGATCATGAGCAGCAGGCCGATGATCGCCGCGACGCCGACGAGGTTGAAGATGAGCCGCTCGCGGGGCGCCAGGCTATCGGCCGATTCCTCGGAGAAGCTGTGGACAGGCCAGAGGAAGGCCAGAATCGAGCCGATGAGCAGCGAGAACGCGCGCGTATCGGTGCCGTAGTACACGCGGGAGGGGTCTTGCGCGGGGTCGAAGAGGATGATCATCTCGATCACCGACAGCGCCGCCAGGACGCCCGCCCCCTTTACCATGGTCGACTTGCGCACGCCGAACTTCATACAGATGAGCAGCACCACGGGCCACACGAGGTAGAACTGCTCCTCGATGGCGAGCGACCAGAAGTGCGTGATCGGCGAGGGGTCGCCCAGCGCCTGGAAGTACGACACCTCGTGGATGATCTGCCACCAGTTGTTGAAGAACAGGAGCGTCGGGATTACGTCGGGGCGCATCTTGGTGAGCAGCGCGTGGTTGAAGATGGTGCAGAGGAAGGCGATGCCGAGCACCGCGAACACCACCGCGGGGATGATGCGCCTCACGCGGCGCAGCCAGAAGTTGGAGAGGCTGATGGTGCCCGTCTCGTCGTACTCCTTGATGAGCAGGCCGGTGATCAGGTAGCCCGACAACACGAAGAACATGGTGACGCCCAGCAACCCGCCGAGTGCCCACTTCATGCCCATGTGGTATGCGATAACGGCAAGCACCGCGAGCGCGCGCATGCCGTCGAGCGCCGGAACGTACCGAGATTTAGCCTGTGCCATCAATTGCCCCCATAGAAAATGAACCTTGCAAAGTATAGTCCAAATTCACTTGTCAGGGCGCAAAAACAAGCCCCGGAAGAAAACATCTTCCGGGGCTTTTCCCTCAATGGGAAAACGCGGCTAGAACCTTGCGTATTTCTTAAGGTTGCTCTCCAGCTTGTCGACGAACTTCTTGCCCGTTTCGGACAGCGTTGCGCCCTTCTTGGCGATGTAGCCCAGGTGCAGCTTGACGTCGGTGTCGAGCGGCACGGTGTTCAGGCCGGCGCCGTCGGAGATGCCCACGAGGATGCCGCTCGTCACGGTGTAGCCGTTCAGCGCGACGATGAGCTCGGAAAGCGACGCGCGGTCGGTGCAGGCGATGCCCTTGTGGCGCTTCTCGTCGGCCAGCGCCTCCTCGGCCATGAACACCGGGGCGCCCTCCTCCTGCTCGAAGAAGATGTACGGGTAGTCCTCCAGCTGCTCGAGCGACAGCTTGTCCGCGTTGATCAGCGGATGGCTGGCGGGCAGGGCCACGCGCGGCGCCGACTGGATGAGCTCCACGAACTCCACGCCCGCTTCGGCGAAGGCGGCCTCGAGGTCGGCGGCCGTGCGCGTGGTCTCCACGAGCACGCCCAGCTCGCTCTCGCCCTTGGCCACGTCGTCGATCACGCCCTGCGTCGTGCGGTCGCGGAACGCGTACTCGTAGGAGTCGCCGCCGTTGCTCAGCACGATGCTGGCGAACGTCTGCACGTTGAACAGGTAATGCTGACCAGATACTGCAAACTGAGCCATGTTAGTTCTCCTTCTTGCTCGCGTGCTCTTGCGCCTCGTGCAGCACCTCGACGGCCTCGGCGGTGGAGGTGCGCTCGTCGATGAAGCGCTTCACCTTGTGCTCGCCGGATGCGCCGAGCTTGTCGGTGTCGAACACGATGACGCGCGCGGGGCGCACGCCGGTGTGGGTCTTCAGGGCGTTCTCGACGCGCTTGGAGATGGCGTCGAACGGCTCGTCGCTGCCGAACACGCGCTCGACCGACACCTCGTACTTGGTAGTGTGGTTCTCGTCGTAGGCGCGGATGCGGTACTCGCCGGTGAGGCCCTTGTCCTTGCGCACGACGTGCTCGATGTCGCTCGGGAACACGTTGACGGCGCTCACGATGAACATCTCGTCCTTGCGGCCGGAGATGTAGATGCGCGCATGGGTGCGGCCGCACTGGCACTTCTCGCGGTTGACCCAGCCGATGTCGCCGGTGGCGAAGCGGATCATCGGACGGCTGCGCTTGGTGAGCGTGGTGTACACGAGCTCGCCCTTCTCGCCGTCGGGCAACACCTCGCCGGTAACCGGGTCGATGACCTCAACGAGGATCTGGTCCTCGATGATGTGCAGGCCGTCCTTGTACTCGCACATGCCGGCGCAGGCGCCGTAGATGTCGGACAGGCCGAAGAAGTCGTAGACGCTCGCGCCCCAGATGTCCTCGATGGCCTTGCGCGTGGTCTCGATGGAGCCGCCCGGCTCGCCCGAGATGATGATGGTGCGCAGGTTGGCGAAGTCCACCTTGGGGTCGTAGCCCTTCTCGAGGGCCTTCTGGCCGAGCAGCCACGCGTACGACGGCGACGACCAGAAATGCGTGGGCTGGTAGTGCTTCATGGCCCACAGCAGGCGGTCGGAGGGAACGGCGCCCACCCAGATGCCGAGCGCGCCGAGCTCCTGCGCGCCGATGACGCACGGGCCGCCGACGTACAGGGCGAAGTTCATGCCGTGCAGGTAGCGGTCGTTCGGGCGCATGCCGGTCTGCCAGAACAAGCGGGCCTCGGCGTGCATGAACTCGTCGAAGTCGTGCTGGCTGAACGGGCTCATCGTGGGCACGCCCGTGCTGCCCGAGCTGGTGGCCATGTACACCACGTCGTCCTCGGGCACGCAGCACAGCTCGCCGAAGAAGCTGCCGACGCCCTGGCAGTCGCGCTCGGTCTGCTTGTTGATGAACGGGAACTTCTCGAGGTCCTTGAGCGACGTGATATGCGGGTCGATGCCGGCCTCGTCCCACGTGCGCTTGTAGTACGCGCTGTTCTCGTAGGACCAGAGGATCTCTTCTTTCAGCCGCTCGAGTTGCAGTTCCTCGAGTTTCTCGCGTGGCCAGGTTTCCACGTCGTCGTAGTACTTCTGGTCGTAGGGTACGTATTTCTTCGCCATTGGACCTCCTTCGATTTTACAGCCCGTCCATAAAACCATGACTCATCAGGCAATACAACCCAAAACGTGATTCGATGTTCTGGCACCTGGCTATCGATTTTGCAGATAATACGTTATAACGACAACGCTGCTACCGCGACCTGCAGAGTAACGTAAGATACCCCCATGACCTTACAGCAACTGAGATACCTCATCGCCATCAGCGAGCACGGCTCGATCAACGCGGCCGCGCAGAGCCTCTATATCTCGCAGTCGAACCTGTCGACGGCCATCAAGGAACTCGAACGCGAGCTGGGCATCACCATCTTCACCCGCAGCAACCGCGGCGTCACGCTCACGAACGACGGCACCGAGCTGCTGGGATATGCGCGCCAGGTTATCGAGCAGGCCGATATGATGGAGGCGCGCTACGAGCGCGGCCGCACCGACTACATGCGGCTGGCCGTTTCGACGCAGCACTACTACTTCAGCCTGCAGGCGTTCATCAACGTTGCCGAGGAATGCGCCTCCGACAAGTACGACTTCATCCTGCGCGAGTGCGCGACCGGCCAGATCATCGACGACGTGCGCACCTTCCGCAGCGACGTGGGCGTGCTCTACCTCGACAGCTTCAACTCGCGCGTGCTGAAGAAGGCCCTGAACGACGCCGACCTCGCGTTCTTCCCGCTCTTCGACGCCAAGGTGCACGTGTTCGTGGGCGACCACCACCCCCTGGCCGATCGCAAGATCGTGAAGCTGGAGGATCTCGAGCCGTACCCGCGCTACTCGTTCGAGCAGGGCACGACGAACTCGTTCTACTACTCGGAAGAGCCCTATGGGTACCTGCGCCACGACCGCAACATCCGCTTCAGCGACCGCGGCACGCTCACCAACCTGCTTACCAGCTTCAACGGCTACACGATTTCGACGGGCGTGCTCTCGAGCGAGATGCACTCGGGCATCACAGCCATACCGCTCGACGTGGACGAACTCATGCAGGTTGGCTACATCATGCACAACGAGCGCCGCCCGGGCACGCTGCTCAAGCGCTACATCGACGAGCTCCACCAGGTAATCGCCGAGAACCCGAGCGTGAACGCCCGCTCATAGCCCCTATTGATCGAGCGGTTGGTAGGACGGCTCGCCTGCGAGCACCTCGGCAGAACCGTTCGTGAGCTCGGATATCGCAGTTTGCACGGCGGCGGCCTCTTCCGCGCGCACGCGGATGTCGACGGCCACGTCGCCTGCGAAGTCCGTGGAAAGAACCTGGATGCCCTGGCTCGAGAGCCAATGATTCAACTGGTCGTAGAGCGGGTACGCGACGCTCACCATCATGTCGATGCATTCCGCATACAGCACCACGCGGGCTGCCGCGATCGCGTCCTGCGCCGCCTTCGTGTAGGCGCGCACGAGCCCGCCTGTCCCGAGCAGCGTGCCGCCGAAATACCGCGTGGTAACGCAGATGATGTCCTTCAGCCCCGCATGTTGAATGACCTCGAGCGTGGGAATGCCCGACGTGCGCGCGGGCTCGCCATCGTCGGAGTACCGCACCCGGTTGCCCGCCCGCAGCTCGTACGCGTACACGTTGTGCCGGGCCTGAGGATTGGCCGCCCGAATCCCGTTCAGGAACTCAACGGCCTCCTCCTCGGTCTCGACATGAGCCACTTGCCCGATGAACCGAGACTTCTTCTCCTCATACTCAGCCGACGCCAAGCCTTCTATAGTCTTATAGGAATCCATGGCTCCCCAGGCAACGTAGAGGCCCCGGTCGGGCAGATCAACTACTTGGCTCCGAGCATTTCGCGGGCGGCGTCTAGGGCGGCGTCTAGGCCGGAGGCGTTCTTGCCGCCTGCCTGCGCCATGGTCGGCTTACCGCCGCCGCCACCTTGGATGTGCGGCGCGATGGCCTTGATCACGGCACCCGCGTTGAAGCCCTTCTCGACAGCCTGGTCGGTGCCGGCGGCCATGATGACGGGCTTGCCGTCGCTCACGGTGCCCACGACGATGGCGCCCGGCGCGCCCATGCGGTCGCGCATGGCGTCCCAGTAGCCGCGCAGGCCGGCGGTGTCGAGGTCGTTGCGGCGGATGACGAGCAGCGGGTAGCCCACGTCCACGACGGATTCCTTCATCACCGCGATGATCGCATCGTCCTCGAGGGCGGCCTTCACGTTCTTGCGTGCGCGCTCCATGTCCTTGATCTGCTGCAGGTTGGCAACCGCGCGGTCCGCCACCTCGAGGGGCGGCACGCGCAGGCCCTCGGCCGCGCGGCGCAGCACGCCTTCGAAGCGGTTCATGTACGCGAGCGCCTCGTAGCTGGTCACGGCCTCGATACGGCGCACGTTCGCGCCGACCGAGCCCTCGCTCGTGATCTTCAGGAAGCCGATTTCGGCCGTGTTCTTCACATGGCAGCCGCCGCAGAGCTCGCGGGAGAACTCGCCCGCCTCCACGACGCGCACCTTCTCGCCGTACTTCTCGCCAAACAGCGCCGTCACGCCCGAGGCGCGCGCCTCGTCGAGCGAGGTCTCGTAGATGTTCAGCGGCGTCGCCTTCATGATCTCGTCGTTGGCGAGCTGCTCGATCTGGCTGATCTCGTCGCGCGTGACCGCCTGGAAATGCGTGAAGTCGAAGCGCAGGCGATCGGGCCCGACGTAGGAGCCCGCCTGGTTCACATGCTCGCCCAGCACGTCGCGCAGCGCTGCGTGCAGCACGTGCGTGCCCGTGTGGTTGCGCGTGATGCGCGCGCGGCGCTCGGCGTCGACCGTCGCGACAACCTGCTCGCCCTCGATCAGGCGGCCGCCCGTCACCTTCACGTAGTGGCACGTGAGGCCCTTCTCGGGGGCCTTCGTGTCCACGACCTCGGCCGTGGAGTCGTTTGTCGCGATGACGCCGGTGTCGCCGACCTCACCGCCCATCTCGGCGTAGAACGGCGTGGTGTTCAGGATGATCTCGCCCTCTTCGCCCTCGGCGATCGAGGCAACGCGTTGCCCGTCCCGCACGAGCGCGACGATGCGCGCTTTCGCCTCGGTGCCCTCGTAGCCGACGAACTTGGTGGCGCCGACCTCCCTCAAGATGTCGGCCTCGATGCTGCCGTACGTCGACCAAGCGGCCTCGGCGTCGTCCTTCGTGGCGGCACGGGCGCGGTCGCGCTGCTCGGCCATGCACGCCTCGAAGCCCTCCATGTCAACCGAGATGCCCTTCTCCTCGCACATCTCGACCGTCACCTCGACGGGGAAACCGTAGGTGTCGTGCAGCTTGAACGCCGCCTCGCCCGGCAGCACGGTGGAATCGCCGAGGTCCTGCAGCGCCTCCTCCAAATACGCCTGCCCCGTGCGCAGCGTGCGGCCGAAGCGCTCTTCCTCGCTGCGGATGACGCTTTCGACGAGCTCGCGGTTGT
The DNA here is from genome assembly GCA_902764575.1 of uncultured Coriobacteriaceae bacterium. Taxonomy (GTDB): domain Bacteria; phylum Actinomycetota; class Coriobacteriia; order Coriobacteriales; family Eggerthellaceae; genus UBA9715. The sequence goes on from CACWWI010000020.1 coordinate 14,664, forward strand.
CGACGATCTCGGGATACACGTGACCCATGAGCTCGATGATCTGCTCGAAGTAGCTGCCAAGGAACGGGGGCTCGATGCCCAGCGCAACCCCGTGCATGACGGCGCGGCGCAGCAGGCGACGCAGCACGTAGCCGCGGCCCTCGTTGGAGGGCAGGATGCCGTCGGCGATCATGAAGCTCACCGAGCGGCTGTGGTCGGCGCAGATGCGCAGCGACAGGTCGACCTTGGCCTGTTCCGGCGAAAGCGACCCGGGGATCATGTTGCCGTCGTACTTCTTGCGCGAGAGGTGCTCGCCCACGGCGACCAGGCTGCGGAGCACGTCGGTCTCGTAGTTGGACTGCACGCCCTGCATGATGGCGGCCGTGCGCTCGAGCCCGAGGCCCGTGTCGATGTTCTTGGTGGGAAGCGGGGCGAGCGAGCCGTCCTCCTGGCCGTCGAACTGCGTGAACACGCAGTTCCAATACTCGAGGAACCGGTCGCAGTCACAACCCGGCGCGCAGTCGGGCTTGCCGCAGCCGAACTCGGGGCCCTGGTCGTAGTACAGCTCGGAGCAGGGGCCGCACGGGCCGGTGGGGCCGGCGCGCCAGAAGTTGTCGTCTTCGCCGAGGCGGCTGATGTGGCTGTCCTCGATGCCGAGCGACTTCCAGATCTCGATGGTCTCGTCGTCGTCCTCGAACACGGTGAAGTACAGCTTCTCGATGGGAAGTTCCAGCACGTCGGTCGAGAACTCGAGCGCCCAGGCGCACATCTCCTTCTTGAAGTACTTGCCGAAGCTGAAGTTGCCCATCATCTCGAAGAAGCTCAGGTGGCGGCCCGTCGTGCCGATGATGTCGATGTCGCTGGTGCGCACGCACTTCTGGACGGTGGTCGCCCCGATATAGGCAGGGTCGAACTCCTTCACGTGCAGGAAGTACGGCTTGAACTGGACCATGCCCGCGCTCGTGAGCAGCAACGAGGGGTCGTCGGGGATGAGCGAGGACGACGGCATCCGCTTGCACCCCTTCTCCTCGAAGAAGCGCAGGTATTTCTCGCGGATTTCCGCTGTTGTCATATAGTGCATAGGGACCTTCCCTCTCGGAATTTTCGCATTCAGCTATTCTACCCTAAAACCCCGCCCGTACCAGCATCTTCGATGAGTCGATAGGGCCTGACCACATACGCCCGCCTTTGCCCCAGAATCGACGAGGCCCGCCGGTGGCGGGCCTCGTCTTAAGGAGGGGATGATGCGGTGTCTTGGCACCGCTACTGCTCGAAGCAGTTGCACTTGGAAAGAGGGGAACCTTCCTTATGCTGACGCTATTATAAAAAACGGCTTTGAAATCGATGTGACGCGGATTCGCTCAATTTGCGCAGGACACGTGGACAAATTGTGAACCCGTAACCTTCCAGTCATCTTTGCGCCGCCCGAGAAAGCCATCCGGGCGCCCGCCGTGCGGTATCATTGAGCGGTCTTGAGCGAAAGGACCGCCATGCCCGACATCCAACTGCGATTCCATCACGACATGCTCGTGCTCTCCGCTCCCATCGATGCAACGCTCGCGCGCCAGGGCGTCGACGCCGCGCGCGACCTGCAGTATCTCAACCTCATGGAGCCCGACGTCGTGCAGGACGCCCTCAAGCTCGAGCTCGTGGCGGGCGCCCAGTGCCTCGTCACCACGACCGAGGACATCACGCGCGCCCGGCTCGCGCATGTTCGGATGGACGGCGACGCCGCCAAGCTGGCGCAGGCCGCACTCGACCTTGCCAACGAGCTCAAGCCCCAGCACGTCCTAGCGGAAATCGGCCCCTGCGGCCTTCCGCTCGACGCCGCCTCCAAAGACTCGCTCAACGAGAACCGCGCGCAGTACGCCGACGCCGCACGGGCGTTCGGCGAGGGTGCGTTCGACGCGTTCTTCCTCAACGGGTTCACATCGATTTCCGACCTGAAATGCGCGCTCATGGGCGTTGCCCAGGTCGCCTCGGTGACGATCGGCGAGGGTGGCGGCACGCTGCCCGAGGAAACCATCGCGCGCCCCGCCGCGCGCAGCGACGCCGCAGCCGATGGCGGCGTTTCCTTCGGCACGCTCGTCCCCGTGGAGGAAACCGCCCCACCTCCTCTCCCCGAGGCAAGGCGCAAGGTGATGGACGCCCAGGTTTGGCCCGAGGCGATCGCCGCCATGGAGGAGTTCGGGGCGTCGGTCGTCGGCTTCGAGACCGTCGACGACATCGACCGCGCAATCGCGTACGCCCAGACGGCGGTGGAGGCGACCCCGCTCCCGCTGCTCGCCCAGCTGCGGGTGAAGGCGGGCGCCGGCACAAGCAAGATCGACGCGCTCACGCCGCTCGACGACATCCGCGCGTACACGCCCGACACAATGGAGCGCGCCGCCGTGAAGCTCTTCGGAGCGGGAGTGCAG
>CACWWI010000021.1 GCA_902764575.1 uncultured Coriobacteriaceae bacterium
GCCCGCGCGACCTTTCCGGCAATCCCCGCTACCGCGCCGCGCCAACCGGCATGCGCGATGGCGAACCGCCCCGTGGGCGACACGATGATCGTCGAGAGGCAATCGGCGGAGTTGATGAGCACCGCCACGCCCGGCGAGGCCACCACCACGGCATCGGCGCCTGCGACGGCTTCCTCTTGTGCACGGTCGGCGTCGCTCACATCGCTTACCGTCACGACGTGCGTGCCGTGCACCTGGTCGGGCATCACGAGCGGCATGCCGGCGCACCCGAGCGCATCCATCGCGATCTCGTGGTTGCGCTGGACGCGCGTAGGGTCGTCGCCCACGTGCCACGCCATGTTGAGCGACGCGTACCCGCCTTCGCTCACTCCCCCGCTGCGGCCCGTGAAGGCTAGGCGCACGCCAACCGCCTGGAACAGCGGCTGGTCCGTGAGCACAAAAAGGCGATGCGCCCCCATCGGGAGCGCATCGAGACTCGGTATTGGAAGCTTTCCGGCCACTCCCTAGCGCCTCTTGAGGAAGTCGGGGATGTAGTCCTCGTCGTCAATGCGGTTGGACGGACCCGACACGGTGACGCGCGGCGCCGTGTTGACCGGCGCGGACGACGACAGCGGCGAGGGCGCCGGAACAGGCGACATGGCCGAAGAGGCGGCCGCGGCGCTGTCCTGCGCATTGGTTGCGAAGAGATCGTTGCGCGGGTTGGTGCGATCGCGACGGCTGGTGACGTTGAAGGCGTCGGCCTTGAAGCCGGTGGCGATGACGGTGATGCGCACCGTGTCGCCCATGGACTCGTCGACGATCTGGCCGTAGATGATGTTGGCGTTCTCGTCGGCGCAGGCCTCGACGGTGCGGGCCGCAGCGTCGACCTCGGTGAGCGTGAGGTCCGGGCCGCCGGCGATGGAGAACAGGACGCGGGAAGCGCCCGCGATGGAAGTCTCGAGCAGGTTGGAGCTGGTGGCCTGCTGGGCCGCCTCGAGCGCGCGGTTCTCGCCGCTCGCCAGGCCGATGCCCATCATGGCCGTGCCGGCGTCCTTCATGACCGTGCGGATGTCGGCGAAGTCGAGGTTGATCAGACCGGGGATGGTGATGAGGTCCGTGACGCCCTGAATGCCCTGGCGCAGCGTGTCGTCGGCGATGCGGAACGCGTCGAGCATGCTCGTCTTCTTGTCGACGACCTCGAGCAGGCGGTCGTTCGGGATGACGATGAGCGTGTCGACCTTCTGGCTGAGCAGCTCAACGCCCTGCTCGGCCTGGTTGCGGCGCATGCGGCCCTCGAACGAGAACGGCTTGGTGACGATGCCCACCGTCAGCGCGCCGATTTCCTCGCGGGCGATCTGCGCGATGACCGGCGCCGCGCCCGTGCCCGTGCCGCCGCCTTCGCCCGCGGTGACGAACACCATGTCGGCCTCGGCCAGCGCTTCGCGGATCTCGTCGCGGCTCTCCTCGGCAGCCTGCGCGCCCACCTCGGGGTTCGCGCCGGCGCCCAGGCCGCGGGTGAGGTCCTCGCCAATGTGGATGGTCTTGTCGGCGTCCGACATCAGCAGCGCCTGGCGGTCGGTGTTCACGGCAATGAACTCGACGCCTTGCACGCCGGCTTCGACCATGCGGTTGACCGCATTAGTGCCGCCGCCGCCGACGCCTACTACCTTGATGACTGCCAAGTGCTCGGACGCAAGATTGATGGCCATGTCTTTACTCCCCTGTTCGTATTCGTTTTAGCAGCGTTTTCAAAGAAATCGCATATCACCAACTTGCAATTGTACACGAGGAACATGTGATTGCAACAGGAATGGTCGCAAATGACACGTCTTGCCCACTGTCCGCCCTTTGGTTCTCGGGGATGGGCGTCCGCCTACAGCGTCCTCGGTTAGCTTTAATTGAATTATTTTGTACCTGCGGAAGCGGCTGACGCCCATCCCCGAGAACCAAAGGGCTACGCTGTTCCGCTGGAAGGAATTCTTGTTGCGACTTTATCTTTGGCTGGCTGCCTTCGGGGCAATTTTGGGTTGATGGATTACAATGGGCGGGACTTTTTTGTTGAAGAGGAGATTTATGCAGATTCGGGAATCTTTGGAAGCTGTTGTTGATGGGGCTATTTCTGGTGCTCTTGCTGATGGGGCTTTGGTTATGGATGAAGTGCCTGAGGCTGGGCTTGAGCGGCCTCGCGACCCCGAGAATGGGGACTGGGCTTCTACCGTGGCTATGCGGTCGGCCAAGCTTGCTCATGCTAATCCTCGGGTGATTGCTCAGGCTATCGTTGACCATCTTCCTGAGAACGATCTGATTAAGTCTGCAGAGATCGCGGGGCCTGGGTTCATTAACTTCCGACTCACCGATGCGGCGCTTCAGGGCGTTGTTGCTGGTGTTCGGGAGCAGGGCTTTGACTTTGGGCGCGGGTCGGTTCCCGATGGCGAGCGCAAGGTTAATCTGGAATACATTTCCGCCAACCCCACGGGGCCTATGCATGTTGGGCATGGGCGTTGGGCGGCTCTTGGCGATTCGATGGCGCGCGTTATGCGGCATGCGGGCTACGACGTGTTCGAGGAATTCTACGTGAACGACCATGGCACGCAGATGGACGTGTTCGGCAATTCCATCGCCGTGCGCTACCTGCAGCTGCTCGGGCACGACGTCGAGATGCCCGAGGAGTGCTACGGCGGCGCGTACGTGGCTGACATCGCCCAGGGGATCATCGACCGCGAGGGCAACAAGTACGAGGACATGCCCGAAGACGAACGCCGCGTCGCGCTGCGCGAGATCGGGTACCGCGAGATGCTCGAGAACCAGCGCTCGCTGCTCGAGCGCTTCGGCACCACCTTCGACAAGTGGTTCAGCGAGCGCGACCTGTACGTGCTCGACGACGACGGCAAGTCGGCCGTCGACCGGGCGCTCGCCGTCATGCGCGAGCGCGGCTACATCTTCGAGGCCGAGGACGCCACGTGGTTCCGCTCCACCGAGTTCGGCGACGACAAGGACCGCGTGCTGATCAAGGCCAACGGCGAGCTGACCTACTTCACGAGCGACATGGCCTACCACTACGACAAGGTGCAGCGCGGGTTCGACCGCCTCATCGACATCTGGGGCGCCGACCACCACGGCTACATCAAGCGCTGCGAGGCCATGATGGAGGCCTGGGGGCACGCCGGCATGCTCGAGGTGGTGCTCGGGCAGCTCGTGAACCTGCTGCGCGACGGCGAGCCCGTTCGCATGTCGAAGCGCACGGGCGAGATGGTGACGTTCGAGGAGCTCGTGGACGAGGTCGGTGTCGACGCGACGCGCTTCCTCATGCTGTCGCGCTCGTCCGACCAGATGATCGACTTCGACATCGAGGTGGCCAAGAAGCAGGACGCCTCGAACCCTGTCTACTACGTGCAGTACGCTCACGCGCGCATCTGCTCGATCCTGCGCAAGGCCGAATGCGAGATTCCCGCAGACGTGGACCTGACGCCGCTTGTGCATGAGTCTGAGCTTGCGCTTATGCGGAAGATGGACGATTTTGCGGAAGTGGTCGCAGCTGCGGCTCGCGATCGTGCGCCGTTCCGGTTGACGCATTATGCGCAGGAGCTTGCTGGGGTGTTTCATCAGTTTTATACGAATTGTCACATTATTGGGGAAGAAGACGCGCTGCGTGACGCGCGACTGGCGTTGGCTGATGCTTGTCGGGTTGTGCTGGCTTTGACTTTGAGCTTGCTAGGCGTAAGCGCTCCTGAGAGGATGTAACCTCCTGTCCGCCCTCGCTGGTGGCGGGAGGGGGCTAGGCCTACGGCGTCCTCGGTTCGCTTATGTAATTAAATTTTGTACCTGCGGAAGCGGCTACGCCCCCTCCCGCCACCAGCGAGGGCTACTCTTTCCTACTTTGAATACTATTTGGGGGAAGCGCGCATCTGGGGGGGGGGGAAGAAGGAGGGGGGTTATACGTAGTCTTCTAGGTCTAGTTGCATTACGTATACGGCTTCTCTCATTTTTTGGGCGGCTTGGCGGGAGATTCGTTTTTCTTCGTAAGCCTGTTGGATTTGTTCTAGTTCTATTCTTAGAGCTAGGCGGGTGGCGTTTAGGTCTAGTTCGGCGTTTTGGGTTATGGCGGTTATGGACGGGGCCGGGCCTCTTAGGAGGAAGACGGCTCGTTCGTATTCGTTTATGAGCTGGCTGATCTTTTCGGACTGCAGGTCGGAGTTGGTCATTTCCTCTTTCAGGCGCTCGATGATGTACACGTCGGTGCGCACCTGGATGTCGCGAATGATGCGGCCGGATGTCCTGGGGCCTTCCCCGTGCTTGCGCTTGCGGAACTTGTTCCAGCGCTTCCGCATCTTCGTGCGCTCGCGGCGCAGCCATTTCAAGAATTGCAGCCTGAGGTTCTTCCCGCGCTCGAGCATCGATTCGATCTTGGCGACACGTTTCAGGTACTTGTAGCCCTCTTCGGCGGGAACCTCGTCTTTCTCGATGAGGTCGAGCACGTATTCCTGCTCCCAGTTGAGCACCATCAATCGCAACTCGGTGTCGGACTCGTCCTCGAGGTCCTCCTCTGCCTTGAAGTGCTCGAGGCGGTCGTTGTAACTGGCGATGACCTGCGAGAGCGCCTTGCGGTTCTCCTCGTTCTGGCGCGCGGTGAGCTCCTCGATCACGCGGCGCATGATCTCGGCCTCGGCCTCCTTATCGCGCTCGCGCTGGGCCGTGTCCTCCTCGCGCTTGCGCGGAGCGAGCACCGGGACGATGAACGTCGCGAGCAGAAGCGACACCAGGATGACGCCGCACGAGAGGGAGATGAGCAGGTCGCGCTGCGGGAACGCCGTTTGCTGCGGCAACCCGGTCATGATCGTGAACGGCAGCGAGAACATGATGGCGAGCGTGATCGCGCCCTTCGAGCCCGCGAACGTCATGATGGCCGCCGACCGCAGGCGCTCGCCGACCGTGGGCTTCACGCCGCGCTTGTGGAAATCGTAGGCGTCGGAGCAGAGCGTCCACAGGAACCGGATGCCGTGCATGACCAGCGTGATCGCCAGGATGCTGGTGGTCAGGACGAAGTTGTCGACGCCTTCATCCACCCAGATGTCGCCGAACGACGACGGCAGCTGCGTGCCCAGCAGCACGAACACGATGCCGTTGAGCGTGAACGTGATCACGTGCCATACGCTCGTCGACACGATGTTCATGCGCGACGTGGACAGCCCGATGTCGCGCGGCACGAGCGACATCGTGATGCCGCTGGCCACCACCAGGATGATGCCGGACACGCCCACGACCTCGCCGAGCAGGTAGGCCACGAAGGGCGTGAGCACCTCGAGCATCACGTGGAACGTCGTGTTCTCGAGGCCCATGTCGCGCACCTTGTTCGCGAACTTGGCGAGCACGTAGCCGAACAGGATGCCGATGAGCAGCGCGCCGAAGAACTCCATGAGGAACTCGCCGATGGCCTCGAGCACGAACGTGCCCAGACCGGTTTCGGCGAAGAGCTCCTCGCCCTCGAAGCTGAGGACCGTGGCCGTGACCGTGGCCGACACGGCGAGCTGGAACGACACGATGCCCGACGCGTCGTTGAGCAGCGACTCGCCCTGGAGCGTGGTCTGCTGGCGCTTGGGAATGTCCGCCTCTTGCGAGATGGACGCGACGGCGATGGGGTCGGTGGGCCCGAGCGCCGCGCCGAGGGCGAACGCCGCGGCCAGCGGGATGGACGGCACGAGCGCATGCGTGACGAACCCGACGCCGAGCACGATGGCCACGACGAGCCCGATGGCGAACGAGAGCATGGTGCGGCGGTTCTTCCACAGGGCGGTCTTGTCGGCCTCGCGCGCCTCGTTGAAGAGCAGCGGCGCGATGAACAGCACGAGGAAGAGCTCGGGGTTGAGGGCGATCTCGACGCGCTCGCCGGCGATCAGCGCCACGGCGATGCCGCACGCGATTTGGATGAGGGGAAGCGACACGCGCGGCAGCAGCTGGTCGAGCACCGCCGAGGCCAGCACCGTGGCCATCAGAACGAGCGCGAGCGCAAGTGCGTGCATAGGGTCCTTTCCTTATCTACCTTGCTTGAAATACTAGCATGCGCAAATAATTTTCCCCGCCCGCCGGGCCAATACTCCATGCGATTTCCCTGATGGCAGCTAGTGGCCCGTGCCAATAGTCAAGTTATGAGAGTATTCGGGAAGCTTAACCATTGTGAGAAATGTGATACTATGGCTTTGCATTTATTGAGTCCGTGCGTTTTGCTCCCGCTCCGTTTGCGGGCGAACGCTGTAGAAGAACAAGGGGACCCGCCATGGAACAGCTTTGGAGCGCATGCCATCCGAAGACCGACGAGGAAATGATCGAGTGCGCGACGTTGGGCAAGTCGCTGAGCAAGCTTTCTCAGCCGACCATCCTCACGATCCTCGCCGCCAACAACAAGCCGATGCACGGCTACATCATCGTGCAGCAGGCGGCGCACTCCCCCATGTTCAGCGGCAAGAAGCCCGACGCGACGGGCGTCTACCGCGCGCTCAAGCGCATGGAGGAAGCCGAGCTGGTGACGTCGTGGTGGGAAACGCCGCGCGAGGGTTCGGCCAAGCGCATGTTCGAGCTCACCGACAAGGGCCGCCAGTGCCTGCGGCGCTGGATTGACGCGCTGGCCTGCTACAAGATGACCATCGAGGACCTGCGCCGCTACGCCTCCACCGCGCTCGGCATCGACGTGCCCGACACGCCGTATTGCGTGCATGTGAACGAGGACGGCACCATGGGCGAGAAGTGGATCGGCGAGACCGAGACCGCTGCTGAGGAAGCTGTGGTCGAGAACGAGGTTGAGGCCGTGAGCGAGCCCCAGGCTGAGCCTGCTGCGAGCCAGCCCCAGGTTGAGCCTGCCGTGAGCCAGCCCCAGGTTGAACCTGTTGCGAGCCAGCCTGCCGCCGAGGACGGTGGCTCGAACGCCTTCCCCTTCAGGACCTGGTAAAAGCTAGAAACAGCGCATCTTCCGGGGACGGTTCGCCGTCCCCCTCTTTTTATGCGAGGCGCATGGGGACGGGGCCGCAGGATTCTCGGTAGGGGCAGTTATCGCAGTCTTCCTCGGCCGCTTCGAGGTCCACGTCTTCCCAGGGCATCTCCACGAAGCCGAGCTTACGGTAGAAGCCCTCGCTCGTGCCGCGCGATATGAGCCGCAACTCGCCGGCAAGCGCATGCGCGTCCTCGATGAGCGCGCGCCCCACGCCGTAGCCTCGCCACGCCTCGTAGGTGACGATGGGGTTGACGTACGCGATGCCGTTCACGTCGTCCTGCAGGCGGCAGAAGCCAACCACGACGTCGTCCTCGTTCACTGCCACGCGTATGCGCTCGATGCCCGGCATGCGGTCCATGCCCGCCGCGTGGGCATACGAGTTCACGAGGTCCATGTCGGCCTCGCGCGCGTCGCGTATGGTGAACAGGTCGGCCATCGTTCCTCGTTTCGCAATTTACCCGCGCATGGGAGGCAGGTAGATCTTGTCGCGTTCCTGTGGGATGACGCGCTTCGAGAGCTCGCGGACGCCTTTGACGATGTCGGGCATGAGCTCGACCGGCACGCCCATCATCATCATATCGTCACCCACATCAGAGCTCGCGCGGCCACCGTAGCAGCCGAACGAGATGTTGATCTTCTTGTCGCGCATGGGCAGCAGCGTCACCTCGACGCAGTGCGAGTTGCCGACGCGTGGAAGTCGTGGCGGTGCCCCGTGTAGTACGACGTGGCCATGGAGAGCCACATCATCTGCTCGGGGTTGCCCATGATGGAGACGACGTCGACGTTGGCCTTGGCGTCGTCGAGCGGGAACACGCAGGTGGCGTCCATCGAGTACGGCTCGAGCATCGGGCGCTCGTTGACCATGCGGCTCGCGGCCTCCTGCGTGTCGAGCTTGTGGAACAGGATGTAGATCTCGCCGGAGGCCAGCTTCGGCGGCACCTCGGTGAGGCCGAGGATGGACGTGCCGTCGGGACACGAGTGGCGGTTGGCCGGCATGAGCAGCGACACGCCGCGGCGCGCGGCCATCATCGACTGGCAGTAGCGCATGCGCTCCTTGGGGATCTGCACGCCCTCGGGGTAAGGCTCGCCCTTGCGGATGAGCCGCACGCCCACGGGATGCCAGCGCAACTGCAGCACGTCGCGCAGCGTTTCCGCCCACTCCTTGTAGGTGGCAGCCGTCTCGTCGTCGATGAGTTTTGCGCGCGGATGGTCGTCGTCGGCCGCCAGCGCGTCGGGATTGGCCTCGACCGTAATGGCGTCCTGCGGGCAATTCCCCGAACAGGTCTCGCACCCCCAGCACCACTCCGGATGCACGGGCTGCGGGCCGTCGTCCATGATGTACACCTCGGTCGGGCAGAACTTCTCGCAAAGCCCGCACTTGATGCACGCCTCGCGGTTGATGGTTATGGAATAAGAAACCTCGTTAGCCATTGTTTTCCCCTAGCAAGTACTTCACCACCAGGTCGTTGTCCACCTTGCCGGCGCGCAGCTCTTCCTTCATCCAGGGCGGGTACACGCGGCAGCCCTTGGCGTCGGTGAGGTGGTACGAGCAGAACGGGATGGCCTGGCCAGAGGGCACGGTGACCATCATCGAGCACTCGCGCAGGCGCTGGATGTCCATGGTGTAGGCATCCATGTAGTCCATGATGACGATGGACAGCCCGTCGGCCACGTAGACGCCCTTCTTCGACAGGATGTCGTAGAACACCGAGCCCTGCGGGCTGTCGGGGCTGAAGCCCTCGTGGTACTCGTCCACCGTGATGAACCGCGTGGCCGGCCAGAACCCGCTCGGGTGCTCGTCGACGCCTGCCGGCGCGGGGCCCTTCACCAGGAACACGCCCGTGTCGCAGAGCGGGTTGGACGTGCCGAGCGGCCAGATGTCCTCGACCTTGATGAGGCCGTCGGATTGCTCGGCCAGCTTGAAGATGGTGTCGCCCGCGGTCATGCCCGTGGCCTGGCGCGCGTCGAAGCGGCCGGAGGTGAACGCGGGCTGCAGCGCGAGGCCCGCCACAACGTCGGAGTTCTCGCATGCGAAGCGCAGCACGTCGCCGAGCTGGTCGTCGTTGAGGCCGGCGAGGATGGTCATGCACAGCACCACCTGCACGCCCGCCTCGCGGCAGCGCTCGACGCAGCGCAGCTTGATGTCGAGGATGTCGCGGCCGCACGTGGCCTCGTACACGTCGCCGGTGAGGCCATCGAACGATGCCGTTCGTGTTGAGCTCGATTCCCCAGAAGCCCTTCTCGCGCCCCATGCGGATGATCTCGGGAAGGTCCTTGCGGCACGTGGGCTCGCCGCCGGTCAGCTGCACGGCGCCGTCTGTTCCCACGGCGTCGGCAATGACGTCGTACATGGCGCCGATCTCATCGATGCTCGGGTCGTGCTCCTCGGTGTCGGCGCTCATGAAGCACACGGGGCACTTGAGGTTGCACATCCACGTGACCTCGATCTCGAGCAGCGTGCCGCGGCGCTCGTGACGGCTGCACGTGCCGCAGCCGAACGGGCACGGCGCCGTGGCCGGGATGGTGTTGCACGGTGCGGTCTTGGGCATGGCCTGAGCCGTGAGCCAGCGGTAGTGGTCCACGTCAGGCCAGATGCGCGTGTCGAACTGGCCGTGCTCGGGGCACGTGCGCGTCATCCACACGACTCCCCCGTCGTCGGCGTACACGTCGGCCTTGAGCGCCTGCAAGCACTCGGGGCAGACGGCTAATGTATCGTGCAAGTGCTCGGACATGCGGTTCCTCCCGATGAGTCGATGGGGCCCGGCCCCTCTGACTCACTAGTACTTGCTGGCCTCGTAGGCGTTCTCGGCGGCTTGCGCCTCGCGGATGGCGGTCATGCCCTTCGCGATGCGCTGCTGCTCCTCGATGGAGAGCTCCTGCGGCTCCTCGTCGCCGTCGAGCATGTCGCGCGGGTCGTGGTTCTCGTTGGGCGGCGTGCTGACGGTGATGCCCATGAGCTCGACCCATGCGAGCGTGCGGCGCGGCACGAACAGCGGCTGGTACTGCGCCGCCAGGCGGATGGCCTTCATGCACGAGATGGCGTGACCGAGGTCGGTGACCTCGTCGACGTCGGCTACCGGATCGAAGTACGCGGAAGGCACGCCGGCCTCCTGCAGCTTCTCCATGTAACCGTCGAGCGCAGGGCGGCCCTCCATGTTGTAGTAGACGCCCGTGTGGTCCATGACCGTGTTGTGGCTGAAACCGACGAGCGACGTGCCGCACTCCTGGCACGGCGCGTACACGAAGCCGGGCTTGCCGATGCTCTGGAAGTAGTCGAGCCACTGGAACGACTGGATGATGTGGCTCTTCGGCATGGTGGGCACGTCACCGCCGATGGCGACGATGTGCTCGTAGCCCAGCGCGAAGATCTGCTGGTAGGCGTCGTTGAAGTGCTCGTCGAACGACTTGCCTTTGTCGACGATGAAGTTGACCTCCATGGGCCAGATGTCCGAGCGCTTGAACAGCTCCTTCACCTGCTCGAGGCTGCTGGCCGGCGTGGTGGAGCAGAAGAAGTCGTACGTGATCTTGTCGGCTTCGGGGTCGGCCGCCACCAGCTCGTCGTTTGCCTGCTGGAGCTCCTGCAGGGCCTGCATGCCCATTTCGCACACGTCGTAGAAGCAGCACTTGTAGAACTGAGCCGCCTGCTCCATCGTCAGGAACCCGCCGTATTCGGTTGTCATGCGCGTCTTCACCACGCCCGAGATCGGCGGTTTCGTGAATATGAGCAGCGCTTGTTTCTTTTCTGCCATTCGTTTCCTCCTGTAACTTTGCAACTTTCGTATTGTACCCCAGAAGGATGGTTGCCGCGTGGCCGTGCTCGAATAGTGGCGTATGTGTAAGGTATCTCCACGCGAGGCGGGCCGGCGGGGCTGGTTTCGCCGTTTCGCCCGTTACCACGTGAGGGGCGTGCCCGACTTGCGGATCATGCAGTCGATGGCGTTGTAGGCCCAGGTGCCGATGAGGGGCTCCTGCAGCTCGCAGCTCGTGAGCACGTTGACGTTGCTCTCCCAGATGCCGCCGAAATCGGGCGCCTTGGGGATGCCGTTCTCGGGATGCCACCAGCCGTAGTCGACGCTGATCAGGTCGTCGCGCATCTTCGCGATGGCCACGGTGAAGCGCGCCTCGCCCTTCTCGGTGGTCAGGCGCGCGACGTCGCCCGGCTTCAGGCCCAGGTCGTCGGCCGTCTTCTGGCTCATCTCGACCACAGGGCCCGGCACGTTCTTGCGGAACGCCGGGTTGTCCAGGTACATCGAGGCGTTGTAGGGCTGCTTGCGGCTGCCCGTGAGCATTTCCACGTGATGGGCGCCCTGCGCGGTGGCAACTTCCACGAGCCTCGGCGAGCACAGGCGCATGAACGGCCCCTGCTCCGGGAGGCGCTGGCCGCCGAGCTTGGGCAACAGCTCGCTCGCGAGCTCGATCTTGCCCGTCGTAGTGGCGAAGCCCTGCGGCTTGCCGTCGGGCCCGGGCAGCAGGTGCTTCTCCTCCACCGGGGCCTTGCTGTAGGCGCCGTAGTAGCAGTAGGCTTCCCAATCCCAGCCCGTGGGCGCGAGCTGCGTGGCGAACGCGTCGGCGAGGGTTTCGTCGGGCCACGCTTCGTCCTGGCCCATGCGCTGGCCGAGCGCGCGGAAGATGTCGTAGTCGGTCTTGCGCTCGTAGTACGGCTCGACGGCCGCGGGGCCACCGTAGCCGAAGTTGGCCACTCCCCCGTGGATCTGGAAGATGGGCCGCTCGATGGCGCCCGCGCACGGCAGCACGTAGTCGGCGATGGCCGCGGTGGGCGTGATGTAGTAGTCGAGCACCACGATGAGCTCGAGGCCCATGAGCGCGCGGAACACGCGGCGCGTGTCGGCGTACGTGACGAGCGGGTTGGTGGCGTTGACGATGAGGGCGCTCACGCGGTAGGGCTCGCCGGTTTCCATGGCGTGCAGCACCAGGTGGGGGCTCGAGGACGTCATGTAGCGCATCGGCAGGCGCCGGCCCAGTTTCTCGGTTTGCTCGCGCACGAGGTCGTAGCCCGTGAAGCACTGCAGCGGCGCCACGCCCTCGTTCAGGCAGTACGGACGCAGCTCTTCCTCGTGCTGTGGGCTGAGTTCAAAGTCGACCTCGCTCGTGAAGTCGCTCGCATCGTTGAGGATGAACGTGCCCGCGCGGTCGACGTTTCCCGTGATGGCGCGCAGGCAGCAGATGGCGCGGTGCGTGGGCGCGACGGATTTGCCCACCTGGTCGATGCCGCGGCCGCTGACGAGCGCCGTGCGGCCTTGCGCGAAGATGCGCGCCGCGCGCACGATGTCTGCGGGCGGCACGTCGCAGAACTCGCCGGTGTATTCGGGCGTGAAGGGCTTTACGTGCTCGGCCAGCTCGTCGAAGCCGTGGCACCACTCGTCCACGAACGCGCGGTCTTCCAGGCCCTCGCTGATGATGACGTTGAGCATGCCCAGGGCCAGCGTGCAGTCGGTGCCTGGCCTGGGGGCGAGCCACAGGTCGGCGCAGCCTGCCACCTGCGTGAAGCGCGGGTCGACGCACACGAGCGTCATGTCGTCGGACTTGCCCGCCGCGCGGATGGTTTGCCAGAACGCGGAGTTGTCGGATTGCGCGGGGTTCGTTCCCCAGATGAACAGCGCGTCCGTGACGCCGAAGACGATGTTGGCCTCGCCCGTCCAGCCGAACGTGATGGCGTCCATCCAGATGCGCGGGTTCCAGCAGATCTGGCCGATGCCCATGTTGTTGGGGCTGCCGAACAGGTTCATGAAGCGGTGCAGCGGCCAGAAGCTCGCGTGCGGGCCGCAGCGCGGTGAGGCGGCGCGCGATGTCGTCGAGCGCTTCGTCCCAGCTCACGCGCTCCCATTCGCCCGAGCCGCGCTCGCCCACGCGGCGAAGCGGGTGGTTCACGCGCCGCGGCGAGTCGAGCACGTCGAGGTTCATGCGCCAGCGCCGGCAGCCGGCGAGGATGCGCTCGTCGTACGGGTAGCGCGAGGGGTCGGGCTTGAGGTCCACGACCCGCCCGTTCTCGACGGTGGCCAGGAACGCGCAGCAGTACCCGCAGAAATGGCAGTTTGTCGGCTTGATTTCGGTCATAGGGACATTGTAACCGTTCGCCCGCCGCTGCACCGATGGAGCTCTCGCTCGGGCTCGACCGCTCCGCGGGCGCCTTTTTGATGCGTGGACGCATGGTTCTTGGTGCGCGAGAACTTGCATCCGGTAATGCGGTTTTTCCCGGCGCCTTTCGATTCGTACAGCTGCTCGTCTGCGATGCGAACCATCGAGCGCAGGTCGCTTTGCAGGGCGGGAGTTCCATAGGTATAACCGGCTGAGAAGGAGATGGTTTCATCCGTGTCTTCTAGCGCGATCTGCGAGATCTCGTGCCGGAGACGCTCGGTCATCTGGTCGAATTCGCCATCGCTCGTGTTGGGGAGCATGATGAGGAACTCATCGCCACCGTAGCGGTACACGTGCTCCGACCCGAAGATGCCGGTGAGATGGGCCCCGACCTGGCTCAGAACGTAATCGCCCGTATGGTGACCGTACTGGTCGTTGATTTCCTTGAAGCCATCGACGTCCATCATCATGACGCGGATGTCCTTGCCCAGGTAATTCGAGAAATCGCGCCGCAGCCCGAAGCGATTGTTCGTGTTCGTGAGGGCGTCGATGGTCGTGGCCTTCTCGAGCAGCTCGTTGTCTTCCTCGAGCTCGGAGTTCATGCGTTCGAGCTGCTTGAATTCCCGGGAAATGATGACGCGCAGCGCCGATACGAAGAACCCCACGATTACGATCCCGATTGCAGAGACGATGACTTTCTGCATGTTCTGCTCGGTGAAGGCGGTGAAGCTGTGGTCGGTCGAGAAGAAGTACAACGTGTACGCCATCATGACGACCGCTGCGGTCACGCCTCCCGGCCAGCCGAACAGCGAAGCGCATATGACGAGCCCCGCGATAAGGATCATGTTGGGGTTGGGCACGTTGAAGACGCTTACGACAACGGTGAGCGCGATCATGATCGCCGCCGTTGCCAGGAATCCCAGAGGCTTGCTCGAAAGCGTCCTCATGATGCTTATGTATTGGACGCCGCCCCCTGTTTCCTGCATGGGCGTCCGCTGTTGCTGCTGCCGTTCTTCCAAGATGTATTCTCCGTATAAACGCTCCCTCATCTGCGCTTATATTGTATAGCGTTCAAGGAGCCGATGCGCGCTCATCCGCGCTTCACCGCAAAATCGCCCTTCTCCAAGACGGCCTCGAAATCGGAGACCGGCATGGGCTTGTAGAAGTAGTACCCCTGCATTTCGGAGCAGCCCCTCTCCTGCAGGAAGTGGGCCTGCTCGACGGTTTCCACACCCTCGGCAATCATGTCCATGCCCAGTAAGCTCACGAGCTCTATCATCTTGCTCACGACGGCGCGGCCTTTCTCGGGGTCGCCCGTTCCGGTGAGGAAGTTCATGTCAAGCTTGATGCGGTCCACCGGGACCTCTTTGAGCATGTGCAGGGAGGAGTATCCGCTGCCGAAGTCGTCCATCTCCACCGCAAAACCGAGCTCGCGCAGCTTCATCGTCGTAGCGATGAGCAGGGCCGGGTCCTCGACGTACGCGGTTTCGGTTATCTCGACCCTCAGCTGATCGGGACTCAAGCCATGGGATTTGACGAGGTCGTAAAGGTGGCCGGCGATGTTGTCGTCTTTTAGGATGTCGTTGCGCGCCAAGTTCACCGAAGCCGAAAGACGTTTGCCCCGTTCGTTCCACCGACGTAGGTCCTGACAGACCTTCTCCCATACGAAGCGGTCCAGATCGTAGATGAGCCCGGATTCCTCCAATACCGGGATGAACTCGGAAGGCAGCAGCCAGCCGAGCTTGTCGTGATCCCAGCGGCACAGGGCTTCCACACCGGTGACCTTGCCGGCATCGTAGTTCACCTGGGGCTGGTACCAAACCTCGACCTCCCCCGATTGCAGGGCCAAAGGCAAGTGGCTCACGATGTCGGCGGCAAGCCTGCCTTTCTCCCATTGATCGGGGTTGTAGTCCCCGCCGTGCAACGCGCGCGCAGTCGAGCATGTGGTCCACATCGGGCATCTGGTAGTCCTCTGGCGCCAGCACGTAACCGCCGCTGCAAATCTGGACGCGCACTCCTTCGCCTCGGTCTACGAAGTAGTTGCGCAAGGGGCTCAGCACGTTCTCCTCGTCCCGATGAATTCTCTCCTCTCCCCCAAGGCGGCGAAACACCGCGAAATGGTCGGCCTCGAGGCGACCCATCGCCTCGTCCTCAGCGAGCGTCGGCAAAGACCTGTCGACCCAGAAGCGCAACAGCTCGTCGCCGGCCTCCATCCCAAAGCGATCGTTGATGTACTTGAAGTTCGTGATGTTGTTGTAGGAGAGGATGTAGGGAACGTCCGGATTGGCGCGCAGCACCTCCTCGACTCGCTTTCGGAAGCCCGCTAGGCTGAGCGCCCCGGTCAGGGCGTCATAGTTAACCAGGTTGCGCAGCTTCTCTTCCTGTTCCATCTTGACCGCATGGCGCCTCTGCAAGATGATCACGATGATGGCAGCTACGAGCAACGTGACCACAACCACAGCCAGCCCATACTGGTAGAGGTAATCGAAGATGTCGTAGCGGTACAGCCGCCGGGTTGTGTAATCCAGGACGATCGCCTGGCGACGGGTATCATCGATCTTGGCGATTCCGCTGTTCAATCGCTCGATCTTCGCCCGCCCTTCCGGCGTGTCCAGCGCGCCCGCCTTGAAGTCCATCGAGAACATGGCGGAAGGCTGCACCTTCAAATCGGCGTACGAGGGCTTCTGCAGCACATAGCTCCACACGAAGGAATTGTGCAACAGGGCGTCTACCTCTCTGGCGCGCAGTGCTTTCACGCATTCTTCCATGGTCTCGTACATGGTGATCTCGATGCCGGGGTACAGATCCTCGACCGTCTCGGCGCCGCCGCCCAACGATCTGGGCATGCCCACGTGGATGCTCTCCAGGGTCGGAAGGTCCCTATCGCCGACGGTCACGAGCGTGAACGGCGTCTTGATGAGGTCGTCCGAGACGACGCTCTCATGTCCGGAAGCACTCTCGATTGCGCTGCCGAAGGGCATGACGACGTCATATGCGTCGCTGTCGAGGGCATCCTTCAGCGTTGGCTCCGCCACGAAACGGAACGTCGGGGCGAAGCCTGCGTTTTCCGCGGCGTAACGCATGAGGTCAACGCCTATGCCGACGGGCTCGCCCGTGTTCGCATCCGCATAGAAGACGGGGCAGCGGTCGGCGGGCACGCCCACTGTCAGGCTTTCCCCAGCGCTCCCCCTCTGATGTAGCAAATGCCTGTGCAGCCGTGATCGACATCGCGAGAGCCACGGCCAAAAGACACGTGATGAGGCCTCCCGTCAGCGCGAAAGCTTTATGTAAACGTTTTGCATTCACTCGATGCCTTTTTCTCGAGCCGATTGATACCAAGCATTATACTAGCTTGACACTAGTCGGAATGGGGGTTGCGTGGTCTTCGGTACCGTTGCTTGCTAGCCGATTCCTTTGTAGCTTCGCACGTCTCGGGCGGAATCGTCGTCGTCGAACAGGAAGCGGAGCTTCATGTAGCCCTCAGCGAGGTACCAGGGGATGTTCCAGCCGAAGAGGAGCTCGAGGTAGTGGAACACGGGTACCTCGCAGCCTGCCCCCATGATGGAGAACGTGCAGCTGATGCAAGGGGTGACGAGCGCGTTGGCGCCGACCTCCTTCGCGTGGGTGCCGTGGCGGCGGGCCATCTTGTCGCCAAGGTCGTAGTGACCTGCGGCGCGCGGGCGCGAGCCGCAGCAGTACGAGCGCTTGCGCGCGAACTTGGGCTCGACGAGCGCATTGCCCGCCATGATCTCGCGCAGGGAGTCGGCGAACTCGCCCGTCGCGCGGTCGGGGCACGAATCCTTCGGGCAGAACGTGATGGGCGTGCCTTCCTCGATGCGGCCGTCGGCGTACACGACGGACGCGGCCGTTTCGGGGTCGACCGTGTAGCCCATGTCGACGAGCACGCGCGGGAGCGGCACGACCTCGATGCCTGCCGTGGCCTCGTCCACCGCGAGCAGCTTGCGCAGAGCGCGGACGCAGTTCGGGCAAGCTGCCACGATGCGCTTTATGCCCGTTTGCGCGATGTGATTGCGGAACTCCTGCTCGAAGGCGGCACGTTGCACGCCGCCGTCGCCTTCGTACTCGAGGATCTTCCCGCAGCAGAGCAGCGAGACGCCGTCGACCTCGCCGGCGCCGTGAAGCAGGTCGTAGACCGATTGCACGAGCGGCATCGCGTAGTTGATGAACGAGCAGCCCGGGAAGAAGAGCGAGGTGCATTCATCGGTTTCGCCCTTGTTCACGCGGACGGCCTCGAGCCCTGGATACGAGCAGGTCACCGTGCTCTTCGCTAATGCATCGTCGAATACGTACTCGTCCATGAAGCCCCCTCGTCAACATGCGAACGCTTGTTGAACCCCGCCGACCGCTGCAGCTGCCTTGAGCGCGACATGCCTCCTGCTCGGCGGGCAATTCATCTTGTATATTGTATCCGATTCCGCAAACGAGACCGAAGGGTGCCACGAAGTTGCAGGGCGAGTACAGGAGAATCGGGGCTGTTGAATCGCAGGCCATGGAGGCTGCGATGCGTGACCTTCTGCACTCCGACAGCCCGGCGCAGGGCATCGCCGCCGTCATCGAGCGCGGAAGCCGCGAGGGTGCCACGATGTTCGAGCGCTACGCGGCCTCGGTGCTGCGCGCTGCTGGCGGAGAGCGGCTCGTGCATTCCGCGCAGGCCCAGAGGCTCAAGGTGATTGAGCCGGAGAACGGGCAGCTCGCGCATCTCGTGCAGGCGGGACCGGGCTCCTACCCCACGACCTCGACGCTGCTTTCGACGGAATGCGCGCTCAACAGGCTCGTGTGCCTGTGCGACGCCGTAGCCGACGGCATCGACGAGAACGACCCTCCGCAGACAGGCCTTCGCCGCAGCATCTCAATCCTCGGCGGCGGCTTCATCCGAACAGGAGTGGGGTTCCGCAGCGCGCGCGTGGAGCTGCCCACCATCGCCTCGGCGTCCGATATATCGCTCGACTACTATCACGAACTCGACTGGCGCTGCACCGACAACGTGGCGAGCAACGGCCGCGCCGTGTTCCAGCGGAGCATGAAGCCCAACACCTACCGCTCCACGCTTGGCGTGGACGTGCGCACCCAGAGCGACTGGGACGTGCGCACGCGGCTCGCGCAGATCCTACGCGCGCTGGAGCTGCCGTTTCGCTACAGCTTCCGCTTCGACTACGACGATGCCTCGAAGGCCGTCTCGGTCGTGTTCACCTGCCCGCCGGCCAGCTTCCTTCCCGAAATCGCGCAGGGGCAGGAGGACGCGGCGGGGCCTTTGCTTCAGCGCGCTTACGAGTGCTACCTGCTGCGGCTCACTTGCCTTTTCGGATGCGCGAGCTTCGGGAGCGGGAAGAAGATCGAGCGGGCGACCGTTGCGGGCTACACCGCTTCTTGGGGAAAGCCGCTCGTGGTGGCCCAGTTCGACCGCGCGTCCTTCGTGCAGTCGGTGCTCGTGGCCATCGACTCGAACGAGATCGCGAGCCCTTCGCTCAGGTTCAAGCCCGCCGAGCTCGCGCAGCTGATCGGCGCAGGGCACCTGGATTGGGTCGGCAGGGCGCCCGAGCACGAGACCCAGCAGATCGAGGTCCCCCGCGACGATGCGCCCATGAGCCGTATGGAGCCCTGGTTGGACGAGCGCGAGCTGCCCGCCGAAGCGCAGGAGCTCTTCCATTGCGAGCGTATCTGCGACATCGACACCGAGCATTACTCCGGCGGCCATGCAGCCGCCATCGACCTGGCGCGCGGCGATGCCGACGAATCGTCGCTGGCCGCCATCATGCGGCTCGAGTCGCTCGTGGAGGAGCTTGAGGCCGGGACGGCTGCGCCCGAAGGCACCGATGCGCGGCCGCTGTATGCCGCCGACCCGCTCTCGCGCCTGGCCGTAGTGCTGCTCGACGACGAGCTGGCGGTTTCGGCACAGGCCGAGGCGTTCCTGCAGGGAGATATCGAGGCGCTTCCCGAGGAGGGGGAACGCCCCCGATACTACCGAGCGCCGAGCGCGCTCTTCCACGCGCGTTTCGGGCTGTCGGACCTGTACCAGCGCAGAGGCGACTTCCACGCCGCCGAGCTGCAGGCCGACCGTTGCATCGCGCTCGCGCCCACGACGGCGAGCGCCTACTACCGCAAGGCCGACGTCCTCGCCGAGCAGGGCCTGTTCGCACAAGCGGCTAACGTGCTGATCGACGGGCTCCGCTGCTGCGCCGTGAGCGCCGATTGCGCGCTGCTCTACTACCACCTGGGCATGCTGCTGTGGAACTCGGGACGCGCGGACGAGGCTACCGCGGTGCACGCCTACAACGCCACGCTCGACGGCGAGTACGCCGCCAAGTCCCGGCAGGTTCTCAACGGCATGCGGGAGAACGGCGACGTGCATGTCGCCGCCGGCACGTCGGCGTTCAACGCGGCGCGCGAGCTCGAGCGCCTGCGGCTTCCCGTTTCTCCCGTGGACATCGGGCAATACGTCACCCAGGCCACCATTCTGCTCGCCAACGCCGGGAACGCGCAGGCCGCCGCCCCCTACGCGCGCGAACTCGAGCGCCACTCAGGCAAGGACGAGGTAATCGTGGCAGCCTGCCGCTCCATCCAGTTCGGGATAGACCTGTAACGAGACAACGAAAAAGGGAGCCCGAGTGGTTCGGGCTCCCCTTGGTGGTGCTTGTGCTTGGCAGACGCTTTAGTACAGGTTGTCGATGTACTCGAAGGTCTGGCCGCGCTGCATCTCCTTGCCGGACTTGACGTACTGACCCACGAAGTCCGTGTTGGCATGCTTATGGCGCCAGTAGTAGCGGTTCTCGCCCTCCAGCGGCTGACGGTCGTCGGACCACACGCACAGGAAGCGGAGCAGGCAGCCACCGCAGAGCACGAGGATGCTCGCGACCGTGGCAAGGCCCTCAAGGCCGCTGATGTTGCAGATCAGCGGGATGACCAGGCCGATGCCGATCATGCCGATCCAGAAGATCGGGGCGGTCTTGCCCTTCACCCAGCGCTTCGCGACGCGCTGCTGGGTGCGGTTGCCAGCGCCCAGGAACGAGAGGACCATGATCAGGAGGATCGTGATCTCGGCGAACACCAGGATGATGTCGCAGGTGTGCAGCAGGTTGTGCACCTCGTGCGCGGCGTGCATGTCAGCGGCAACGCCCGGCCAGCCGCCCATGAGCAGCATGATGCCGGCGCAAGCCGTGGACAGAGCCGAAACGGTGAACAGGATCGGCAGGGCGGGCGTGCTCCAGAAGGAGTGCGCCTTCAGCGTGGACAGCATAACGCCGGTGTAGACCATGATGCCGAAACCGGACAGGCCGGCAGCGGCGAGCCACAGGCCCGAAGCGCCGCCGAGGAAGTTGAACACGCACAGGAAGCCGAGCACCGGGGTGTCAGGCGACCAGTTGCCGAGCAGCCAGAACAGATCGCCGAAGGAGGCGATGGTCAGCAGCACGGCACCCCATTTGATGATGGAGGTGGCGGTGACGTACGCACGGTAGAACACGGGCGGCTGGCCAAGCTCCTCGACCAGGCAGAACAGGCCGAAGGCGATGGCGAGCAGGGCGATGAAGTTCGGCAGCATGAACGCCTGCGTCAGGTCGGCCTGCGGGAACACGAACGTAGCCGTGATCCACGTCAGGAACAGGACGCCGCCGCCGAAACCACCGAGGAACAGGTACAGAGCGATCTGCCAGCCCCAGTAACGATGCTTGTACTGGATTTCGGCATTCTCTTCTTGATATTTCTTCATATCCATTATCGCGTACCTCCCAAATCCGGGATGTAATAGATCTGCGGGTCAGTGCCGAGCTCCTCAAGCAGACGGAACGTGTCCGAACGGCCGATAAGCTTGGAGATCGCGGAATCGGGATCGTCGATGTCGCCGAACACGCGGGCGTGCTGGTGGCAGGTCTGCACGCAGTACGGATCGGCGCCCGGCTCCATCTCGCGGCGCTCCTTGCAGAAGGTGCACTTGCGGACGAACTCGTCGAAGCGACGGACCGCATGCGACGTGTCGCGCATGCCGTAGGGGCAGGCGTTGACGCACACCTTGCAGCCCATGCACTTCTTGTAGTCGACCCAAACGACGCCGTCTTCGTCCTGCTGCGATGCGCCCGTGGGGCAGCACGGCACGCACTCGGGGTTCTTGCAGTGCATGCACAGCGTGGGCAGGTAGTTGCGGTGAACGTTGGGCCACGTGCCCTCGGCTACGCCCCCGAGCACGGGATTGTAGATGATATCGATAGGAAGCTCGTTCCAGGTGCGGCAAGCGACTGAGCAGGAATGGCAGCCGATGCACCGACGCTGGTCGATAGCCATTGCATAACGCGTCATGATGTATCTCCTCTCCTTTCCCGTTCTATTCCGCTGCTTCTTCAGCCGCGACGGGCTCGTATTCCATGGTGTAACGGTCGCCCGTCTCCATGTCGAGCAGCGTGTCGTTGGTCGGATCGTACGCATAGCCGTAGAAGCGCTCGTACCAGTAGCCATCCTCGATGCCTACCAGCCAGCCGCTCTCGGGATCGTAGATCTTGCCTTCGCCGATCTTGCCCGGAACGGTGGCGTAGCCGAGCTCGGAGCTCCACTCCACGCCCTCGGGCAGCTCGTAGGGAGCGGCCTCGGTGCCGGGGTACACGCGGTAGCCGGCCACCTCGTGGATGGGCTGGTACTCCATGTCGTAGCGCTGGCCGCTCTCCATGTCGATGAGGTTCTCGTTCTCGGGATCGTAGGCGTAGCCGTAGTACGCGTCGTACCACACGCCGTCGTCGATGCCGACCAGCCAACCGCTCTCGGGATCGTAGATCTTGCCCTCGCCCGCGGCGCTCGCCTTGGTGGCGTAGCCCTTCGCGGGATCCCACGTGACGTCGGACTCGGCGGGCAGGTCGTAGGGAGCCTGCTCGAGGCCCGGGTACACGCGGATGTCGGCCACGAACGGCACCTCGTTGCGCTCGAAGTCGTAGAACTTGCCGGTGGCCTCGTCGAACAGGAGCTCCTTCTCGGAGTCATAGGCCCAGCCGGAGTACAGGTCGTAGTACTTCTGCGTCTTGGGGTCGACCAGCCAGCCGCTCTCCTCGTCGTACTCGTAGAACGTGCCGGGCTGGTACATGACGTCGCGGTGCCAGTCCCACTTCAGGCCCTCGGGGATCTCGCGCGGGCACGTGGGCTCGGTGAACGGGATCGGGTCGAAGCGCAGGGGCTGGTCGGACGGCATGACCTGGACGGCCTCTTCGTACTTGGTCGACTTGACCGGCGAGGAACCCGGGATGGACCAGCGGGTGTCCTGCTTCATCATGAGGTCGGCCTCGGTGCACTTGTACACCTTGCAGAGCAGGCCGCGGTTGGACCACGAACCGCCGATGGGGTCGCAGTGCTCGTTGTCGACCGAGGTGAGGACGTTGACGTTGGAGATCAGGCAGCCGAACGGAGCCTCGGGATCGTCGGCGCCCAGCTCGGGGTACCACCAGCCACGGCCGGCCCAGATGGCCTTCGGGGCGATGGACGGCTCGACGTTGGCGCGCTGGCGGATGCGGCCGCGGCGCGTCTCGATCCAGCACCAGTCGCCGTACTTGATGCCGAGCTCTTCAGCGGTCTCGGGATGGATCGTGAAGTAGGGCTCGGGAGCGATGTAGCGGATCGACGGCATGTTGAAGTGCTCGGAGTGGTGGAACGGCATGGGCGAGCCACCCGTGGTGAGCGTGAGCGGGTACTCCTTAGCCAGCTCGGGATGGTCGTACTCGTTCTCGCCGCAGCCGTGGTACTCGGGCATCGCCGGGTAGCCGAGCTCCTCGAGGATGGTCGACTTGAACTCGAACTTGCGGGTGGGCGTGCAGAAGCCCCTCTTCTCGTACTTCTTGAACTCCTGCGGCGGGAAGAACATGCGGTACGTCTCGACGAACTCGTCGTAGCTCTCGACCGGATAGCCGAGCGGCTTGATGACGTCGTAGTACACGTCTTCCTCGGTCTCCCACGGCCACAGCGCCGGGTCCTGACCGCACGCGAGGCCCAGTTCCTTCCAGAACGTGTAGTCGTCGTGACGGTCGTAGAGCGGCTGCATGGCGCGCTGCGAGCACTGGATGGAGTCGGTCGCACCGTAGTTGGTGTGCATGACCGGGCGCTCCAGGGCGCCGGCAGGCGGGAAGATGTAGTCGGAGTAGAACGCTGCGGGCGTCATCCAGTAGTCGACGGTGACCAGGAACTCGCAGCGCTTGAGGGCCTCGAGGACCATCTTGGCGTCGCCGTAGCAGCTCTGCGGGTTGGTCGCGTTGACGATGAGCGCGCGCACGCGGTAGGGATCACCGGTGATGATGGCCTTGAACACGGACGGGCCGTGCGCCTCGCAGAACCATTCGGTCGTGGGCGCCTTGCCCCACGTGGCGTTGCACACGTCGGCGATCTTCTGGTAACCGGGCCACGAGGTGAGCTTGAAGAACTGCGAGCCGATCTGCTTGGCCTTCTGCTCCTCGGGCAGCAGCTCGTTGAGCTCGAGCTCCTCGTCGGTGAGGAACGTCATCGACGGGCCGGGCATGAGGTCGCCGCCCGGGATGTCGAGGTTGCCGGTGAGGGCGCGCATGATGGCGCGCGCATGCGAGCCGGACACGGCGTCGGGGCCGAGCTGGTCCCACGTGCAGCCCCACTGGATGTTGGACGGCTTGTTCATGGCGTACATGCGGGCGGCCTTGCGGATGTCGTCCGGATCGAGCCACGTGATGGGAGCAGCCCACTCGGGCGAGTACTGCTCGAGATGGTCCATGATCTCGTCGAAGCCGTTGCACCACTCGATGACGAAGTTGAAGTCGACCATGCCCTCATAGCAGATGACGTGGGCCATGGCCAGCGCGAGCGCCGTGTCGGAACCCGGACGCAGCGGCAGCCACAGGTCGGCGTTCTTGGCGGTCTCGGAGTAACGCGGGTCGACCACGATGACCTTAAGGCCGTTGAGCTGCAGGTCGGTGTAGCCGCGCATGCTCGGCAGCGTGGATGCGCCGGGGTTCATGCCCCACAGGATGACGCAGCGCGAACCGCCGAGGTCGGTCTCGAACGGCGACCAGCCGCCGACCGCGGTCTCGACCATGAAGGTCGGGATCCAGCACAGCAGCGCGTTGTGGAAGCTGTTCGGCGAACCGAAGATGTTGAAGAAACGACGACGCGCATAGTCATCGGTGCGCGTCGTGCCGCCGGCAGTGGCGACCGCTTCGGCGCCGCTCTCGGCCTTGATCTGGTTGAGCCTCTCGGCGACTTCCTTGATACCTTGGTCCCAAGGAATCTGCTCCCACTTGTTCTCTCCCTTTTCGCCTGCGCGCTTGAGGCAATGGTTGATGCGCGCCGGATGGTGAACGTGCAAGAGCGCGCTCGTGCCGCGACAGCACAGACCACCCTGGTTGGTGTAGTCGGGATCGCCCTCGATCTTGATGACTTCGCCATCTTTCACGTAGGCGAGGACGCCGCAGTTGGCGTGGCAGAAGTAGCATGCGCTCTTCTTCACCTCTACACCGGGAGCATGGATATCGACTTGCGCCATATAATCCCCTCTTCTCTCCGTTTTCCTACTCGACCCAAACGGGCCCGTCGCTTATATATTGGCATGGACCACCGAGCAACCGCGCACATAGGGAGGACCCCTCGAAGCAGCGGCGTCCAATCAGCGCAGCTGCCTGTTCCACCCCTAGTAACTTTAGAACGGCGCTTTGCCTGTTGGCCCACGCAAATATATCTAGGCCCATTTCCGGGCATAGTCAGTATGGATTATACAGTCTCGCCGGCAGAATTCCACTGAATATATTGTGGTCGTTGCAAACGTCCATGGAATCGCGGCGGGCGGCAAACGAGCCTGTGTCGTGGCAGATGAGGCCGCGTTTTGAAACGTGTCGGATGTGGGCGAACACGGATGGAATCCCTGTGATGTGTGTGGCGGATGGAGGGGACGGGCCGTCGGATGCGCGCAAGGTGCGGGCGGCGCGCCCGCGAACGCGGGCTCGCGCAGAGGGGCGGGCGTGTCGTGGCGGCGGGAGCGGTGCGAGTGCCCAGGGTCAGGTTCAGGCGAATCGGGGAAGGGTTCCCTGTCAAATGGTTGTAAGGTCGTGCGTTTACCATCGCGGAAACGACTCGCGATGGAAAGGACGTGGCAATGCGCAGCATCACCTTGAACATGGCCGGAAGGGGCAAGCGGAAGGGAAAGCTGGTGGCGGGCGCGATCGCCTTCGCATGCGCCCTGGGCGCGTGGATGTCGCTGTGGATGGGCGTGTCCCTCGCCTGGGCCGGGGAGCCGCCTGCGGGCGTGCCCTCCACGCTGAGCGGTACCTGCTATATAGGGGACACCTGGATGGTGGGCGAACAGAGCTTCTTCGCCATCCCGGAGTTCTCGGGCCAGCTCGACGGGTGCGTCCCGTGCTCCACGTTCGAGTGCCTGAACCACACGGCCGCGGCGCCCGAGAACGTGTATGCCGACTACGAGGCTGAATTCGTGGAGTACAACGCCTCCGAGGGCTGGGTGAAGTACTACGTCACCATCACGCCGCCCGGCGTGACGGACGGGGTGACCTACAACGAGTTCGGGCTCATCGGCTACCAGCGTGTCGGGGGCACGGTGCTCTTGTCGTGGAACTTCAACGGGGCGATCGAGCTGAACAAGCGCAGCGCCAACGCCGGGTTGACCGACGGCAACGCCTGCTACCGCTTGGACGGGGCGGTGTACGGCGTGTTCGGGACGCGCGACGACGCCGCGAGCCATCGCGCGAACCGGGCCCTGAGCACGTTCACGACCGACGCGCGGGGGCACTGGAAGTCGGGCGAGGACTTCGCCGAGGGCACGTACTACGTGGCCGAGGTGACGGCGCCGGCAGGGTTCGTGCTGGACCCCGGGGTGTACGAGGTGAGCGTCGCGGCCGGCAAGGCGACGCTCGTGAACGGCGGCACGGGCTACGTCGCCGACAAGCCTCAGAGCAACCCCGTGACGCTCTGGGCCGTGAAGTCCGACGCGCAGACCCCCGACGGCTCGCCCCAGGGCAACGCGACGCTCGCGGGGGCGCAGTTCACGATCTGCTACTACGACGGGTACTACGAGCTGGGCAACCTGCCCGGCTCGCCCACGCGCACATGGGTCGTAAGCACCGGCGAGGACGGGCGCGCCCTGGCCGACGATGCCCATCGCATCGGGGGCGACGACTTCTACCGCACGTCAGCGGGACAGGTGACGATACCGCTCGGGACCGTGACCGTGCAGGAGACCGGCGCACCTTCGGGCTACCTCGTCGGCGACGGCTCCGGTTCGGGGCCCGTCGAGCTGTTCCAGATCCGCGGGAACGGCGAGGTGGTGAACGTCTATTCGGCGCCGACCTTCGCCGATGAAGTGATGCGGGGCGGTGTCGTAGTGGGCAAGATCGACCGCCAGCATGGCGCCTACCTGCCCCAGGGCGCTGCTTCGCTCGCAGGGGCGGAGTTCTCCATCGAGAACGCGAGCGCGCATGCCGTGATCGTGGACGGGACCCTGTTCCAGCCCGGCGACGTGGTGAAGGTCGTCGAGTGCGCTTACGACGAGTCCGGGCGCGCCGTGGCGCTCGTCGGCGATGACTGCCTGCCGGTGGGCTCGTACGTGGTGCGCGAATGCTCGTCGGGCGAAGGGTACCTGTACGACGACGTTTCGCGGGCATGGAGCTGCAGCTTCGACGTTACCTCCGACGGTCAGGTGGTGGACCTCTCCGGCGAGGGTGATGCCTGCGCGAACCGCGTGATCAGGGGCGACTTCTCGTTCAACAAGGTGGACGGCCAGACCATGGCGCGGCTGGCTGGCGTGCCCTTCCTCGTTACGTCCGCCACCACCGGCGAGCGCCACCTGGCCATGACCGACGAGAACGGCATGCTCTCGACCGCCGCGTCCTGGAACGCGCACACGGCTAAGACGAACGCCAACGACGAGGCGCTGGAGGAGAAAGACGGGAAGCTGGTGCTGGACGAGCAGAAGCTCGACCCGTCGGCGGGCATCTGGTTCTCGGGGCGCTCCGACGCCGAATGTGCTCCCGACGATGCAGTGGGCGCCCTGCCCTACGACACCTACGAGGTGACTGAGCTGCGCTGCAAGGCCAACGAGGGGCGCGAGCTGGTCACGTTCTCCGTGACCGTGTGCCGCGAGGCGCGCGAGCTCGACCTGGGCACCGTCGACGACAACGCCGGGCCCATCGTGAACACGTCGCTCGCCGACGACAACGGGGTGCGCCTCCTGCCCGCAGGCGGAACGTCGACCATCACCGACACCGTGAGCTACACGAACCTCGACATGCGCGAGACCTACACGCTGCGCGGCACCATGCACCTGGTGAACGACGATGGCAGCGACGGCGGCGTGGTGGCTTCGGCAGCGACAGAGTTCCAGCCTGCCGCGGCGTCGGGAACCATCGGCGTCGACTTCGCCCTCGACACCGCGCAGCTCACGGGCGCGCGGGTGGTCGCCTTCGAGGAGCTCGTCGACGCGGAGGGTGCTGTGATCGCAACGCACGAAGATTTGACCTACGAGGGGCAGACCATCCGCGTTCCCGAGATAGCGACGACGCTCGTTGATGCTGCTGACGGCGACCACGTTGCGAGCGCCGAGGGAACCGTGCGGCTCGTGGACACCGTCGAGTACCGCGGGCTGACGCCGGGAGAGGCCTACACGGTTACGGGAACGCTTCACCTTCGCGAAGCCGACGGCACGGACGGCGGCGTCGCCACCGACGGCAACGGGCAGCCCCTACGTGCGCACGCCAACTTCGTAGCTCCGCAATCCGCGGGAAGCGTGCAGGTCGTGTTCACGTTCGCAGCCCCCGACCTGGCCGAGCGCAGCGTGGTTGCCTTCGAGGAGCTGGCGCGCCGCGGCGGGGTGTACGCCACGCACGCCGATATAAGCGACGAGGGCCAGACCGTGACGTTCGAACCCAAGCCCGAGGAGCCCGTCGTTCCCGAGGAGCCCGAGGAGCCGCAGCCCGAGGAACAGGTCGTCCAGGAAGTGAAGGCAGCTTCGCCCGCTCCCAAGCAGAAGGGGTCGACGGTGGCGAAGACGGGCGACTCGCTGCCGTTGGTGCTGTTCGCGCTCGTGCCCGCGGCGGCGATCGGGCTCGCTGGGGCTGCGCTCTCCGTGAGGCGTATGCAGAAGCGCGACATCGTGATACGTCGCGGGCCGCGACGGTGATTGCCTGACCTGTACCGCCCTTCGGGGTCGGGCGGCATGGCAAGCGGGGGAAGAAGGGATTAGAGGTCGAAACCCCAGAGACGGACTTCGGGCTCCAGCGTGACGCCGAACTGGGATTGGACGGTTGCTTGGACCTCTTGGATTAGCTGGAGGACGTCGTTGGCGGTGGCGTCGCCGGTGTTTACCACGAAGCCGGCGTGCTTGGGCGAGACCATGGCGCCGCCGACTGCATGGCCCTGCAGGCCGGCGTCCTGGATGAGCTTGCCGGCGAAGTGGCCGGGCGGGCGCTTGAACGTCGATCCGGCGGACGGCATGTCGAGCGGCTGCTTGCTCGAGCGTCGCTGGGCCAGGTCGTCCATGCGGGCCTGGATGGCCTCCGGATCGCCCGGGCGCAGTTGGAGCGTGGCGTCGAGCACGATCATGCCGGCGTCGCCCATCATGGAGTGGCGGTACGACCAATCGGCCTGCGCGGCTGGGACCTTGACAACTTCATAGTCGGCGGTCAGGCACGTGACCCCAACGGCCACGTCGCGGAACTCTCCGTCGTAGGCGCCGGCGTTCATGATGGCAGCGCCGCCGACCGTGCCGGGGATGCCCGCGGCGAACTCGTATCCCGCAAGGCCCGCGCGGCACGCGAGCGCAGCGACCTTGGCGTTGGTCACGCCCGCCTGCGCCGTCACGACGCCGTCGTCGGCCACGTCCACGTCCGCCATGTTCTGGGCGATCTGCACGACGACGCCGCGCAGGCCCTCGTCGGCCACGAGCAGGTTGCTCCCGCGGCCCATGACGTACGGACGGGCGCCCTGTTCCTTGCAGATGAGCAGGACGGCGCGCAGCTCGTCAGCGCTCCCGGGAGTGACGAACCAGTCGGCCGGCCCGCCCACGCGGAACGTCGTGTGCGCGCTCATGGGCTCGTCGCGCAGCACGTTCGATGCGCCGACGGCCTCGATGAGGGTGTCGTTCAGAGATTTCATGCCCGCCATTGTAGCGCAGAGTCCTTCCCGTGGGTCGATGTCGACAAGCCCGCTTTTGGGGTTGCGCTGCTAGCCCATGATGGTCGGGACCGCGTACACGGCGGCGACCACGGCGATGAGCACGAGCGCGGCGACGGTGACGATGATGGCCGTGCGCGAACCGGCGTCCTTCGGGCCGCTCGTGTCGACGGGCTTGCCGTACTCGCGCTTTACGCGGTTCGGATCGCGGCGCGCTGCAGCCGCCTGGGCCTTGGTCATCTTCTTCTTTTTGTTCGCCATGACTCCCCTATCGGCCGCCCATGATCATGCCGGGCAGGAACGTGAAGCCCAGCGCGATGGCGGCGAGCACGATGATCACCACGACGATCATGACCGTGCGCGACCCGTTCGACTCCTTCGCCTTCTGCTCGGCCTCGATCTTCTGGGCGCGCACTTCCTTGCCGTGCTCGCGCGAGCGGGCGCGCAGCGCCTCGGATGTCGTGACCTCCTTGCGCGCTGACGCCGCCTGGGCCTTGGTCATCTTCTTTTTCTTCTTGGCCATGTCGCCTCCGACGTGCCCGATTCTGTATTCGCCTGAGCATTATACCGCGGGGGCGCCCATTCGCGTTACGATATGCACGACCCAGTAACTACGACCTTTCCGCAAGCAGGAGGATGCCATGGTCCACGAGATTACCGACGAGACGTTCGAAGCCGAGGTTGCGAACAGCAGCGTCCCCTGCGTCATCGAGTTCACGGCCGGCTGGTGCACGTTCTGCGACGAGATGATTCCGGTGTTCGAGGAGCTCTCCGAGAAGTTCGGCGACGAGGTGAAGTTCTGCATCGTGAACACCGACGAGAACAAGAAGCTGCGCATCAGGTTCGCGGTGGCCGCGTTCCCCTACATCGTGCTCGTGGCCGACGGCATGCAGACGCCGCTCTTCGACGAGCTCGTAACGGCGGAGCGGCTCGAGGAGCGCATCCGGTTCGTGCTTGATGGCGGGAAGGCGCCTACTACTAGACCGCTGTAGCGGTTAACCTCATGTCCGCCCTCGGCGTTTAACCTCATGTCCGCCCTCGGTGGCGGCGGGAGGGGGCTAGACGATATGTAGAGCGACCGGGACCTCGCTCTATGAAGCTCGGGCCGTCTGCGCGGCAACGTGGGTTAGGCTTCGGTTGTTACTGTTGGCCATACCACATTCATAGGAGGTCCCAGCCATGGCATATCGTACCAGCATCGGTCTCGATGTTCACGCGCGATCGATCGCGGCCGCGGCGTTCGTCCCCGAGACCGGAGAGGTGATCCAGAAATCGTTCCCGTACGACCCTTGGGCGGTCGCGCGGTGGGCCAAGTCGCAGCCCCAGCCCGCCAAGTGCGTCTACGAGTCCGGCCCGACCGGGTTCGACCTGCAGAGGAGGCTCGCCGAGGCGGGCGTGGAGTGCTGCGTGGGCGCCGTGTCCAAGATGCTCCGGCCATCGGGCGACCGCGTGAAGACCGACAAGCGCGACGCCGTGTTCCTGGCGCGCATGCTCGCGGTCGGCAACGTCGTGGAGGTCGCGGTGCCCACCGAGGCGATGGAGGCCGCGCGCGACCTCGCGCGGGCCCGCGAGGACTGCAGGCGCGACCTGATGCGCCAGCGCCACCTGCTCTCGAAGTTCCTGCTCAGGAAGGGCATCGCGTACGATTCCGGGAAGACGGCGTGGACGAAGGCGCATCGGGCCTGGCTCTCGTCCCTGGAGTTCGCGGACGCCTGCGAGCGGCTCGTGCTGGGCGAGTACCTGGAGGGGGTCAGGTCGCTCGAGCTGCGCCGGGACCGCCTGGACGCCGCGGTCGCCGAGCGCGCGGCCGAGCCCGACCTGGCGCCCGTCGTGTCGGCGCTCAGGTGCCTGCGCGGCATATCCACCGTCACGGCCTTCGCCCTGGCCGTCGAGATAGGCGACTTCTCGCGCTTCCCGGACGCCCGCTCGTTCATGTCCTACGTGGGGCTGGTGCCCTCGGAGTCCTCCAGCGGCGAGGCGGTCTCGCGCGGCAAGATCACCCGCACCGGCAACGGGCACGCGCGCACGCTGCTCGTCGAGGCCGCGTGGCACCACGCGCGCAGGTACGCCCCGATGTCGCCCACGGCGGTCGCCGACGCGGCCGGGGTGAGCGCCGCGGTGGCCGAGGCCGCCTCGCGGGCGAACCGCCGGCTGCACGAGAGGTG
>CACWWI010000022.1 GCA_902764575.1 uncultured Coriobacteriaceae bacterium
GGGCTGCGGCCCGACCATGCGTGCGTGGTGTACGGCAACCTCATCCGCCGCACGTTCAAGCACGTGCCCATCGTGCTCGGCGGCATCGAGGCGAGCCTGCGGCGCCTCGCCCACTACGACTACTGGTCCGACAAGCTCAAGCGCTCGATCCTACTCGACGCCGGCGCCGACATCGTGTCGTACGGCATGGGGGAGAAGTCCATCGTGGCCATTGCCGACGCGCTTGCAGCCGGGCTCGACGTGCGCGATGTGACGTTCATCCCGGGCACGGCGTATCGCGCGCGGTCGGTCGAGCACGTGTACGAGCCGGTCGTGTTGCCGACGTTCGAGCAGCTCCAGGCCGACAAGCTCAACTACGCGCGCAGCTTCGAGATGCAGTACCGCAACCTCGACCCGTACAGCGCGCACCCGCTGATCGAGGAGTACCCGCACGGCGTTTACGTGGTGCAGAACCCGCCGGCCGAACCGCTCACGACCGAGGAGTTCGACGCGGTGTACGCGCTGCCCTACGAGCGCGCGTGGCACCCGAGCTACGACGCCGCCAGCGGCGTGCCGGCGCTTTCAGAGGGGCGCATCATCCAGGCGCGCAGCCACGAGTCCATACTCGAAGAGGCAGTCGCCATGACCGAGGACCCCGCCTTCAAGGGCTATATCCATGACGTGGGCGGCCCCACGGCCAACTTCCGCGTTCCCGCATGCCAGAAGCAGCTGACGCACGGTGCCTGCTCCCACAAGCGCTGCCTGTCGCCGAAGCCGTGCAGGCAGCTGCGCGCGACGCACGAGGACTACCTCGAGCTCTTGCGCGAGCTGCGCGCGCTGCCCAAGGTGAAGAAAGTGTTCGTGAGGAGCGGCATCCGCTTCGACTACGTGCTGCTCGACCGCAAGCACGGCCGCGCGTTCATCCGCGAACTGGCTGCACATCACGTGAGCGGCCAGCTGCGCGTGGCGCCCGAGCATGTGAGCGACGCCGTGCTGAGCGTGATGGGAAAGCCGGGCCGCGCCGTGTACGACGAGTTCGTGAGCGCGTTCGAGCAGGCCAACCGCGACCTGGGCAAGGAGCAGTACCTCGTGCCCTACCTGATGTCGTCGCATCCGGGATCGACGCTCAAGGAGGCGGTCGAGCTTGCCGAGTACTGCCGCGACCTTGGGTTCAACCCCGAGCAGGTGCAGGATTTCTACCCCACTCCCTCGACGATCTCGACCTGCATGTACTACACGGGCGTCGACCCGCGCACCATGGAGCCCGTGTACGTGGCGAAATCCCCGCACGAGAAGGCGCTGCAGCGCGCGCTCATCCAGTACCGCAATCCGAAGAACCGCGCGCTCGTGCGCGAAGCCCTGCGCCGTGCCGGCCGCACCGACCTCATCGGCTACGGCGAGAACTGCCTCGTGCGCCCGTAGGGCGCACGCTTCGTGTGAAGCTAACCTTCCCTCGAATCGCGCACGTTGGACAGCACCTTCTGCAGCAAGCGAACGAGCTCGGCTCCCTCGCCGGGCGTGATGCCGACGCAGGCGCCCATGGAGAGGGGCACGTCGCGTGCGCGTTCCTTCAGGGCAACGCCCTCATCGGTGAGCTCGATGGTCACGCGGCGCTCGTCGCCCGCGTTCCGTTTCCGCTCGAGCAGCCCCTTGGCCTCCATCTTCTTGAGCAACGGGGTGAGCGTGCCCGAGTCGAGGTACAGCCGCTCGCCCAGCTCTCCCACCGTCGTCGGCCCGTATTCCCACAACGCCAGCATCACGAGGTACTGCGTGTAGGTGAGCCCCAGCTTGTCGAGGTAGGGCGTGTAGCGCCTCACGACCTCCTTCGAGCAGGCGTACAGGGGAAAACACATCTGGTTCTCGAGTTTGAGCAGCTCATCGGCTGGCACATCGGCGGCAATAGACCGTTTCGCCATGCGCACGTCCTTTCACATGTAAAGCATGCAATTTAATTGCATACCATTGTATAGCAGAGAAAAGCCCCGCAGGAACGGGGCTTGGGAGAGCGGCCTGCGGACAGGTCGCGCGAGTGCTTACAGGGCAGCTTCCACGGCCTTCTTCACTTCGTCCATGTCGACCGTCGGCTCGAAGCGGGCGACGACGTTGCCCTCGCGGTCGACCAAGAACTTCGTGAAGTTCCATTTAATATAGGCGGCATCGCCGAACTTCTTGTTGTTCATGTTCGCGAACTTCTCGAGCCCCTTCGCCTTGAGGCCCTTGCCGAAGCCCTCGAACGGCTTCTCGGTGGCGAGGTAGGCGAACAGCGGATCGGCCGTCTCGCCGTTCACGTCGATCTTCTTGAACTGCGGGAACTCGGTGCCGAACTTCACCTGGCAGAACTGGTGGATTTCCTCGTCGGACTCGGGAGCCTGGTCGGCAAACTGGTTGCAGGGGAAGTCGAGGATCTCGAACCCGCGGTCACGGTACTCCTTGTACATAGCCTCGAGCGGCTCGTAGTGCGGCGTGAAACCGCAGCCCGTGGCCGTGTTAACGACGAGCAGAACCTTGCCCTCGTAGTCTTTCAGCGATACCTCGCTGCCGTCGAGCGCCGTTTCCTTGAAATCGTAAATACCCATGCTGGTTCCTCCTGTTGTAACTGTCTCGAATGTCTGCGCACAGATAAGATAGCATAAAATTAAATTGCATGCAATATAAAATTTGAATCGATGGAAGTTGGTGCGGGAGCGGCCCGCTCTCCCTCACAAGACCCGCAAATGGTCTATCCTTACGCACGAAAGAAAGCCGCGAACGAAAGGCCAGCCATGAACGACGAGCTGCAAAAGGAAATCGACGCGTACCTGGACGCCCATTGGGACGATGTCGTGGCCGACATCGACGCGCTCGTGAGGATCGAGAGCGTGGAAGACCTGGCGAACGCCGCCGAGGGGGCGCCGTTCGGGCCTGGGCCGCGCGCAGCGCTCGACCAGGCGCTCGCCATCGCCGGGCGCATGGGGCTGGAGACGCACGACTGCGATGGCTACGTGGGATACGCGGACCTTCCCGGAGCGAGCAGCAAGCAGATCGGCATCATCGGCCACGTGGACGTGGTTCCCGCGGGCGTCGGCTGGAATTTCGAGCCGTACCGCGTCACGCGCCATGAGGGCTACCTGATGGGCAGGGGCGTGAGCGACGACAAGGGGCCGATTATGGTCGCGCTCCATGCGGTGAAGTTCTGGGCCGACCGCGTGGCCGCGAGCGGCGAGCGCCTGCCCTACACCGTGCGCGTGCTGTTCGGCGCGAACGAGGAAACCAACATGAAGGACGTGCCGTACTACCGCGCCCGCCACGACGACCCCGATTTCCTGTTCACACCCGACAACCAGTTCCCCTTGGCCTACGGCGAGTCGGGCATCTGCAGCGGTACGCTTGTGAGCGGGGAGATCACCGACGGCATGATCGTCGAGATAGAGGGCGGTCAGGCGGTGAACGCGGTTCCGGGGTTGGCGCATGCAGTCGTGCGCTCTTCGCTCGAGGGGCTCCCGGAGCGCGAGGGCATCTCGCTCTCGCCGAGCGGAGAGGGCCTTGTGCGCGTGGAGGCGCGTGGCGTGCCGGCCCACGCCTCGACG
Source organism: uncultured Coriobacteriaceae bacterium (assembly GCA_902764575.1). Taxonomy (GTDB): domain Bacteria; phylum Actinomycetota; class Coriobacteriia; order Coriobacteriales; family Eggerthellaceae; genus UBA9715. Next base: position 3,546 of record CACWWI010000022.1, read on the forward strand.
CCGGAACTCGGCGTGAACGCCATCGAGCTCTTGGTTGGCTACCTGGTCGACGCTGGCCTTTGCTCGGCAGAAGAGCGCCAGTTCCTGAGCTTCCTGCGCGCCGTTCTTGCCGACGTGAGCGGTTCGCGCGTCGAGATCGCGGTGCGCGACGAGCATTTCGGGGCGCTTACCATGATCGGTGGCATGGTGTCGCTGCAAGACGGGCGCATCTGCCAGTCGATCGATGTGCGCTATCCCACCACGATCACCGCTGAAAGAATCGAGCGCCGCATCAACAAGGCGGCCTTCGAATCGGTGCTGGGCGCATACTTCACCCTCGAGCACGACAAGGCGCCCTTCCTCACGGACCCGGAGTCCCCGGCGGTGCGCGCGTTGCTCGAGGCCTACAACGAAGCGACGGGGGAGAACCGGCAGGGAGCCACCACGAAGGGCGGCACCTACGCGCGCGAGTTCTCGGTGGGCGTCAGCTTCGGCGCAGAGAAGCCCTGGGTGCAAGACCCCGCATGGGTGGGCGGCATGCACGCCGTCGACGAGGGCGTGCGCGAAGAGGGCCTCAAGGAGGCGTTCGCGATATACGCGCGCACGCTCGGGAACCTCATGCAAACCGACCTCTAGAATGGGCCATCAGGGGCGGTTCATCAGCTCATTTATGGCAAGAATTCATTTGTGGGAATTTCGGATAAGCGGTATCATTCGAGGTGTTAGTGGTTTCTTTTGAGCCGTGAGCGGTAATCTGCTACAGTTGGATGGTTCAAAAGAGTACGAGGAGGGACCGCTGTGCTGAAGGCAATGATAGTCGACGACGAAGCTCCTGCAAGGTCGGAACTTCGCTTCCTTCTCGATGAGCTTGGCCAGACCGAGGTGGTCGCCGAAGCCGCGAGCGTGCGCGAGGCCATCGAGAAACTGAAGGAATACCCCTGCGATGTCATGTTCCTTGACATCAACATGCCCGAAGCCAACGGACTGAAGCTTGCCGAGGGCTTGCAGCATCTCAAGTTCCCGCCCGCAGTCGTGTTCGTCACCGCCTACAGCGAGTTCGCCCTCGACGCGTTCAAGGTGAACGCGATCGATTACCTGGTAAAGCCCGTCGAAACCGACCGCCTCGCGCAGGCGATCGCGCGCGTGCGCGACAACGTTGCCCTGCACATGCAGGCGCAGAAGTCCGAGCGCATCTCGGTTGAGAAGGGCGGCAAGAAGATCCTCATCGCCATCGACAAGATCCGCTTCGTCATGGCGCGCGACGATTACGCGTACCTGCAAACCGACACCGACCGCTACTTCTCCACCGTCAGCCTCGCCCAGCTCGAGAAGCGCCTCGAGGGCCACGGGTTCTTCCGCGTGCACCGCGGCTATCTGGTCAACCTGTCGATGGTCGAGGAAGTCGAGCCCGTCTCCGGGGGCACGCTGCTGCTCACGCTCAACGGCGTAGAGGACAAGATCCCCGTATCGCGCCGCCGCGTCTCGCTGCTCAAGAAGACGCTCGGGATTTAGCGGGAATGTTCAGAGCATGAAAAAGGCCTCCGATTGGAGGCCTTTTCTACGTTCGGGCTTCGTCTACTTGGTGCCGAAGATGCGGTCGCCGGCATCGCCCAGGCCGGGCACGATGTAGGCGTCCTCGTTCAGCTTCTCGTCGACGGCCGCGACGAAGATGTCGACGTCGGGATGGTGGTCCTGCACGAACTTCACGCCTTCGGGCGCGGCGATCAGGTTCATGAGGCGGATATTCGTGCACCCGCGGCTCTTCAAGCTGTTGATGGCGTCGACTGCGCTCCCGCCGGTGGCGAGCATGGGGTCGACCACGATGATGACCGAGTTCTCGAAGCCGTCGGGCATCTTGTAGTAGTACTCGATGGGCTGCTTCGTTTCCTCGTCGCGCGACATGCCGATGTGCCCGACGTGCGCGAAGGGCATGAGCTCGAGCAGGCCGTCGACCATGCCGAGGCCCGCGCGCAAGATCGGCACGATGGTGAAGAAGTTCTCCTTCAAAACGGGGAAGGACCCTTCGCAAATGGGCGTCTGGATGGTGACGAGCTTCGTCTCGAAATCACGTGCGACCTCGTAGAGCATGAGCTCCGAGATCTCCTTGAGCAGCAGTCGGAAATCCTGCGACGAGGTGTCGGCGCGGCGCATGAGCGTCAGTTTCTCGGAAATCAGCGGATGGTCGAAGACGTGAACCTGCCCCATTTTTAATTCCTTCCGTCGGCGTGTGCTCAGTCCATTATAATCATCCGCGATAGCAATGCAGGGAAGTCTGCTTTCTCCAATCACGCTCGAAACGCACCAGGGAAAGGGCAGTCCAAGGCGGCTCGGGATGAACGAGGGCATTTGAGCGACAAGGAGAGCAACGTGGCAGAACAGCAAGTTCCCACCATGGGCGCGGCCGACGCGCCCGACGCCGTATACGACGCGCGTACGCTCGGCAAGCCGAAGATGGTGCTCTTCGGCCTCCAGCACATGTTCGCCATGTTCGGCGCCACCATCCTGGTGCCGGTGCTCACGGGGCTCTCCGTGCAGGCGACGCTCCTGTTCGCCGGGTTGGGCACGCTGCTGTTCCACGCCCTGTCCAAGGGCAAGGTGCCGGCGTTCCTGGGCTCGTCGTTCGCCTTCATCGCGGGCTATGCGGCCATCGCGCCGAACGGGGAGGCGGAGCTGCTTCCCTACGCCTGCCTCGGCGTGGCGTGCTCGGGCTTGCTGTACCTGGTGCTGGCGGGGCTGTTCCGCTTGTTCGGCACCGGCCGCGTCATGCGCTTCTTCCCGCCTGTCGTCACGGGGCCCATCGTCATCTCCATCGGGCTGATCCTGGCGAGCTCTGCAATAACCAACTGCCAGACCAACTGGCTCGTCGCGCTCGTCGCCATCGCCACCATCATCGTGTGCAACATTTGGGGCCGCGGCATGATCAAGATCATCCCCATCCTCATGGGCGTCATCGTGTCGTACCTGTGCGCAACCGCGCTCGGAGAGGTCGATTTCAGCGGCGTGATCGACGCGCCTTGGATCGGCCTGCCCGTGCTGTGGGACAACACGGTGTTCGGCATGTTCGCGAGCCCGACCTTCGATTCGGGGCTCGCCATCACCGCGGTCATCACCATCATGCCCATCGCCCTTGCCACCATGATCGAGCACATCGGCGACATTTCGGCCATCAGCTCCACGTGCAACCGCAACTACATCGTGGAGCCCGGCTTGCACCGCACGCTGCTCGGCGACGGCCTCGCGACCATCCTCGCCTCGCTGTTCGGGGCGCCGGCCAACACGACGTACGGCGAGAACACGGGCGTCCTCGCGCTGACGCGCGTGTTCGATCCCCGGGTCGTGCGCCTGGCGGCTTGCTTCGCGATCCTGTTCTCGTTCTGCCCCAAGTTCGCCGCGGTGATCGGGGCCATGCCGGCGAGCGTCATCGGCGGCGTCTCGATCGTCTTGTATGGCATGATCTCGGCCGTCGGCGTGCGCAACCTCATCGAGAACCGCGTCGATTTCCTGAAGAGCCGCAACGTCATCATCGCCGCGCTCATCCTGTGCCTGTCCATCGGCATCGCGTACAGCGCGGCGGGCGCCATCGTCGTTCCCGTTGGCGAAATCACGATCTCGCTGTCCGGCCTGGCCGTCGGGTCGGTCGTCGGCATCGTGCTGAACATCATCCTGCCCTACAAGGACGACTTCGACGTTCTGAAGCCGCCGACTCCCGAGGTGCCCGAATAGGGGGCCGGTGCGGGAAGCGCGCGAACGTTGCGCCAACTGTCCCATAACGCGCAGAATTGCTCGTTGACGAGTTTGGCGCTCTTCAAAAAGAGTATCCTGTAAGCGGTGCGTAATACGCGTGCTGGTTCACCAGGCGGATGCCTCGGTTGGCTTTCGCCTGCGAACGGAGTAGTGGTTAGGTTTCGTAGGAAGGAAGTTTCACATGCAAAGTTTCGTCGCTACATCTACCGCCGCAGCAGCCGCTGACGCTGGCAAGGAAGTTGCCGGCAAGATCAAGGCAGGCATTGCCGGTGCCAAGGTTGCCATGGCCTACGGCAGCTGCGATTACGACTCCAAGGAGCTGCTCGCTGCCATCGCGGCAGAGCTGCCCGGCGTGCCCGTCCTGGGCAACACGTCGTTTACCGGCATCATCACGCCCGAAGGCTACGTCGGCGGCGATACGCCGTTCGTGGGCATCCTGGCGCTCGGCGGCGACGACGTGGTCGTCGGCACGGCAGGTGCTTCGCGCGATAGCGCCGACTGCGCCCACTGCATCGGCAAGAAGCTGGCCGAAGAGGCCATGAAGGCCGCTGGCAAGGACTGCGCGCCCGACTACTGGTACATGGCGGCGTCCCCGGCCGAGGAAGAGTACTACATCAAGGGCGTCACCGAGGTCATCGGCCGCGTTCCGTTCTTCGGCGGCTCGGCGGCAGACAACGAGATCGCCGGCAAGTGGTGGCTGTACAACGGCACCGAGGCCTTCCAGGATGGCTGCATCGTGGCGTTCTTCTACACCGACACCCCCATGGTCAACAAGTTCACCGGCGCCTATGCCGAAACCGACCACTTCGGCGTCGTCACCAAGATGGACGGCGACCGCGGCATCGCCGAGATCTGCGGCAAGCCCGCCCTCGACGTGTATGCCGAGTGGCGCGGCATGAGCACCGACCAGCTCATGGGCGGCGACCTGCTCGTCGAGTCGATCGTGGCTCCGCTGGGCGTGAAGGACCGCATGGGCGACCTCATCGCCATCCGTCATCCGATGAACGGCAACGACGACCACTCCATCGCCGTGGGCGCCAAGGTTGCCGAGAAGACGGCCGTCATCCTCATGGACGGCGACGTCGATTGCCTCGTGGGCTCGGTTGCCAAGACCGCCGGCGAGCTGAAGGAGAAGGCCGGCGCCAAGCCCGCTGCCTACTTCTTCGTGCATTGCGGTGGCCGCCGCGCCGGCATCGGCGACCGCATCGGCGAAGTTGCCGACGCCTTCATCAAGGCGACCGACGGCGTGCCGTTCCTGGCCGAGTTCACGTTCGGCGAGTACGGCTTCGAGCAGGACGGCTGCAACTCCATCGGCGGCCTGATGCTCTCGTTCACCGCCCTCGGCTAGTCGGCTAGACGTTCCAGGCACATCGGGGCGGCGCGCAGTTTCGGTTGCGCGCCGTCCTTTATGCTGGGCTGTGCGCGTGCGACCTATTCGAATTGCATCGCTTTGCCTGCGGGCGATGATATACTCATCACGAGAGCGTACTCGCGTGGCGCGAGTTGGGTGCAAGCCGGAGAAGCAGCAGTTGTAAAGGAGAACTCAATGGCCGACCACGACATCAACATTCCCTTCGGGCCCGACAAAACCGGATCGTACGAACCCATCAACCCCGAGGATGCGGCGAACCCGGAGGTTGGCCAGTCGTTTACCGACCTTCCCAAGGTCGATGGGGAAAACGATGCCAAGACGAGCGAGTTCGTCGTGGCCAAGGCGCGCGAAGAGGAGTCCTCGCAAATCGACGAGGTGCAGAGCAGCTTCGCCGCCCTCAGGGATTCCATCGATCAGGGCCGCGAGCTGAAGGCTCGCGAGCGCGACCGCAAAGAGCTGCATGACCGCCTTAAGGCCGACCACGAAGAGCTTGCCGATCGCGAGCACATCCTCGCGAACTACCAGGCCGTCGTTGCCGAGCAGGACGCCATCATCGCGCAGAACTCGCAGCAGCGCGAGGCGCGCAAGGCGGAGCTGGCACGGATTTCCGCCGACCTCAGCGAGGCGCAGGACGCCCTCGAGCGCATGCGGGAGTACCACGACCAGCAGCTGAACCCCCTCGAGACAGAGCTCGGGCGCGCGCGTGCGAACGCCGAGCGGGCGAAGAACGACGAGCGCAGCCGCAAGGCCGAGCTTGGGGCGGCCGAGAAAGAAGCCGACCGCGCCGAAGGCGGAGACTCGCAGGTCGCTTCTGCGAAGGTGAAGGTGTTCGAGGAGGCCTATGACGAGGCCCTGGCGCGCAGCAACGCTGCCAAGGAGGCGCTCGACCAGGTGCAGAAGGCCTACGACGACGCAGTCGACCAGGTGGAGCAGGCCGAAGCGCCGCTCGAGCGCACTATCGACGACATGAACGCGCAGATCGAGGAGCTCAAGGAGAGCATCAATCGCCTCGGGGAGAACATTTCGGTCGCCACCAAGCGCCGCCAGTACTGCGACTCCGTGTACCAGTACCCCGACGAAACCGCCAAGCTGCGCGATTCGGTGGCGAGCGACGAGGAAGCGGCGCGCCAGATGGACGCCGACAACAAGGAGCTGCGCTCCCGTCTTGCCGAGAACAAGCGGAAGGCCAAGACCGCCAAGATCGCGATCGGGGCAATCGTGGCGATCGTCATAATCGCCATCATCGCCGTCATCATCGTGGCCGTGCGCGGGTTCTAAGGTCCGCCTTTTCAGCCATGGCGATAATCCGGGACGTCGATTGCGAGGACCGCCGGCTGCGGCCGTATTCGGGCATGACCGACGGGCAGCTGAAGCGCGGCGAGGGATTCAGGCGCGATAATCCCCAGGGCCTGTTCATCGGCGAGTCCGCACGCGTGATCGAGCGCGCGCTCGATGCCGGCGTTCGGCCGGTCTCCCTGCTGGTCGACGACCGCTGGCTCGAGCACGACCGCGCCATCGTCGAGCGCGTGCAGTCCGAGCATCCCGATGCGGCGGTGTTCCTCGTCACTCCCGAGCAGCATCATGCGCTGACCGGCTACGAGGTGGTGCGCGGTGCCCTCGCGTGCTTCGAGCGCCCCGTCCCGAGAAGCGCCGACGAGGTCCTGCGCGATGCGCGGCGCGTCGTGGTGCTCGAGGACGTGACGAACTACGCCAACATGGGTGCCATCTTCCGCTCCGCAGCCGCGCTCGGCTGGGATGCGGTGCTCGTTTCCCCCTCGTGCCACGACCCGTACTACCGTCGCTGCGCCCGCGTGAGCATGGGCGCGGTGTTCCAGGTGCCATGGGCGCGGCTGGACGGCGACGCGGATTGGGCGCCGTCGTGGTTGCCGCGCTTGCAGGAGGCCGGGTTCAGCTGCATGGCCCTCGCGCTGCGCGACGAGTCGGTTGGCCTACGCGGATTGCGCGACGATGCCCCCGACAGGCTCGCGGTCGTGCTGGGCACCGAGGGCGACGGCCTGCGCGATTCGACCATCGCGGCATGCGACTGCACCATCCGCATACCCATGGCCCACGACGTGGATTCGCTCAACGTGGCTGCCTGCGCCGCCATCGTCCTGTGGGAGCTGGGTCGATGAAGAAGCGCGCGCTGCCGTTCCGCAGACGAATGCCCGGCCTTTGGGCTTGGTTGCTCGCGTTCGCGTTCTGCCTGCTCGCGCTGGGCGCGTGCAGCTCATCCGGACAAGGGGCGGGGCAGGCTTCCGGCAGCCCTTCGTCAAGTTCGGCTGACCTCTCGGTTGCAAGCGAGCCGGCAGGCTCGCAATCCCAAGCGCAGGCGTCTTCGAGCGGGGCTTCGGCGAGCAGCAAGTCCGTGGCGCCGCTGACGTACCCGACGGGCTGGCTCGCGGTGGACGAGGGAGGTGTTCCCGCAGGGGAGCCCGTCCGCATCCTGAGCTTGCCCGACATCGACGTCGTCGCCCATCGGGACGGCAAGGTTGTGGGCGCTTCCGACCAGGATCGCGCTTCTGCGCAGTTGCCCGCCGTCGACGCGGGCCAGGCCCTCGTCGAATATGGGGGCTCGTACGTGGCCGTCAATCCCGGTTCACTGTTGGTGAACCTGCCCGATGTCCTTCCCACGGCCTGTTACGACATTGTGTACTCGTATGCGGCGACGAGCCGATGCGCTGGCGAGGACATCCCTGGAGTGACGGGCGAGCGCCTGCCCGGATACGCCGACGGCTTGCAGCAGAGCGCCTACTGGGCCGACCAACGTTTCGCCGTGCCTTGCGCGTACCGCACGGCATGCAAGGCAATCCAGGTTGAAGCGGCGCTCGAGGCGCAGGGCCTGCGCTTGCTCGTGTTCGACGCCTACCGTCCCATGACCGCCCAGTACTCCTTATCCGACGCTTTCCAAACCGCGTTCGCCTCGAATCCCGTGATGCAGGGAAGCCTCGGCGCCTGGTCCCTCAGCTGGTATGTGGCACCGGGGGCGTCGGGCCATAATTTCGGCACCGACCTCGACGTGGGCGCGTGCGACGGCGAGGGCAACCCGCTGCCGATGCCCTCGGACTTCGACGCGTTCGACGAGACGGGGCACCTCACCGACATGCCCATCGACAGCGGGGCCATCACGCCCGGCGCATATCGGCAGGCCGTCTTGGAGAACGATGCCTGCCTCGCGCTGCACCAGGCGTTCGTCGACGCCGGCTTCAGCGAGCTCGCCAGCGAATGGTGGCACTTCGGCGACGAGGAAACCGAGTGGGCCATGCATTCCCTCGTTGGCCCCGGCGGCCTCGACTTCGTCGCGCGGTTGTAGGGGGGCCCCTACTCGGCACGAAGCCATTGCTGCCCCTACGGGGGCGTTTGCGTTTCGCGGCGCTTCTGCTACAATTCGCTCTTGGCCGACAAGGCGGCCGTGCTGCGGGCTACCGCGCACGAACAATACCTGGCAAACCCGGAGAGGCCGGAACCCAACCCGGCGCCGAGGTTGCGCGATCTAGGAGTCGCACGCCTGACATGCAGGCACACGAGCCGTCGTGAAATAATTCACAGGGGACGGTTTGAAGGTTTTGTGCGCTCTCAAATACTTCTTGAAATCATCCTTCGACCTCGCATAACATGTATCGTTGCTGCTTACTGGCGATATTTGGCGAAGGAGCTATGTTGGCTAAACAAGATGTCATCGAACTCGAGGGCACAGTGCTGGAAGCATTGCCGAACGCAATGTTTAGGGTTGAACTCGAGAACGGCCACAAGATTTTGGCCCACATATCGGGAAAGATGCGCATGCATTACATCAAGATTCTCCCGGGCGACAAGGTTACGGTCGAACTTTCGGTCTACGACCTTAACCGTGGACGCATTACCTATCGTTTCAAGTAGAAACCGTTAAGCGCGAAAGTCATCGGCAGCGGCTGGCCGTGATAGATAGGCAACACAGGCAGGAAACCGAAAGGAATCAATTATGAAGGTACGCCCTTCGGTCAAGAAGATGTGCGACAAATGCAAGATCATTCGTCGCCATGGCAAGGTTTTCGTGATTTGCGATAACCCGCGCCATAAGCAACGTCAAGGTTAAGGAAGGATACGTTTATGGCTCGTCTTGTTGGTGTCGACCTCCCGCGCAACAAGCGCATCGAGATCGGCCTCACCTACATCTACGGCATCGGTCTTACCACTTCCCGTAAGATCCTCGCGGAGACCGGGGTTAACCCCGATACCCGCACCGACGATCTGACGGAAGAGGAGCTCTCGAAGCTGCGTGACTACATCCAGAACAACCTCACCGTCGAGGGCGACCTGCATCGCGAGGTTTCCCAGAACGTGAAGCGTCTCATGGAGATCGGCTGCTACCGTGGTCTGCGCCATCGTCGCGGCCTTCCCGTTCGCGGCCAGCGCACGCACACGAATGCCCGCACGCGCAAGGGTCCCCGTAAGCAAATCGGCGGCAAGAAGAAGTAAGGTAGTCACATGGCACAGAAGAAAAAGGTCAATACGCGCGTCAAGCGTTCCGAGCGCAAGAACATTGCCGTCGGCGCCGCGCATATCAAGTCTACGTTCAACAACACCATCGTCTCTATCACCGACCCGCAGGGCAACGTCATTTCCTGGCAGTCCGCAGGTACGGTCGGGTTCAAGGGTTCGCGCAAATCCACTCCGTTCGCCGCGCAGATGGCCGCCGAGGCCGCTGCCAAGACGGCGATGGAGCACGGTCTGCACAAGGTGGCCGTCTTCGTGAAGGGCCCCGGTTCGGGCCGCGAGACCGCCGTCCGCTCCCTGCAGGCAGCGGGGCTGGAAGTGTCCAGCATCCAGGATTGCACGCCCATTCCGCACAACGGTTGCCGTCCGCGCAAGCGTCGTCGCGTCTAAGCTCGAAAGGAAGTCATTATGGCAATTGACAGGACTCCGGTTCTGAAGCGCTGCCGCCAGCTGGGCATCGACCCGGTGGTGCTGGGCTATACCACTAAGGAATCGAAGCGTCAGCCTGCGCGCCGCCGCAAGGAGAGCGAATACGGCATGCAGCTGCGCGAGAAGCAGAAGGCCAAGTTCATCTACGGCGTGCTCGAGAAGCAGTTCCGCCGTTACTACAAGCACGCGCTCGCGAAGGAAGGCGTTACGGGTGAGAACCTGATGGCCATCCTCGAGTCGCGTCTCGACAACGTCGTGTTCCGCCTGGGCTTCGCCCGCACGCGCAAGGAAGCGCGTCAGACGGTGACCCACGGCCACATCACGGTGAACGGCAAGCGCGTCGACATCCCGTCGTACCGCGTGCGTCCGGGCGACCTGGTCGCCGTGGCCCCGAAGGCCAAGGACCTGCTGGTCATCAAGAGCGCTCTCGTTTCCAACGAGCGCGTGTCGGTCCCGGCTTGGCTGGAGGTCGACATCGAGAAGCTCCAGGGCTCCGTGCTCTCGCTTCCCACCCGCGATCAGATTGACCTCGACATTAACGAGCAGCTGATCGTCGAGCTCTACTCGAAGTAATCGCGTCCGAAGTTAAGGAGGCTTTCAAACATGACAGAGTTCATGAGGCCTACAGTTACAACGGAAGAAGTGAACGAGACCGTCGCCCGCTTCATCGTCGAGCCGCTCGAGCGCGGTTATGGCAACACGCTCGGCAACTCGCTGCGTCGCGTGCTGCTGTCCTCGCTCGATGGCGCCAAGGCGACTGCCATCCAGATCGAGGGCGTTCAGCATGAGTTCACGACTGCCGAGGGCGTGATCGAAGACATCACCGATATCGTCCTGAACGTGAAGGGCCTGGTGTTCCAGGCGCTCAACGACGACATCGAAGAGGCGGTCGCGCACGTGTCCGCCGAGGGTCCGTGCGTCGTGACCGGCGCCGACCTGCAGGTGCCCACTGAGTTCACGCTCATCAACCCCGACCATGTCATCGCCACGGTTGCCGATGGTGGTCAGCTCGAGATGTCCGTCCGCATCGGCGTCGGCCGCGGTTACGTGGACGCCGACCGCAACAAGCGCACCGAGGACCCGATCGGCATCATCCATGTCGACTCGCTGTTCTCGCCGGTTCGCCGTTGCACGATGAACGTGACGAACACCCGTGTCGGCCAGCGCACCGACTACGACAAGCTGGTGCTCGAGGTTGAGACCGACGGCTCCATCACGCCGACCGACGCCGTGCTCGCCGCGGTGAACATCATCAACCAGTACATGGGCGCGTTCATGACGCTGGCAGAGGTCGAGGAAGAAGGCGAGGTCGAGGTCGTCTCGATCTTCGCTCCCGAGGGCCAGGAATCCAACGCCGAGCTCGACAAGCAGATCGAGGACCTGGACCTTTCGGTTCGCTCGTACAACTGCCTCAAGCGCGCGGGCATCCACTCGGTGCGCCAGCTGGTCGAGTTCTCCGAGAACGACCTGCTCAACATTAGGAACTTCGGCGCTAAGTCGATCGAAGAGGTTAAGGACAAGCTCATCTCGATGGGCCTGAACCTGAAGCTGTAATAGGAGATATGCCGTTATGAGACACAACTACAAAGGTCGCAAGCTCGGCACGGACCCGTCGCACACCAAGGCGATGAAGCGTTCGCTGACCGCCGCGCTGCTGTACAACGACCGCATCAAGACGATCGAGTCGCGCGCGAAGGAGATTCGCCCCGAGGTCGACCGCATCATCACGTGGGCCAAGAAGGGCGACCTGCATTCGCGTCGTCTGGCCATCGCGCGCCTGGGTGGCGGCGAGGACGCCAAGGAAATCGTCCGCGAGGTCTTCGAGAAGGTCGAGCAGGGTATGTTCGCCGACCGCCAGGGCGGTTACACCCGCATCATGAAGCTCGGTCCCCGCAAGGGCGACGGCGCGCCCATGGTCATCATGGAGCTGTGCACCGAGCCGGTCCGCAAGAAGGAGAAGGCCGCTGCCGAGCCGAAGAAGGCCACCAAGGCCAAGAAGGCCGCCAAGGTCGAGGAGAAGGCCGAGGAGCCCGAGGTCATCGACGCTGAGGTCGTAGAGGCCGAGTCCGTCGCGGAGGCCGAAGAGGTCGTCGAGGAGACCGTCGAGGAAACCGCTGCCGAGACCGAAGAAGTCGCTGAAGAGGCTGCCGAATCTGCCGAGGAGGCCGCTGAGGAGGCTGCCGAGGAGGCCGAGGAGAAGGCTGAATAGCATTCCGCTTCAACTCGTCAAAAGGCCGTCCTGCAGGGCGGCCTTTTTTCGTGCGCCGTGGTAAGCTGGGATGAGCGAGCACGAGGAGGAGACATCATGATTGACGAGCGCGCGATGCAGATCGTCGACAACGCGGTGGCGGGCAATGCGCCCAATCGAAGCGACATCCTGCACATGTTGCGCTTCGACGCCTATTCGGTGGAAGCTGCCTACGCGTGCGCGCGGGCGCGCGAAGTGGGCATGAAGGCATGTGGCGGACGCGGCCGCGTGTTCGCGCAGATCGGCGTGGACGAGAACCCGTGCCCCGAGGACTGCCGCTTCTGCGCCTTTGCGGCCAGCAACACCTTGCCGGGCGACATCGCAGATCCCGAGGCGTCCCTCGAGGTTCCCATAGGCCGCATCGTGCACTACGCGAGGCTCTTCGACGGGGCGGGCGTCGACCTCATATCGCTCATGTCGACCTCGGCGCTCGATTTCGACCGGTACCTCGATATGGTGCGCGCCGTTAAGGCGAGCGTCTCGCATACCCCCATCATGGCGAACACGTCCGATTTGACGATGGAGCAGGCCCATGCGCTGCGCGAAGCCGGGGTTGAATACGCCTACCATTCGGTCCGCCTGGGCGAAGGCGAGCTTACCGGCATAAAGCCCATCGACCGTCGCCGGACCATCCGGCACCTGCGCGCAGCGGGCATCCGCCTGATGACGGGCGTGGAGCCCATCTGGGACGGCATCGACCCGCTCGTGCTGTCCGAGCGCATCATAGACGTTCCCGATTTCGATCCGTTCTGCATCGACGCCTGCGGCTACACCTCCCTGCCGCACGACGGCGCGAGCTCCCGTCGTCCTGCGAAGACCGGCATGGTGCGCGTGTGCCGCCAGGATGAGCCCGGCGCGAAGCAGGCGCGGCTGGTCACGACGCCCATCGCGACGCGCGGGGGGCTCACGCTGGTCGACGTCGAGCTGATGACGGGCCGGGCGCATCAGATTCGCGTGCAGCACATGAACGCGGGCTTCCCGCTGTGGGGCGACGCGCGATACGGCGGTGGCCGGCCGGGCGAGCAGATCGCGCTGTGGGCG
>CACWWI010000023.1 GCA_902764575.1 uncultured Coriobacteriaceae bacterium
AACCTCGCCTTGTTGATAAAGTAGCCCATCAGGATTCCGACGATGGAGAACATGACGAGCATTTTCAAGGTCCAGCTATGCACTTCGGGGTTGATGAAGCTCGGGCCGGTCACCGCGAACACGATGATGCACGCCGCCTCAAACAGGACAACTGGAAGCGTGTCGGACACGAACATGACGGGCACCACGAGGACGGCCGCGATGATCGTGGCAGGCCGGACGTCAGGCTGGAGGTATGCGAGGCCGATTCCCGCAACGAGCAGCACGAGCTGCATTGCGTAAACGAGGAGCTTCGCGAACTGCGGCCCCCTCCCTGCAAAGCGGATCGAGCAAACAAGCGTGGCGATGGCCGCCAGGAGGGCGATGGCGTACACCACGCGGCCCGGCACGAAGTTCGGGTCGTTAATCGACATGACCAGGCAGGCCAGCCAGAAGAGGATCTCAACCGCCGACCAGGCAATGGCCGCTTTACGGTTGTCCTCCATGACCTGCTTTTCGACGTGACCCTGGTCGTCGTAGACGGTCGTCGAGAAAAGCAGTACGTCTCGTATTCTAGAAAGCGCGTCCGTGGTGCATCTATCCTTCGCTACACCGGCGGCTCAGAGCAGGTTGCGCAGCTTCGAAAAGAACCCTTCCTCGCCCTGCGTGCCGTCGTCGTACCTTACCTTGTTCGCATCGCCTATCAGGTCGTACGTGGCGCCGTCGAGCAGGACGGCCGAGATCTTGTTGGCATCGCCGATTACCTCCAGGTTGCCGACGTGCCGGGCCTCGGCCGCGCTCTTCTTGATCACGATCTTGTTGGCGTCGCCCCTTACCGTAATCTTTCCGTGCACGGCGAAAACCTGGGCGGACTGATTGTCACCCTTCACCTGCGCATCCTGGAGCTCGCCCGTGCTGGGATCGAAGTCGATGAGGTAGCTGGCCTGGCAGTAAGGGCACTGGAACCTACCCGGACCAATCTGTTCGAGCTGGTTGGCCCCGCAGCTGCTGCACGTAAGCTTCTCGATTTGCATGCGCGGTCCTTTCGTCATGTGCTCACAACCCCAATCTATGATTGTAATACGCACCCAATAGGCACAGCGTCCCATATGCGCGCGTGCTGTGCGCCATGGTGGCGCCCGGGCGCGGGCTCGTGGACTCGCGCGGCGGCGGCGCGCTACAATAGCGCCGACCAAAAGAGTTCGAGGAAGGAAACACATGGAAACGAAATCAGCATGGAAGAAGTACGACGCCGCAGCGCTCGAGGAGCTCGAGGCCTTCGCAGCCGAGTACATGGAGTTCATCTCGCGCAACAAGACCGAGCGCGAGTTCGCCCGGGCCGCCATCGAGCAGGCCGAGCAAGCGGGCTACGTCGACCTGTTCGAGGCCTACGACGAGGGCCGCGAGCTGGAGCCGGGCGACAAGGTGTACGCGCAGACGCACGGCAAGGCCGTCATCCTCGCGCACATCGGCACCGACCCGCTGATGGGCGGCTTCAACATCCTGGGCGCGCACATCGACTCGCCGCGCCTCGACCTGAAGCAGAACCCGCTGTTCGAGCGCAACGAGCTGCTGCACCTCGACACGCACTACTACGGCGGCATCAAGCACTACCAGTGGGTCACGCTGCCGCTCGCACTGCACGGCGTGGTGGCCAAGAAGGACGGCTCGGTTGTGCCCGTCAACGTGGGCGACGACGAGGGCGACCCGGTGTTCTGCGTGTCTGACCTGCTCATCCACCTGGCGAAGGACCAGATGCAGAAGAAGGGCAGCGAAGTGGTGGCCGGCGAGGACCTCGACGTGCTCGTGGGCAGCCGCCCGCTCGTCGTGCCCGACGAGGACCAGAAGAAGGACGACGCCGACAAGACCGAGCTGGAGAAGATGGCCGCTAAGGAGCCGGTGAAGGCCTACGCGCTGCAGCTGCTCGCCGACAAGTACGGCATCGAGGAGGACGACTTCCTGTCCGCCGAGATCGAGGTCGTTCCCGCCGGCCCTGCGCGCGAGCTGGGCTTCGACCGCTCGATGATCCTGGGCTACGGCCACGACGACTCGTCGTGCGCCTACCCGTCGCTGGCCGCGCAGCTGGCGATCGAGGGAACCCCCGAGCGCACCGCCATGACCGTGCTCGTGGACAAGGAGGAGATCGGCAGCGTGGGCGCCACGGGCATGGCCTCCCAGTTCTTCGAGAACGTGGTCGCCGTGATCATGGACATGGCCGGCGAGGGCGGCGACATCGCGCTGCGCCGCGCGCTGGCCGCGTCGAGCATGCTCTCGAGCGACGTGTCCGCCGGCCTCGACCCCGCCTACGCGAGCGTGTTCGAGCCGCGCAACGCCGCCTACATGGGCCACGGCCTGGTGTTCAACAAGTACACGGGCGCGCGCGGGAAGTCGGGCAGCAACGACGCCTCGGCCGAGTACATGGCGCGCATCCGCCGCATCATGGACGACGCGGGCGTGTCGTTCCAAACCGCCGAGCTGGGCAAGGTGGACGCGGGCGGCGGCGGCACGATCGCCTACCTGCCCGCCAAGTACGAGATGGACGTCATCGACAGCGGCGTGGCCGTGCTGTCGATGCACGCCCCGTGGGAAGTGGTGAGCAAGGCCGACCTCTACGAGGCGTACCGGGGCTACGTCGCGTTCCTGCGCGACGCGGGCCCGAGCGGGCGCACCCCGCAGGCCTAGGCGCATCTGCGGAAACGCGTGCCGCGCTGGGCGTGGCGCCCGCAGAATCGCACCCATCGCGCCAGTTTGTTACGCTGGCGGAAAATTACCTGGGAACCGCCGTCTTTCGGCGGTTTCCTCTTGTCATGGCGCGTATAATGTGCGAAAGCAAAATTCGGGTGAAGGGGTTATTCCATGGCGCATTATTTCGAAGAGCCGTCGCGTACATTCAACGAGTACCTGCTGGTGCCAGGCTACACGTCCGAGGAAACCATTCCTGCCAACGTGTGCTTGCGCACGCCGCTCGTTAAGTACCGCCGCGGCGAGGAAGAGCCCGCCATCAGCCTGAACATCCCCATGGTGTCGGCGATCATGCAGGCCGTGTCCGACGACAAGATGGCCATCGCGCTGGCCACCGAGGGTGGCCTGTCGTTCATCTACGGCTCGCAGTCCATCGAGGACCAGGCGGCCATGGTGGCGCGCGTGAAGGACTACAAGGCCGGCTTCGTCACGTCCGACGCCAACCTGTCGCCCGACATGACGCTGGCCGACGTGGTGGAGCTGCTCGAGAAGACCGGCCACTCCACGATGCCCGTCACCGAGGGCGCCCGCCCGCACGGCAAGCTGCTCGGCATCGTGACCGAGCGCGACTACCGCCTTACGCGCATGCCGCTCGAGACGAAGGTCGGCGACGTCATGACCCCGCGCGAGAAGCTGGTCGTGGCATCGGCTGACACGTCGCTCAAGGAAGCCAACGACATCATCTGGGACCACAAGCTGAACTCGCTCCCGCTCGTCGACGACAACGACTGCCTCACCTACATGGTGTTCCGCAAGGACTACGACCAGCACAAGTCGAACCCCGACGAGATGCTCGACGCGCACAAGCGCTACATGGTGGGCGCGGGCATCAACAGCCGCGACTACGCCGAGCGCGTGCCCGCCCTCGTGGACGCGGGTGTGGACGTGGTGTGCATCGACTCGTCGGAGGGCTACTCCATCTGGCAGAAGAAGACCATCGAGTGGATCCGCGGGCGCTACGGCGATTCCGTGAAGGTGGGCGCCGGCAACGTCGTGGACGAGGAGGGCTTCCGCTTCCTGGCCGAGGCGGGCGCCGACTTCATCAAGATCGGCATCGGCGGCGGCTCCATCTGCATCACGCGCGAGCAGAAGGGCATCGGCCGCGGCCAGGCCACGGCCACCATCGAGGTGGCGAAGGCACGCGACGCCTACTTCAAGGAGACCGGCGTGTACATCCCGCTGTGCTCCGACGGCGGTATCGTGTACGACCACCACATCACGCTGGCGCTGGCCATGGGCAGCGACTTCGTGATGCTCGGCCGCTACTTCGCCCGCTTCGACGAGGCGCCGAGCAACCGCGTGAACATCAACGGCTCCTACATGAAGGAATACTGGGGCGAGGGAAGCAGCCGCGCCCGCAACTGGCAGCGCTACGACCTGGGCGGCGACAAGAAGGGCATGACGTTCGAAGAAGGCGTCGACAGCTACGTGCCCTACGCCGGCCCGTTGAAGGACAACGTTGCCGTCACGCTGGCGAAGGTGAAGTCGACCATGTGCAACTGCGGCGCCCTCACCATTCCCGAGCTGCAGGAGAAGGCGAAGCTCACGGTGGTCAGCTCCACGAGCATCGTCGAGGGCGGCGCCCACGACGTGCTGCTGAAGGACAAGACCCCCTTCGTGAGCAACACCGTCTCGCGTTAGTGCGAATTCTGGCATTGGACATAGGCGAAAAGCGCGTCGGGATTGCCGTGAGCGACCCCGACGAGCGCGTCGCGTCGCCCGTGTGCGTGCTCCCCGCGAACGAGGTGCAGTCGGTGGCGAAGTCGTTCCGCCGCGTGTTGGAGGACTGGGAGCCCGAGTTGCTGCTGTGCGGCCTGCCCGTCACGCTGTCCGGCGAGGAGGGCCCTCAGGCGCAGCGCATCCGCGCGTTTGCCGCTGACCTCTCCAAACGTTTGGCAATTCCCTACGAATACGCAGATGAGCGCCTTAGCTCGGCCGAGGCCAAACGGAGTTTGCGTGAAAAGGGCCTCGCAGAGAAGGACATGCGAGGCAAAGTGGATATGATAGCCGCATGTCTCTTTCTGCAATCATGGCTCGACGCGCGCAGCTCGGGCTCTAACAATTAAGGATGAGCGCCATGTCGCCTCGCAAGAACGTTACGTACTCCTCTCGTCCGACGCACGCCGCACGATCGGCGCACGCGAAGGGCGACAAGCTGTTCCGCACGTATGACACGTCGGCAATCCGCCCCAAGCGCAACCCGATTCCCGCAATCATCGGCATCATCGTGCTGCTCGTGCTGCTCGTCATCATCGTGACGAACGTGCTCGGCGCCGTCCGCGGCTGCGGTTCGGTGAAGCTGGTGGACAAGGGCACGGAAGTGCAGGTGACGGTGGCCGAGGGCGATGGCGCCAAGTCGGTTGCCAAGACGCTGATCGACGCGGGTCTCATCTCCAACGCTAACGAGTTCACCGACCGCCTGCGTGAGCTCGGCGCGGAGGACAAGCTGCAGCCCGGTGTGTACACGCTGGTGGGCGGGCAGTCGGTCGACGAGATCATCCAGGTTCTCCAGACGCCGGTGGCGGCGGTGACGTTCACCGTGCCCGAAGGGAGCACGATAAAGCAGACGGCGGAGATTGTGGCCGAGGCCTCGGGAGGGGCCATCTCAGCCGAGGCGTTCATCTCGGCGGCGAGCAACGCCTCCACCTACGCGAAGGACTACCCGTTCCTCGAGGATGCCGGCACGAACTCGCTCGAGGGCTTCCTGTTCCCCAAGACCTACCCGATCGATGCCGACTCCACGGCCGACTCGCTCATTCGCGGCATGCTCGAGCAGTACAAGCAGGAGACGGCGGGTCTCGACTGGTCGTATCCCGAGTCCATGGGGCTCTCGCACTACGACGTGGTGAAGCTGGCCTCGATCATCGAGAAGGAATCGGACGCGAGCCATCGCGCGACGGTGGCGTCGGTGTTCTACAACCGCATTGTGGGCGGCATGCCCCTGCAGTCGGATGCCACGGTTGCCTACGTGGTAGGCCACGACCCCACGCCCGAGGACGTGGCGACCGAAAACGAGTACAACACCTACTTCGTGTACGGCCTGAACATCCCCACGCCCATCAACTCGCCCAGCCTGGAGTGCCTGCAGGCCGCCTGCAAGCCCGAAACCACGAACTACCTGTACTTCTACTTCGAGCCCGACAGCAGCGGCAACATGCAGTACCACTTCACGGAGACGTACGAAGACCATCGCTCGAAGTTCGAGTAATTTGGTTCCGGCCGCCTGACGGCGCCCCGCTGCTACGCTCGAGAAGGATAGTGGATATGGAGCGCGCCTACATCCTCGGTCACCCTGTGGGTCATTCCAAATCGCCCGCCATGCACAACGCGGCCTATAAAGCGCTGGGCATCGACTGGGAATACGGGTTCGCCGACCGCGAGGCCGAGCCCGACGCCCGGGCGTTCCTGCGCGACCGCAGCTGGCGCGCGCTCAACGTCACCATGCCGTGGAAACCCCTGGCCTACGAGCTGGCCGACAGCCGCAGCGTTGCCGCCGACCTGGCGCAGGGCGCCAACGTGCTGGTCAACTGGGACGGGCAGCTGCACGCCGACAACACCGACGGTAAGGGCTGCGTGTCTTACCTGCAGCGCTGCGGGGTGCGCTTCGACGGCGCGCGCGTGGTCGTGTGCGGGACGGGCCCCACGTCGCTGGCCATCATGCACGCATGCGTGCAGGCGGGGTGCGCGCACGCGGTGCTGCTCGGCCGCGATGCCGAGAAGGCCAGGCGTGCGCTCGCGTTCTACCGCGACCGTTCGGCAGCCGCGCAAGCCGGCGCCGAGTTCGCGGCGGGGTCGTACGAAGAAGCCGCAGACGCCCTGGCCGACGCTGCGCTGATCGTGGACGCGACGCCGCTCGGCATGAAGCCGGGCGACCCGGCTCCCTTCGACACGTCGGTCCTGGCCGCTGGCCAGGTGGTGTTCGACGTCGTGTACGGCCATGGCGAAACCGCGCTGGTGGCCGCAGCCCGCGCTGCGGGGTGCACGACGTACAGCGGCGAGGGCATGCTCGTGGCGCAGGCCGTCGAGACCGTGCAGGACATCGCGAGCATCACCGGCGCCTTCGCCGTTCCCGCGCAGACGGACCTCTTCTCCGTGATGGCCGAGGCGGCGGGGTTCGACCTGTAGGGCCTCCCGCGAAGCGGCGCACGGTGCGAAAAGCGGCGTTTTCATAACGCGGCGGCGCAAGGCCCTCTGGCCGCTGGCGCTACGTTACAATCGGTGCAAACACCTACGAGGGAAAGACGGAACAATGCGCTACATGACAGCGGGGGAAAGCCACGGGCCGCAGCTGACGGCGATCGTCGACGGCGTGCCGGCGGGCCTTCAGATTTCCGAGGAGAGCATCAACGCCGACCTTGCGCGCCGCCAGGCGGGGTATGGCCGCGGCGGGCGCCAGAAAATCGAGACCGACACGGTGCGCATCGCATCGGGCGTGCGGTTCGGCAGGACGCTCGGGTCGCCCATCACGCTCATCGTGGAGAACCACGACTGGCCCAACTGGACCGAGCGCATGGCGGCGTTCGGCGAGCCCCCCGCCGACCTGAAGAGGGAGGTCACGCCCCGACCCGGCCACGCCGACCTCGTGGGCGCCCTGAAGATCGGATCCGACGATTGCCGCGACGTGCTGGAGCGCGCGAGCGCGCGCGAGACCGCGGCGCGGGTGGCGGCGGCGGGCATAGCCCGCGAGCTGCTGGCCGACTTGGGCGTCGAGGTGTTCTCGTACGTGGTGTCCATCGGCGCTGCCAAGATGCACGAGAAGGACCCCATGCTCTCGGCGCCCGACTACAAGCCGCTCGAGATTGAGATCTCCGACGTGCGCTGCCCCAACGAGGCGGCGGCGGACGCGATGCGCGCCGAAATCGACAAGGCGCGCGAGCTGGGCGAGAGCCTGGGTGGCACGTTCCGCGTGGTCGCGCGCGGGCTCGTGCCCGGCCTGGGCGGATACGCGACGGCCGACGAGCGCCTGACGTCGCGCGTCGGGGCCGCGCTGTTCTCGATTCCCGCCATCAAGGGCGTCGAGTTCGGCCTGGGCTTCGAGGCGTCGCGCCTTCCCGGATCGCACGTGCACGACGAGATAAAGCTCGACCCCTCCGCCGGCTTCGTGCGCGCGAGCAACAATGCTGGCGGCCTGGAAGGCGGCATGAGCACGGGAATGCCGCTCATCGCCACGTGCGCGATGAAGCCCATCCCCACGCTCATGACCCCGCTGCAGACCATCGACCTCGACACGCTCGAGCCCGCCGAGGCGTCGAAGGAGCGCAGCGACGTGTGCGCCGTGCCGGCCTGCGCCGTCGTGGCGGAAGGCGAGATGGCATTCGTGCTGGCCAACGCGTACCTGGAGAAGTTCGGCCACGACAACATGGCCGACATCCGCGAGAACATCGCCGCGTACAAGCAGCGCCTGAAGACGGTGGCGCGCTAATGGCGTCGCCCACCTACGATTTCCGCAAACCCCAGGCCGAGGACTCGGCGGCAACGACAGCCTACGAGCTGGCGCGCCCGGTGTTCCTCGTGGGCTTCATGGGGGCGGGCAAGACTACGGTCGCGCGCAAGCTCGCCCGCTACACGGGCACGGCTTCCATCGACATGGACCGCTACATCGAGCGCCGCTGCGACAAGAAGGTGAAGGACATCTTCGCCGAGGTGGGCGAGGAAGGGTTCCGCACAATCGAAACCGACGTGCTGCGCGAGCTGGCCGCGGGCGAGCCGCGCTTCGTGTCGTGCGGCGGCGGCGTGGTGCTGAAAGAGGAGAACAGAGCCATCCTGAAGGAGGGCGGCTACGTCGTGTACCTGAAGGTGACGGCCGAGGAAGCCGCCTCGCGCATCTCCGATTTGTCCACACGCCCCCTGTTCGGCGACCTGGAGCAGGCGCAGCGCGTCATCGACGGGCGCCTGGCATTCTACGAGGAAGTGGCCGACCTGCAGATCGAGACGGCCGGACGCGGGTCGGGCTCCATCGCGCGCGAAGTGGTAGGGCTGCTGAAGAGGGAAGGTGTCATATGGCAACCAAGATAATCGTGGAGCTGCCCGGCGCGCGCGACTACGCGGTGCGCATCGGAGAAGGGGTGATAGACGCCCTCGGCACCAGCCTCCGCGACGTGCCGAGCTTCGAGCGGGTGCGTGACGTGCTCGTGGTAACCGACTCGAACGTGGGCCCCTTGTACCTGGCGCGCACGAAGCAGGCGCTCGCACAGGCGGGGTTCAAGCCCGCCGACGTCACGCTGCCCGCCGGCGAGGACGCGAAGACCCTCGCGGTGGCCGGCGAGGTGTGGAGCGCCATGGCGCAGCTCGCGCTCGGCCGCGATTGCGCCGTCATCGCGCTCGGCGGCGGCGTAGTGGGCGACCTGGCCGGTTTCGTGGCCGCGTCGTACCTGCGCGGCGTGCCCGTGGCGCAGGTTCCCACGACCCTGCTCGCCATGGTCGACTCGTCCGTCGGGGGCAAGACGGCCGTCAACCTGCCGGAGGGGAAGAACCTCGTCGGCGCCTTCCACCAGCCCTCGTTCGTGTGCGCGGACGTTTCCACGCTGGCCACGCTGCCCGACCGCGAGTGGCGCTGCGGGTGCGGCGAGATTGCCAAGTCGGCCGTCATCGATTCCGACGATTTCTTCTTCTGGATGCTCGACCACGCGCACGACCTGGCAGGGCGCGACACTGCGGTTACCGCCGAAGCCATTCAGCGCTGCGTGGTGTTCAAGGCGCAGGTGGTCGCGCGCGACGAGCACGAGACCTCCGGGGTGCGCGAGTGCCTCAACTACGGCCACACGCTCGGCCATGCCGTCGAGACCGCCAGCGGCTTCGGCACGTTCTCGCATGGCGAGGCCGTTGCCGAGGGCATGCGCTTCGCCGTGGAGCTGGCGCAGGCACAGGGGGGCGTGGCGGAAGGCTTCGCGGAGGCGCAGGCCGAGCTGCTCGACGCGCTTGCGCTGCCGCGCCTGAGTTACGACGCCACGGCGGACGATTTAATGGGTATCATGAAACGCGACAAGAAGGTCCGCGGCGGGCAGGTGCGCTTCGTGCTCGCCCGCGACGTGGGCCAGTGGGAGGCGACTCCCGTATCCGACGACGTAGTCCGTGCCGGCCTCGCCAGCTGGCTGGGGTAGAAGGGAAACTGCCATGACAATGCGACGTGTGCTTCTCCTGAACGGCCCGAACCTCGATATGCTGGGCATCCGCGAGCCCAACGTCTACGGCAGCGACACGCTGGTGGCCCTCGAGGAGATGGTCATGCAGTACGCCGCCCAGCGCGGCATCTCGGTGGACGCGTTCCAGTCGAACAGCGAGTCCAAGCTCATCAGCCGCATCCACGAGGCGCGCGACGTCTACGACGGCATCGTGTACAACCCGGGCGCTCACACGCACTATTCCTACGCGCTCCGCGACGCGGTGGCCTCGATCGACGTGCCCGTCGTGGAGGTGCACATCTCCGATATCGATGCGCGCGAGCCGTTCCGCAGCGTGTCCGTCATAGCGCCCGTGTGCGTCGCGCAGGTGAAGGGGCTCGGCTTCGGCGGGTACTGCCGGGCCATCGACATCTTGCTCGAGAACCCCGTGCTCTCGCGCTTGGGCGAGGGCTACGAGAACCGCTTCCCGATGGAGGAGCGCATCGTCGTGTCCACCGAGCCCGCAGCCGACGCCGGGGAAGACGAGCAGGAAGCCTTCGTGCCCCTTGACGACTATACGGAGGCCTTCAAGGCGGCGGCGTTCGACAAGGACGCGGGGCACGTGTCGTTCGAGCGCCAGGAAGCCGCGCGTGCGGCGTGCGCCCGCCTGGGGCTTGACGCCCTCCTCGTGCGCGACACGGCCAACATCGCCTGGCTCACCATGTTCGACGGCGTGTTCGACGAAGAGCGCGCGCATGCGCTGCTCGTCACGCCCGAGCGCACGCTGCTGCATTCCGATTCGCGCTACTCGAACGCGTTGCGCACGGTGGCGTCGTCTATGGGAAGCGGCGTGGGCATCAGCGACGAGCGGAAGTCGCACGCGAAGTTCGCGCGCGACCGCCTGTCGACCGGCGACGAGGTGCTCGTCGACCGCCTGGGCATCGAGGACAGCGTGACGTACGCCGAGTTCGTGCAGATGACGCAGGAGTTCGGCGCCCAGCGGCTGGCCGCTACGACCGACCTGGTGCTCGGGCTGCGCGCCGTGAAGACGCCGCTCGAGATCGCCCGCATGAAGGCGGCCCAAGCGGTGACCGACGCCGCGTTCGAGTACATCCTGCACTTCATGAAGCCCGGCATGACCGAGCGCGAGGTGCAGCTCGAGCTCGAGGACTTCATGCTGCGCCATGGGGGCGAGGGGCTCGCCTTCCGCTCGATCGTCGCTTCGGGCGCGAACGGCGCCGACCCGCACGCCACGCCGGGCAACAAGCGGCTCGAGGCGGGCCAGTGCGTCGTGATGGACTTCGGGGCCAAGGCGTTCGGCTACTGCGCCGACATGACGCGCACGGTGTTCCTCGGGAAGCCCGAGGGCCTCATGGCCGATGCGTGGGCCGTGCTCCGTCAGGCCAACGAGGCGGTGGCGGCCCTGCTGCATCCCGGCGTTACGGGCAAGGAAGCCCATGAGCTGGCCGAGCGCGTGCTCGCCGAAGGCGGTTTCGAGGGGAAGATGGGCCACGGCCTGGGCCATGGCGTGGGCCTGGAGGTCCACGAGCTTCCCGCGCTCAACCCGCGCAACGACAAGCCGCTCGTGGCCGGCAACGTGGTGACGGTTGAGCCGGGCATCTACCTGCCCGGGCAGTTCGGCATGCGCTTGGAGGACTGCGGCGTGATCACCGAAAGCGGCTACGAGGTGTTCTCGCAGCTCGGCCACGAGATGGTTGTGCTTTAGGCTGTGGTGTTCCTTTTGACATTGGGTTCGGCGTTCTTGATTCTTGTATAATCGTGCAGGTTTTTGTACGCGAGGGATAAGGAATCGGACCAATGGCTATTTCAACTGCAGATTTCAAGAACGGCATGTGCATCGAGTACAACGGCAAGCTGTGGACCATCGTTGAGTTCCAGCATGTGAAGCCGGGCAAGGGTGGCGCGTTCGTGCGCACCAAGATGCGCGATGTGCGCACCGGCCGCATCGTCGACAACACGTTCAACTCGGGCACGAAGTTCGATTCCGTGCGCATGGAAACGCGCAAGATGCAGTACCTCTACAACGACGGCAGCGACTTCAACTTCATGGACAACAACACCTACGAGCAGGAGGCCATCTCCGCCGACATCGTGGGCGACGTGGCCAAGTGGCTCAAGGAGAACGACGAGGTTTCGCTGCAGTACGCAGGCGACGAGCTGATCGGCATCGAGCCCATGATGTTCGTCGAGCTCGAGGTTGCCGAGACCGAGCCCGGCTTCAAGGGCGACACCGTTCAGGGTTCCACCAAGCCGGCAACGCTGGAGACCGGCGCCGTGGTGCAGGTTCCCATGTACGTCGAGATCGGCGACGTGCTGCAGATCGACACCCGCGACGGTCGTTTCGTGAAGCGTGTCTAGGCTCTAGCCTTTACCCATGTCCAATAACGCCAAGAACTCGGACGCACGACGCTCCCACGCCGGCGCTTGGGTTGCCGTGCTCGTGATCTTGGTGATCGTTTGCGCCTGCGCGGCCATCGTCATCATACGCCCCCCGTTCGCCGAAGGCGCCCTGAGCGCGCTCGGCATCCCTCGCATCGGGGGCACGCCTGAGCAGGCGTCGTCTTCGTCGGCCGCCGCGCAGACGTTCTCCGATGTGAACGACGTGACGCCCACTCAGTCGCAGGCAACGGAGCTGCTCGAGCAGGAGAAGCTGACGAAGCGCACGCCGCTGCTGGCGCGCTGTTCGGGCGTCGACATCCGTAGCAGCATCCGGCCGGCCGACATCACCGGCATCCTCTTCCACCAGGCCTCGCTCGAGTACGGCCTCGTCGTGGAAACCGAGCTTCCCGAGGCCGACTCCGAGGAGGCGGCCGACAAGCGCACGCTGCGCGTGAACCACGAGCAGAAGGACGGGGAGTGGCTCGACGCCGAGGTGCTCCACCTGTGGCGGACGGCCGACGACACCGAGATGGACACGTCGATCGACCTGGGCGCCATGGCGGGAACGACCGTGCTGGCGCCCGTAGACGGCACGGTGGTGCTCGTGCGCGATTACATGCTCTACGACGAGGTGCCCGACGTTGAGATACACATCCAGCCCGACGGGCGCCCCGACCTCGACTGCGTGCTCATCCACACGACCGACCCCGTCGTGAAGGCGGGCGACCGGGTGGAAGCGGGCATCACGCCGCTGTCGAAGGTGCGCGACATCGAGGAATCGCTCACCGACGTGCAGCTCGCCTTCTTCCTCCCCGAAGACGTTGGCGGCAACCACGTCCACATCCAGATGAACGACGCCAACTACCCCGACTACCGCAAGAAGAAGCTCGAAGGCGCCATAACCGTGAAGTAATCCCTGCGCGGGGCGTTGCCAGACAGGCAGCGTGATTTCGGTCATATCACGGTATGCTGTTGTATGCGGAGGATCAGCGTGTGACGGGCTCCCGAGGGGGAAGGGGTCGCTATGATTTGTCCGAACTGCGGGTTCAACCAAGCCGACGGCAAGAAGTTCTGCGAGAACTGCGGGTCGAGCCTGGGCGTTCAGGCGGCTCAGGGCATGCAGCCGCCGATGGCGCAGCAGCCGATGCCGGCCCAGCAACCACAGCAGCCACAGCCCGCTCCTGGGGCGCCGGCCCCGGTGGCAGCAGGCCGGCGCAGGAGCGTGGCCGTTCCCTTGGCCATCGCGGGCGGCGCTGCGCTCCTCGTGGTGGTCGCCGTGGTCGCGGTCGGCTTGCTCACCAACTGGTTCGGCCTTGCCAACGGCGAGTACTACGCGGTGTCGAAGCTCACCACGTTCGACGAGAACGGCAACAAAGTGGCGGTCACCGAATACGACCGCGACGAGAACGGCCTGGCGAAAAACTACAAGTCCACGAACTACACCAGCAACGGCGAGGTCCAGTTCACCACCTTGTACACGGTCAAGTACGACGAGGACGGCTACGTGAAGAAGTCGTTCTACACCTCGACGGCGAAGAACGGCGACAAGCTGTCGGAGTACTCGGCCAAGCAGGACTTCGAAAAGGGCCGCGATGGCAAGCCGGTGAAGACCGAATACGAGAACGAGCGCAAGGCCTCGTCGGGTGCCGACATCACCAAGAACAAGGGAACCACGACGATGGAATATCATCCGAACGGGCATTTGAAGTCGTCGTTGTCCGAATCGACCAACACGGGGTCGTACGGCTCGGGCTCCACGGAATACACCAGCGAGAACACGTCGCTGTCGGAATACGATGACCGCGGCTACGTCCTGCATACGGAATGGACCGACTCGAACTACCAGGGCAAGGGCAGCAAGGCGAACGGCTCGACCGAATACGCGTGGGAGTTCGACAGCGCCGGCAAACCCACGTCGATGAAGGAGACGGGCACCGCAACGGTGGGTGAAGACTACGAAAAGTCGTACACGTTCGACACCGATGAGGCGGGCAATATCACCGCGGTGTACGACGAGAAGGGCAACAAGGTGAAGGAATACGAGTACGTGCGCGTGGAGCGCCCGCTCGCGAACATCAAATTCAGCCAGACGCGTACGTACTAGCGGCGCCGGCCCCTTCCCGCGGCCCCTCGGTTTCGAGGGGCCGTTTTCATGTTGTTTATCGTGTTCCAGCTCTTCGCCGTGCACCCGCTTCTATAATATGCATTTCGAGCAGTAACCGAGATAGGAGCATTTCTATGGCGGATTTGAATATCGACGGCATGGCCATCGCGCCCGGCGTGGTTGAGACCATCGTTTCGCTGGCGGCGCGCGACGTCAACGGCGTCGTGAGCGTGGGCGACCCCACGACGAGCGGCTTGCTCACGTTCATTGCCGGCAAGCCCTCCACCGACGGCGTCGAGATCACGCTCGGCGAGAACGACGAGCTGAACGTTGCGATCAGCATTCACGTCGAGAGTGGCAACGTGCTGCCCGACCTCGCGGCGAACGTGCGCCAGGCCATCGCCGACGCGGTGAACACCCAGGTGGGCGCCAAGGTCGGATCGGTCGATGTGTACATCGACGGCATCCAGTTCAACAACTAGCGCGACGATCGCAGGAAGCGGCATTATGGCATCCAAGAAGCACGAGCGCAGAAAGGCGCGCGAGGGCGCGCTGTCCGTCCTGTATTCCGGCGACATCACCGAGAAGGATGCGCTGGGCATCGTCGAGGACGGCTCGTACCCGGCCGAGGAGATTACGCTCTCGGATTACGCCGAGCGGCTCGTGAGCGGCGTGACCAGCAACGTCGAGGAGATCGACGCGCGGCTGGCCGCCACCTCGGAGAACTGGTCGGTCGACCGCATGCCGGTCGTCGACCGCGTGATCCTGCGCATGGCCGTGTACGAGATGCTCTACGTGGACGAGGTTCCCGTTTCGGTGGCCATCAACGAGGCCG
Source organism: uncultured Coriobacteriaceae bacterium (assembly GCA_902764575.1). Lineage (GTDB taxonomy): Bacteria > Actinomycetota > Coriobacteriia > Coriobacteriales > Eggerthellaceae > UBA9715. The sequence continues at coordinate 15,161 of CACWWI010000023.1, forward strand.
TCGAGCTGGCGAAGGTGTACGGCGGCGAGGACGATTCCTCGCGGTTCGTCAACGGCGTGCTCGGCCGCATTGCCCGTGCCGAGGAAGCTGGCGAAGGGGAAGCTGGCGAAGGGGAGGCTCCCGAAGAGAAAGCTCCCGAAGAGGAGGCGGAATAGCATGGAACCCGCCCGCCAGGAGCAAGATTTCGAAAGCGTGAAGGCACGGCTCGACGAGATCGTGCAGGCCGTGAGCGACGACAACCTGCCGCTCGACGATGCGCTCGCGCTGTACGAGGAGGCCGTGACGCTCGGCCTGCGCGTGAGCGATTTGCTCGAAGAGGGGATTAGCCCCTTTGCCCCGGAGGATGCGGAGGCCGAAGGACAGCCCGAGGACGCGGCTGCCGCCCCCGCGACGGACGGCCACGAGGGCGAACAGCAGCCCGCCGAAGCCCCGGCCGACGCCGTTACTCCCGTTTCCGCTGAATAAGGTTTTAGGATTTCCCATGGGTCGGATTCTCGATGCGATAACTTCACCTGCAGATATCAAGGTGCTAACCGACGAGGAGCTGAGCATCCTCGCACATGAAATACGCGAGCAGATCGTGGCCACCACGTCGAAGACGGGCGGCCATGTGGCATCTTCGCTCGGGGCCGTCGAGATTATCCTGGCCGTGCATTCGCTCATCGACTCCCCCAAGGACCGTTTCGTGTTCGACGTGGGGCACCAGGCTTACGCGCACAAGCTCATCACGGGCCGCAGCGCCGAGTTCGACACCCTGCGCCAGGCGGGCGGCATCTCCGGGTTCCCGCGGCCGGACGAGAGCCCGCACGACGTGCACTACTCCGGCCATGCGTCCGACTCGATTTCCATCGCGCTCGGATTGGCGAAAGCCCGCGAGCTGCGGCGCTCCGACGAGAAGGTGGTCGCCCTCATCGGCGATGCCTCGCTGTCGGGAGGCATGGCGTTCGAGGCGCTCAACACCATCGGGCAGTTGCAGATTCCCATGGTCATCATCCTCAACGACAACGAGATGTCGATCTCGCGCAACGTGGGCGCGCTCGTTCGGCACCTGGGCGCGATCCGCTCGTCGGCGAGCTATCGCCAGGCGCGCGACCAGTCGCAGGAGCGCCTGGAGGGAAGCGGGGAGGGAAGCGGTGCCCTCGGGCGCGCGTTCGTGAACTTCGGGCGAAGCGCAAAGGATTCGATCAAGCAGTTCTTCGTGCCCGACACGATGCTCTTCGAGCAGCTGGGCATCTTGTGCACGCCGCCCATCGACGGCCACAACATCACCGCCATGCGCAACATCCTGCGCACGGCCCTCGACGCCGACGGCCCCGTGCTTGTGCACGTGGTTACGAAGAAGGGCGCGGGGTACGAACCTGCCGAGGCCGATCCTGAGCGCTTCCACGGCCTGGGTTCCTACGACATCGCAACGGGAACGTCGGCCAGGAAGCTGTCGGGCCCGCAGAACTTTACCGAGGTGTTCGGCAAGTCGCTGGTGCGCGAGGCGCGTGCCGACGAGCACATCGTTGCTATCACGGCCGCCATGCCGTCGGGAACGGGGCTCAAGGAATTCGCGCGCGAGTTCCCCGACCGGTTCATCGACGTCGGCATTGCGGAGGAGAACGCGGTGGGCATGGCCGCGGGCCTTGCCCTGAGCGGGCTCAAGCCGGTCGTCGCCATCTACTCGACGTTCCTGCAGCGGGCCATCGACCAGATTGCCACCGATTGCGCGCTGCCCAACTGCAACGTGGTGTTCGCCATCGACCGCGCGGGAGTCGTGGGAGAAGACGGGCCGACGCACCACGGCATTTTCGATATCACGTACTGTCGGATGATTCCCGGCATGCGCATGCTCGCGCCTTCCGATGAGGCCGAGCTTGCAAGCGCGCTCCACACGGCGCTCCGGCTCGGCGGCCCCGTGGCCGTGCGCTACCCGCGCGGTGCGGGCGTTGGCGTAGCGGTGCCGGAGGACCCGCAGGTGTTTGCCGAGGGCAAGTCGCGCACGGTGCGCGAGGGCTCCGACGTGGCCATCCTCGCCTTCGGGGATCGCGTGGCCGCGGCGCTTCAGGCGGCCGAGCAGCTTGCGGAAGAGGGCGTGGACGCGCGCGTCGTCGACATGCGCTGGGTCAAGCCGCTCGACGAGGACGCCATCGTGGCGGCTGCGGGCACCAAGCTCGTCGTGACCGTCGAGAACGGCATCGTGTCGGGCGGGGCAGGCGAAGGCGTGCTGCACGTGCTCACGAAGCGCGGCCTGCAGGTGCCCGTGCGGATTCTCGGCGTCGACGACCAGGTGGTTCCCCACGGCAAACCCGCCACCCTCCTGGCAGACCTCGGCCTCGACGGCAACGGAATCGCAGCAGCCATCCGCGACGCCCTTTAGGGATTACTCATTCCTTTTGGCAACGGTTTTGGGATTGACCGTAGGGGCGCTCGGTGAGCGTCCCTACGTGCTACCTGCGTGCGGGTGCGGGTTTATTGGGCGAGGAGCTCTCGGGCGTGGGCTAGGGATGTTTCGGTGGCGGTTCCGGAGAGCATGCGGGCGATTTCTCGTTCGCGGTCTTCGCCTTCCACGCGTGCGAGGTCGGTCTCGCTTCCGTTGCGCTTCACCACGTAATGCACGTCGCCGCGCACGGCCACCTGAGCGAGGTGCGTGACGACGATTACCTGGTGCGTGCGGGCGAGGTTGGCGATAACGTCGGAGAGCGCGTGCGCCGTGGTGCCGCCGACGCCCGCGTCGACCTCGTCGAACACGAGCGTGTCGACGTCGTCGTGGGCCCCGAGCACCACCTTGCACGCCAGCATGACGCGGCTCACCTCGCCGCCGGAGGCGATGCGCGCGAGCGGGCGCGCCTGCATGTCCGCTGCCGGGCGGTAGCGGAACTCGAAGGCGGAGGGCCCGGCGGCGGTCCAGGACGCGCGGTCGAGCCGGTCGCTGTTGCACACGAGCTCGGCGCCTTCCATCTCGAGCTTCGCCATGACGGCCGTCACCTCGCGCGCGAACGCCGGCGCGGCATCGTCGCGCGCCGCGTCGAGCGCGTCGGCGGCCTTCGCCAGGGCTTCTTCCGCTTCCGCGAGCGCCCGTTGGGCGGCCTTCATGCGCTCGGCCGAATCGTCCACGAGCGAGACGGTTTCTGCAGCGGAGTCGCGCCGTGCGAACACGTCCTCCATGCGCGGCCCGTACGAGCGGAGCAGCCCGGTGAGCAGCTGGAACCGCTCCTGTTGCCGCACGAGCTCCTCGGGGTCGAACTCGATGCCGTCGCGGTAGTTGCGCGCCGACGCCGAAACGTCTTCGAGCACGAACCCGGCCTCCCTCAGGGAGGCGGCCAGGTCCGCGAGCTGCGAATCCACCGCGCCGGCCGATTCGAGCGCCGCTGCGGCCGCGTTCAGGCCGTCGAGCGCGCCGCCGTCGGACGAGAGCGCCTCGTGCGCGAGTGCAACCGAGGAGGCGAGCGCCTCCGCGTGCTCGGCGATCTCGAGGTCGTGCTTGAGCTGTTCGTACTCGCCCTCGACGGGCGCCACCTCGTCGATGCGCCGCAAGTCGAACCGCGCCTCGTCGAGCTTGGCGGTCGAAAGCTCGCTTGCGGCCTGCACGCGCGCCAGCTCGTCTGCCGCCTCGGCGGCGCGCTGGAACGCCGCCCGGTATTCGCCGAGGGCCACCTGCACCGGCTCGCCCGCCCACGCGTCGAGCATCTCCACGTGGGTCGCCGTGCGCATGAGCTGCTGGTGCTCGAATTGCCCGCACAGGTCAACCGAGGGCGCAACGCGCTCGGCGAGCTCGCGCATGCTGGCCATGGTGCCGTCGATCGTGGCGCGCGAGCGCCCGTCGGCCCCCACGCGGCGTACGGCGACCAGCTCGTCGCCCGGTGCGGAGCTGCGGGGCACGAAGCGCCCCGACACCACGAGCGCGCTTTCGCCGTCGCGCACCAGGTCGGTGCTGGCCCGCGCGCCCATGAGCAGTTTCAGGGCCGAGAGGAGCGCCGTCTTCCCCGCGCCCGTCTCGCCCGTGATGACGGTGAGGCCGTCGCCCGGCTGCAAGGAGGCATCGCGGATTAGCGCTAGATTCTGTACCTGAATTTCGTCAATCATGCGAGAATTATACCCCGAGGAAAGGAGCGCCATGCGCGCAGTGATTCAGAGGGTGACGGAAGCGAGCGTGTCGATTGCGGGGAAGGTGGCCGGCGCCTGCGGACGCGGGTACGTTGTCCTGCTCGGCGTGGGCGAGGGCGACACCGAAGAAGAGGTGGAGCGCCTGTGGTCGAAGATCTGGAAGCTGCGGATCTTCCCCGACGGCGAGCACCACACGGGTGCCTCGCTGGGCGATGTGGAAGGCGAGGTGCTCGTCGTGTCGCAGTTCACGCTGTACGCCGACTGCCGGAAGGGCAACCGCCCGTCGTTCACCGGCGCTGGGGAGCCGGGCGAGTCGCAGCGGCTCTACGAGCTGTTCGTGGAGCGCGCTCGCCGCGATTGCGGGCACGTTGCCACCGGCGAGTTCGGCGCCGACATGCAGGTGTCGCTCGTGAACGACGGCCCGTTCACCATCTGCCTCGACACCGACGACCTGAAGCGGCCCCGCCGCTAGGACGGAGAACCATGAGCACCCATCTTTCTAACATCGAGGGCACGCCGATGGAGGGCAAGCTGCCCGAGGTGCGCCTGGCCAACACGCCGTTCAAGGTGGTGGCGCCCTACGAGATGGCCGGCGACCAGCCCCAGGCGGTCGAGGCCCTCTCGCGCGGCGTGGACCAGGGCCTGCGCTACCAGACGCTGCTGGGCGTGACGGGCAGCGGCAAGACGTTCACCATGGCCAAGACCATCGAGGCCGTGCAGAAGCCCACGCTCGTCATGGCCCCCAACAAGACGCTCGCCGCCCAGCTCGCGGCCGAGCTGAAGGAGTTCTTCCCCGACAACGCGGTGGTGTACTTCGTCAGCTACTACGACTACTACCAGCCCGAGGCCTACGTGCCCGCCAGCGACACGTTCATCGAGAAGGACGCCAGCATCAACGAGGAAGTGGAGAAGCTGCGCCACGCCGCGACGAGCGCGCTGCTCAGCCGCCGCGACGTCATCGTGGTGGCGTCGGTGAGCTGCATCTACGGCATCGGCAGCCCGATGGACTACGCGGGCATGGCCGTCTTCCTGGACAGGCAGGTGCCCGCCGACCGCGACGACGTGATTCACGACCTCATCGACATCCAGTACGACCGCAACGACTACGAGCTCGTGCGCGGCACGTTCCGCGTGCGGGGCGATGCGCTCGACGTGTTCCCGCCCTATGCCGACAACCCCATCCGCGTGGAGTTCTGGGGCGACGAGATAGAGGCCATCACCGAGATAGACAACGTGAGCGGCGAGGTGATCGGCACGTACGAGGCCCTGCCCATCTGGCCGGCTTCCCATTACGTGACGGCGCGCCCGAAGATGGAGAACGCGCTGCGCACCATCCAGGACGAGCTGCGCGAGCGCCTGCAGCTGTTCAGGCAGGAGGGGAAGCTGCTCGAGGCCGAGCGCCTGGAGATGCGCACGAACTACGACCTGGAGATGCTCGAGACCATGGGCTTCTGCAGCGGCATCGAGAACTACTCGCGCCACCTGGACGGGCGCGAACCGGGCGAGCCGCCCTACACGCTCATCGACTACTTCCCCAAGGACTTCCTCTGCATCATCGACGAGTCGCATGTGACGGTGCCGCAGATCCGCGGCATGCACGAGGGCGACCGCTCGCGCAAGATCACGCTGGCGGAGCACGGGTTCCGCCTGCCGAGCTGCCTGGACAACCGCCCGCTGCGCTTCGACGAGTTCGAGAGCCGTGTGCCGCAGTTCATCTACGTGTCGGCGACGCCCGGCGACTACGAGATAAACGTGGAGCAGGCGCGCGTGGAGCAGATCATCCGCCCGACCGGCCTGCTCGACCCCGAGATCATCGTGCGCCCCACCGTGTCGCAGATCGACGACGTCATCGACGAGGTGCAGCTGCGCGCCGAGAAGGGGGAGCGCACGCTCATCACCACGCTCACGAAGAAGATGGCCGAGGACCTCACCGACCACCTGCTCGATCAGGGCGTGAAGGCCAACTACATGCACTCGGACATCGGGACGCTCGAGCGCGTGGAAATCCTGCGCGACCTGCGCCTGGGCAAGTTCGACGTGCTCGTGGGCATCAACCTGCTGCGCGAGGGCCTCGACCTGCCCGAGGTGTCGCTCGTGGCCATCCTCGACGCCGACAAGGAAGGTTTCCTGCGCAACCACCGCTCGCTCATCCAGACCATCGGGCGCGCGGCGCGCAACGTGAGCGGCCAGGTGATCATGTACGCCGACAAGCTCACCGACTCCATGAACACGGCGATCGAGGAGACGCGCCGTCGCCGCGCGATCCAGATGGCCTTCAATGAGGAGCACGGCATCGAGCCGCAGACCATCCGCAAGGCGATCAACGACGTGCTCGGGTTCGTGACGGAGGACGTGGAAGGCCTCACGGCCGAGGATGTGAACAGGGAGCTTGCCGCGCTTTCGCGCGAGGAGGTGCTGCGCATCATCTCGAGCATGGAGGATGAGATGGCGCTGGCGTCGCGCAACATGGACTTCGAGCAAGCTGCCCACCTGCGCGACCAGGTGGTTAAGCTGCGCGCGAGCGTGGAGGGCGAAGCCGAGGAGGACGTGCTGGCCAGCATGAAGAAGCAGGCGCGCAAGGGCAGCGCCTACGGCAACCGCAAGCACGCCGCCTACGGCAGCTCGCGCAGGTCTTGAATGCTTTGTTAACGAACGGCCGCGCCTGCAGGTTCGCACGCTATAATCGGAGCGCCATCGGAGGTGAAACATGTCGTTTGCGTCCGTTCTGAATTCATACTGCGATTCCCTCGACTGCACGAACGCGGTCATAGCGCACCGCTGCGGCATTTCCGCATCGGCGCTCAGCCGCTACCGGAGCGGCGACCGCGTTCCCACGAACGGCGACACCGTCGACAAGATTGCCGACGGCATCGCCGAGCTGTCCCGTGCGCAGAACCCCGACGAAGCCTTGTCACGCGAGGGGGTTTACGCCGCCTTGGAGGCAGCACGCAAAGGGCTGGTGATTTCCGGCGAGACGTTCGGCGACCGCGTCAACCGGCTCATGGAGGCGCTCGGCATGCGCAACGCCGAAACCGCCCGGCAATCCGGCATCGACCCCTCGTACCTGTCGCGCATTCGCAGCGGCCAGCGGGCGCCCATCAACCGCGCCGGGCTCGCCGACATGATTGCCCACGCTGCCGCCCGTCGGTGCCTGGCCAATGGCGCCATTGGCCGCCTGGTCGCCATCATGCCGCTTGAAAGCGAGGTGCTGGAAGGGGGCTCGCTCGTCTACGACCCCGAGATGCTGTTGGCGGACGATATCAAGCAATGGCTGCTGAGCGACGAGGTGACCGATGCCGACGTTGTCGACTTCAAGCGTTTGCTCGCCTGGTTCGACCGCTTCGATTTCGCGGCGTATACCGAGCAGTTGAAGGAGAGCGTGGAGATGCCTGAAATGGACCTCTCTCCCCGCGCACGCTTCTGCTATGGAATCGACGAGATGCAGGCGGCGGAGCTCGAGTTCCTGGACATCGCAGCCTTCGCGCATTCTCCCGTCGTGTACCTGACCAGCGATACGCCTATCATCGGGGGCATGTCCGACGAAGATTTCATTGGGGGGCTCATCTACCGCGTCGAGCTCATCGTGCGCCGAGGCGGTTCCGTGAACGTCATCCACAACGTGGAGCGCCCGGTTTCGGAGCTCGTTGCCATCATGAGCGACTGGGTTCCACTCTACATGACCGGCCACGTTATTCCCCTGCACGTTCGGGGGCTGAGCAATCGCCTGTTCAACCATGTGAACCACGTTTGCGATGCGTGCGCGTTGTCGGCGGAGTCCATCGTCGGCCATCTGGACGAGGGGCGTCACTACCTATCGCTCCTTCCCGAGGACGTGGCGTATTACCAGCGCAAGATGGAGCTCATCGTGGAGAAGGCGGAACGCTCCTTGGAGGTGTTCCTGGAAACGCGCCCGGGCGATTTCGACCACTTCGAGGCCGGGGAGCGCGAGCGTCAGGCGAGCGAGTCTTACCGCGAGGTGTGCGCGGGCGAATTCGAGAACCTTCGCGTCATGCACATGCCCGGCGATTGCGCCGTCATCTCGTTCCTCGCTGAGCCGAAAGCCCATTTCGTGATCAAGGACCCTCGGATGAGGTATGCTATCTCGCTGATGAACTAGGATCCGCGGTAAACCCGAAAGGCCCGTCATGGCAGATAGCGCGCAACTTCCCTTCCACAGCTTCTCGTTCACGCTCGTCGAGAACAGGCGCCCCCGCACGGCGCTGCGCTTGAGCGCGTCCGATGGCGACATGTACGAGCTGCACGTCGAGAAGGGTTCGGCGGCCAACCCCACGAGCCAGTTCACGCGCAGCGTCCCGGTGGACGTGGCCCAGCGCTTCAAGGACGCGTTGCAGGACATCGGCGTGTTCGGATGGGAAGAGTCCTACGACGACGGGCAGTCGCGCGGGTCGCGGCGCTGGTCGGTGAGCACCGTCTTCAAGGAGGGCGTGTTCTCCGTGGCCTCGCGCGGCGGCGATACGGCGCCCGCTGGTTTCGACGCGCTGCTCGAGGAGCTGTACCGGCTCGATTTCCCCCGGCCCGCCTCGGGCAAGTCCGACGGCGGCCAGGCGCCCCGCGGGGTGGGAAGCGCCATGAACGCGATGGGGCTCGGCTCCCTGGGGAGCATCGGCGGGATGAGCGCCGGCGACCTGGGCGCCTTCGCGGCGAGCGGGGGACAGGGCGGCATGGACCCGTCCAAGCTGGCGGGCATGCTCGGGCGCGACCTTCCGGAGGGCTTCGACCCCGAGGACCTCACGCGCGCCCTTTCGGAGATGCAGGGCAATCCCCAGGCGTTCCAGCAGCAGATGCGCGAAGAGTTCCGCCACATGTCGCACGAGGAGCAGGAGCGCATGCTCGATACGCTGGCCTCGATGGGCATGGCCTCCCGAGCCTGGTGGGAACGCTTCCTACGCGGTTAGGCATGTTGCACCAGAACCGACGCGGGGGCGCACACTGTGCGCCCCCGCGGTTGCAATGCGTTGTTCGGGTTGTTTAATCGACGGCGTTGTACTCGTTCCACCAGTCGACGACTTTGTTGTAGAGCTCTTCCTTCGTGCCGTCGTTGTTGAACACCACGTCGGCTTGCTCGATGCGCTCGGCGTCGGTGATCTGCTGGGCGATGCGGCGACGTACGTCCTGCTCCTCGAACCCCGATGCGACGGCGCGCTCGATGCGCAGATCGAGCGGCGCGAGGACAGCGATGACGATGTCGGCGAGGTACGCGAGCGACATCTGGCGGCTCTTGAACACCGAGTACTCGATTACGACGGCGGGGCAGCCTTCGGCTTCGAGCTCGTCGAGCCTCGTCATGAAGGCGTCCTCGATGCGCGGCTGGGTGATGCGGTTGAGCTTGCGGGTGTCGGCGGGCGTCTTGAACGCCTTGCGCGCGACCGCCTTGCGGTCGATCTCGCCGTTCTCGTCCATCACGTCGTCGCCGAACATTTCCGCGACGTCTTCCTTGACGATGTCCCAGTGGAGGATCTCATGGCCGATCTTGTCGAGGTCGATGTACTCGAGCCCCTGATCGACAAGCGCCTTGCGCGCCGTAGACTTGCCAGCGCCCATTCCGCCGATGATGAAAATCTTTTCCATGAGCTCACCCCTGCTTGCGCGTGGTCGTCAGTTTGCCCTGCAGTGCAATAATACACGAACGAAAATGAGTCGGCCCCCAGGGGAATAACTCATTTTGGCAACAGAAAACGGCCCAGCGTGCGCTGGGCCGTTTCAGATGCTTGAACAGCGTGCGTTCGCTATTCGGCAGCCTCTTCGGTTGCAGCTTCCTCGGCGGGAGCCTCCTCGACCGGGGCCTCTTCAGCGGCGGTCTCCTCGACGGCGGCTTCCTCGGTGGCAACCTCGGCCTCGTCAGCCTCGGCCTGCTCGCGGCGCGGCTTGCGGGCGGCGCGCTCCTCGGGGGCGACGGTCTCGTCGACCTCGATCTCGATGCCGAGCTCGGCCGCAGCGGCCTTCATGCTCAGGGAGATGCGACGGCGCTCGGAGTTGACCTCCATGACCTTCACCTTCACCACGTCGCCGACCTTCACGACCTGGGCCGGGGTCTCGATGTGGCGCGGAGCCATCTCGGAGATGTGCACCAGGCCCTCGGTGGCCTCGCCCAGCTGCACGAAGGCGCCGAACGGGACGATCTTGGTGACGGTGCCGTCGACGATCGTGCCCACCGGGTACGCCTCGACCAGCTTTACCCACGGGTCGGGCTGGGTCTGCTTCAGGCCGAGCGAGATGCGCTCGCGGCTCAGGTCGACGTCGAGCACCTCGACCTCGACCTCCTGGCCGACCTTGACGACCTCGGAGGGATGGTTGACATGGTTCCAGGACAGCTCGGAGATGTGCACCAGGCCGTCGATGCCGCCGAGGTCGACGAATGCGCCGAAGTCGACGATGCTCGAAACGGTGCCCTTCAGGCGCATGCCCTTGTTGAGCTTGGCCAGGATCTCGGCGCGCTCGTTCTTGCGGCCTTCCTCCAGCAGCACGCGGCGGGAAAGCACGACGTTGTTGCGGTTGCGGTCCATCTCGATGATGCGGGCCTCGAGCTCGGTGTTGAGGTACATGTCGAGGTCCTTGACGCGGCGCAGGTCGACGAGCGACGCAGGCAGGAAGCCGCGCAGCCCGATGTCGATGATGAGGCCGCCCTTGACGACTTCGATGACCTCGCCGACGACCGGCTCGCCAGCCTTGAACTTCTCTTCGACGGAAATCCAGGAGCGCTCGTACTCGGCGCGCTTCTTGGAGAGGATCAGGCGGCCGTCCTTGTCTTCCTTCTGCAGGACCAGCGCCTCGATCTTGTCGCCAACCTCGACGAGCTCGGAGGGATCCGCGTCCTTGCGGATGGAGAGCTCGCGGGAGGGGATGACGCCTTCGGACTTGAACCCGATGTCGACCAGAACCTCGTCGCGCTCGATCTTCACGATCGTGCCATCGACCAGGTCGCCTTCGTCGAATTCGGTGAGGGTGCCATCAACCATCTCATTCATCTGCTCGTCGCTGATGTCGGAGAAGTCGATGACGTCGGGATTTTTGATCTCGGTCAAAACGGACCCCTTTCGTTGTCGGGGACCCGTCAACATGATCGTTCGGCAGTTCACCATGTTCGCTTCGCGTTTCGCTCCTGAAGCGCGCGTTGGGCCGCGTAACAAACATGTCTCGGGGGCCAATATTTACTTACCTGCAGCTTTCTGCAAGTTTTCGCAGTATAGCACGCATGGCGCGCAATGCATGGAAAACCCCCATCCCTGCGCGTTTTCTGCACAGAGGCGGAAGTTTGGTGCCTATGGGGGGCGGCGGGAGCCGCCTGCCGCGAGGGGCTCTAGTTGCGAGATGCTTTCAGGCGGGCGATCTCGTCGGCGTAGCCCGAGAGGTCTTCGTGGGGCGTTTCCAGGTAGAAGGGGAGGTCGCGCAGGGCGGGGTGGTTGATCGCCGCGGCGAGGGCCTCGAAGCCGATATGACCTAGGCCGAGCTTTTCGTGACGGTCTTTGTGGGCGCCGCAGGGATTCTTCGAATCGTTCAGATGAACGGCGCGCAGGCGCTCGAGGCCCACGACGCGGTCGAACTCCTCGAGCACGTCTTCGAGGTTGCCGACGATGTCGTACCCGCCGTCCCAGATGTGGCAGGTGTCGAGGCAAACGCCCACGTGATCGTCCAGGTTGACGCGCTCGATGATCGCCGCGATTTCCTGGAAGGTCCTTCCGACCTCGCTGCCCTTTCCGGCCATCGTCTCCAGGAGGAGCGTCGTGGTCTGGCTTGGTTCCAGCACCTCGTTCAGCGCGTCGGCGATGAGGCCGATGCCCGCATCTGGTCCCTGCCCGACATGGGCGCCGGGGTGCATGTTGTACAGCTGCGCGGGCATGATCTGCTCCATACGTGCGAGGTCGTCCGCGAGGGCCTGCAGCGCGAACTCGCGCGTGTCGGGTTTCGAGGACGAGGGGTTGAGCGTGTAGGGCGCATGCGCGAGGATGCGCTCGATCCCCGCTTCGGCGCGAACGACTGCGAAGTCGGCGAGGTCCTTGGCGCTGAGCTCCTTCGCCTTCCCTCCGCGCGGGTTGCGTGTGAAGAACTGGAACGTGTTGGCGCCGATCGACGCAGCATCGCGCGCCGCAGCGGCGAACCCCTTCGCTATCGAAAGATGGCAGCCTATCGTGAACATCGTTTTCCCTTCCGTTTGCAGGGCGCGTGGCGCCGGGCGCTCACTCCTCCCCGAGCTCCCTTTCCCAATCGAAGTCGTCGGGTGGGCCGTCGTTCCCGGCGGCTTCATTGCGCCCGTCCCAGAGGTGCGCGCTCAGGTCGACGTGGTCGTCGTCGACGAACGCCACGCCCTCAGCGCGCAGTAGGTCGCGCTGAACGTCGGGGCCTCCGAACGCGAAGCCCTTGCACAGCGACCCGTCCTTGAACAGCACGCGATGGCAGGGGATGTTGCCCTCTCCGCCGCCGGGCGTTGGGTTTCCGCGGAGCGCGAAGCCGACGTAACGCGCAGAGCGAGGCCTGCCCATGAGCCGGGCGACCTGGCCATATGTTGTAACTTTGCCGCGCGGCACCTGCCGCACGATCTCGAACACCTTGTCGGCGAATTCTCCCATAGCGGCAGAATAGCATGTTGCCCGCACGTGAGCGCAGGACCCTATAGCCGACAGTGCGGGCAATTGCGGTTTCTGGCCCGTGGGGAGATGCGGGTGGTTTACCATGGGAGCACGATAAAACGCCGCTTGAGGAGAAGATGGCTTATGCGCGAGGGAAGTGCCCCCAATTTCTGCCCGCCGGTCACGGAAGGCGATGTGTTCGAGTTCGAAGACGAGAACGGCGACGTGGTCGCGCTCGAGTTCCTGGGGCTCGTGCTCCACAACGGCCGCCGCTACGGCTTCTTCTTCCCCATTTCCGAAGACGAGCCCGCGCTGTCGTCGGGCGAGGTCATTCTGCTCGAGGTGACGGACGTCGACGACGAGGGCCAGCCCCTCGAGTTCGAGTACATCGACGACGAGGCCATCGCGGCCGAGGCGTTCGAGGCGTTCAAGGTTGCCGCGAAGGACCTCTACGACTTCGAATAGCGCATAATCTCGTCGGCGAGCGCGTCGATTCCCACCTGCGGTTCGAGGGGCATGCCGCGTTCCTCCAGCTTGCGCGAGAGGCGCAGGGCGAACGGCACGTCCAGGCCCAGCAGGTCGAAGTCCCCGATGCGGGTGAGTGCATGCTGCGGCGTGCCGTCGAAGACGAGCGCGCCCTGGTCGAGCACGAGGATGCGGTCGGCGAGCATGGCCATCTCGGTCGAATGCGTGATGAGCACGATCGCTATGCCCCTGCCGTGCAGTTCCTCGCAGATGCGCATGAGGTCGCGTCGGCCGCGCGGGTCGAGCATCGATTCCGCCTCGTCCAAGATGAGCACCTGGGGCTGCATCGCGAGCGCCCCCGCAATGGCGACGCGTTGCTTCTGGCCGCCCGAAAGGGCGTGGGTGGAAGAGCCCTCGAGGCCCTCGAGGCCCACCTGGGCGAGCGAGCGGGCCACGCGCTCGCGGATTTCCGCTGGGTCGATCCCCAGGTTCTCGGGGCCGAAGGCCACGTCGTCTTCCACGGTGCTCGCGACAATCTGGTCGTCGGGGTTTTGGAACACCATTCCCACGAGGCAGCGGGTGTCGGCGAGGCTCTTCGCGTCGGACGTGGGCCGGCCGTTCACGCGCACCTCGCCCGACCGGGGGACGAGCAGGCCGTTCATCAGCTTGGCGAGCGTCGACTTGCCGCTGCCGTTGCTGCCGAGCACGCTGACGAACTCGCCGGCGTCGATGCCGAACGACACTCCGCCGAGCGCGTTGCGCTCGTCGTCGTACGAGTACGAAACGTTGTCGATTTCGATGAAGGCCATGCAGCTCCCGTTCGGCGCGAACCCGCGTTATTCCTCGCCGCAGGCCAGCTGCACGACGCGGTAGGCGCCGTCGTAGGTTCCCACGGCATCCGCGGCGACGATGTTGTCGCACATGTCGGCGATGATCGACGGCTCCGCCTGCACGAGGTCGATCATGGCGCAGATCTCGGGGAGCGTCTCCAGCTCGTAGGTGCCGTCGCCCACTTCGGCTGCGCGGATGGCGCCCCAGGCCTCGTGCCCGCCCACGCGCTTGATCATGAGCTTGGGCACGGGGTAGTAGGCGAGCTCGCTCGGCTTGGTGACGAGCAGGTCGCACGCGCGCATGAGCAGGTTCGTCATGTACACGGCCGAGAAGATGTCCGAATCGCCGAACGCGTGGATGCCCGTAACCTCCCCTTCCAGGGCCTCCTCGGCGAAGGCGGCCGCGGCGTCGAAGTCGTCGAAGTGCTCCGTGAGCTTCACGAACGGCGGGATGGACGTGCGCAGGGACTCCCAAACGTCCCGATGGTCGCCGACGTTCACGAACAGCGTCGCTTCCTCGCGCTTGATGAAGGGCAGCAGGTGCTCGATGATCCCGCGGAACAGGTCTTGCTGGGCACCGGCCCCGCCCACGGTGAGCAGGTAGCGCGTCGGGCTGCCGTCGAGCGCGCGGTCGATGCGACGCAGGCAGTCGAACGGGATGTTGAGCACCAGCTCGTGGTCGATGTAGTGCCCCGTGTACACGAGCGAGCCCTCGGGCATGGGGTGCAGCGCGCGCTTCTTGTCCATGCCGCGCAGCGCCTTGTAGCCCAGGAAGGCCGAAGGCGTCTGGACGGTGTGCGTGGCTCCCTCGGAAAGGTGCAGCGCCATGGGCCAGTTGTCGGGGATGGCGTTCACTACGTGCGTGAGCCCCGCGTGCACGGCGGCCTGGGCAGGCCAGGCGTGCGTGCCGATGAACGGGATGTCGCGCGGCAGGTCGGCGTAGGGCGCCACCATGAGCTCGGCGTTCTTCTGGTCCGCGGCGTTGTACGTGAGCTTGCGGAAGCCCTCGGAGTTCAGCGGTTCCCACACCAGCTTGTTGAACAGCCAGATCTTCTGCGAGAGCACCGACCCCAGGGAGTACAGGGCGTTCTGCTGCGCGATGAGCTGGGTTGCCGCGGTGCCCGGGAAGCCCATGAGGTCGAACCAGAGCGGCGTGTAGCCGAGCGCCGCCGCTGCCGAGGCCATGGCCATGGAGATGCGGTAGTGCCCGAAGCCCATGCGGATGTTGCCCACCACCACCGGCTTCTCGATGCCCGAGAGGTCGACGGCCCCCGCTCCGGCGTCGGCGGGGCGCAGCCACTTGGCCCCGAAGCGGTCGCCTATCACGGGAAGGTCGGCCACCTGCAGATGGCACGTTTCCGTCCCGTCGCAGCCGAACTTGCGCGCGCGCTTCTCCTTGGACTTGCACGCCTTGGCGTAGGTGCGTGCATCGATCTCATTCCCGAAGATAACGGCTGCTCGGTCGGTTGTCATGGGTTTCTCCTCTGGCCTGGTATCGCTGGTATAATCCTTGCATCATTATATTCATGGGAGGGTCATTCATGGAAGAAAAGAAACTGGCGAGCAATGGGTTGCTCTGGGTTTTCGCGCTCGGCCAGATGGGCTGGGCAGCGTTGTCCGGCGTTATATCGAACTGCCTCGTGTACTACTACATGCCCGAAGAGGACCTACTTGCGCAGGGGCACACCATTTTCATCGCGCAGGGCCTCGTGTTCCTGGGCTTCCTCACCATCATCGGCGTCATCACGGCTCTCGGCCGCCTGTTCGACGCCGTCACCGACCCCTGGATCGCATCGCTTTCGGACCGCTGCAAGCACAAGCTGGGCCGCCGTATCCCGTTCCTGCGCTACTCGGCCATCCCCTTCGGCATCATCACCGTTTTGGTGTTCGTGTCGCCCATTCCCGAGGAAAGCCCCGTAAACGCCGTGTTCCTCGGGGCCATGATGCTGCTGTTCTACCTGGCGATGACCTGCTACTGCACGCCGTACAACGCGCTCATCCCCGAGCTCGGCCGCACGCAGAAGCTGCGCATCAACGTGTCCACCTACATCAGCGCCACCTACTTCATCGGCACGGCGCTGGCCTACGCGGTGCCCACCGTCGCCAGCATGCTCATCCCCTCGTTCGGCGTGGCCGGGGCCTATCGCATTGCCATAGCGGGCCTGGCCCTCGTCGCGGTCATCTGCATGCTCATCCCCGCGTTCGCCATCGACGAGCACAAGTACGCCGACACGACCCCTTCGCAGTCGCCCGCGTTCAGCAGCCTGGTGAAGACGTTCAAGAACAGGGAGTTCCAGGCGTTCGTGGGCTCCGACATCCTGTACTGGATTGCGTTCACCATGTTCCAGACGGGCCTGCTCTTCTACGTGACGCAGCTCATGGGGCTCGACGTGGCGTGGTCCACCATCCTGCTCGTGCTGATGATGGGCGTGGCGTTCATCTTGTACATTCCCGTGAACATCCTGGCCAAGCGCATGGGCAAGAAGAAGCTCATCGTGTTCGCGTTCGCGTTCTTCGCGGTGACGTTCGGCATCACGGCTTTCTCGGGCATGGTCGGCGTGCCGCTGGAGGCGTGGGGCATCCTCATCGCCATCATGGCGTCCATCCCGCTGGCCATCCTGGGCGTGCTGCCGCAGGCCGTGGTGGCCGACATCGCCGAGGTGGACGCGCTCGATACGGGCGAGGCGCGCCAGGGCATGTTCTATGCGGCCCGCACGTTCGCCATGAAGCTGGGCCAGGCGGTGTCGATGCTCGTGTTCACGGGCATCATCGCCATGGACATCGGCGATATGAAATACCGCATCACGGCCGTTGTCGCCTGCGTGTTCTGCCTGCTCGGCGCCCTGGTGTTCGCATGCTACCACGAGAAGAAGGTGCTGAAGCGCATCGAGGAGGCCAGCGAGGTCGAGCACTTCGGGGAAGTGGGGGCCTAAGATGGCCGCGGCTGGTGTCGAGGTGCCCTATGGCGCTCGGATGGCGATGGAGCCCATCGCGCTGACCGTCCGCTACACCGGTGCCGGCGCGACCGAAGCAGCAGAGGAGCAGCGCGATGTGTTCGCGCCCTTCGAAACCGCAGAGCTTGCCGTGGAGGCGCAGTTCGATGGCGAGGTGATCGAGTTCGCCGCCACGCCCAAGGCGCCCATGCGCATTGATTTCGCGCAGGTGAAGTTGCGCCATGCGTTTTCGACCGATGAGCTGGTGCTGATGAACGGCTACCAGTCGTGGACCGATACGCGCGAGATGCCGGCCTGGGAGCGGATGAAGGGCCTGCGCGGCGTGCCGAAGGGCGCCGTGTCGAAGTGGGCGCTCGACGGCGGCGGCGACTACTCGTTCGTGCAGTACACGGGCAAGCGGGGCGAGCAGCACGGTTTCACGTACGCGACGTTCCGCCGCGACGAGGGCATGGTGCTCGTGGGCTCGCTCGACGAGAGCCACGGCTTCACGTTCATCCGCGCGGACGCGAACGTGGGCGAGGTCACGCTCGAAACCGAGACGCCGCCACGGGAGCTTCCCGCTGGCGAGCGCGTGGTGCTGGGCCGCTACGCCATCTGCCGCGGGACGCTCGACGAGTGCTACGACCGTTGGTTCGAGCTGTCGGGCATTCAGGCGCGCCCCGTTAAGCCGCTCGTCGGCTACACCAGCTGGTACCGCCACTACGGCGACATCACCGAGGAGAAGCTCCTGGGCGATTTGACCGAAATCGACACGAAGGGCACGCCGGTCGTGGCCTCGATCGGCAAATGGGCGCACCGGATGTTCCAGATCGACGACGGCTACTGCAAGGTGGGCGACTGGCTCGATGTGAACAAGGACGACTTCCCCCGGGGCCTTGCCCCGCTGACCGACGAGGTTCGGGAAAGGGGCTTCATGCCCGGCCTGTGGGTGGCGCCGTTTTTGTGCGAGCGAGAGTCGCGCCTGTTCGAGGAGCACCAGGACTGGCTGCTGCGTGACGAGGCGGGCGAGCTGGTGCGGACGGGGCCCCAGTGGTCGGGCGGCTATGCCCTCGACACGCTCAACATCGAGGTGCGCAGCTATGTGCTGGAGGTGCTGCAGACGATGACGCTCGAGTGGGGCTTCGACCTGCTGAAGGTCGACTTCCTGTTCGCGGCGTGCATGGTGCCCCACGGCGGCAGGAACCGCGGCGAGCTCATGGCGGACGCCATGCAGCTGCTGCGCGCGGGAGTGGAAGACAGCACGCTCATCCTGGGATGCGGCGTGCCGTTGGGCAGTGCGTTCGGCATCGTCGACTACTGCCGCATCGGGTGTGATGTGGGCCTCGACTGGGACGACTCGCTCTACATGCGCGGATTGCACCGCGAGCGCGTGTCGACCAAGCTCTCGCTGCGCAACACCCGGGCGCGCGCACCGCTCGACGGCCGCGCGTTCGGCAACGACCCCGACGTGTTCTTCCTGCGCGATGACGTGAAGCTGACCGAGGAGCAGCGCGATGAGCTGCTGTTCGCCAACGCCAGCTACGGCAGCGTGCTCTTGACGAGCGACGACAAGGACCAGTGGACCAAGCACATGCGCCGGCGCTACAACGACGCGCTGCGCGTGCTGTGCGGGCGGTTCGCCCCCGAGCTACTCGACGAGTTGAACGAGACGATGCCGACGCACGGCGTGGAGCCGAGCCGGGGCCGCCGCCTCCTCCCGTTCTCGAAGGGGAGGGCGAAATGAGGACTGTCCGCGCGTTTGCCCCCGGGCGCACCGAGATCGCGGGCAACCATACCGACCATCAGGGCGGCCGCGTGGTCGCCGCGGCCGTGTCGTGCGGGGTGGAGATGCGTCTGGAGCCCCGTGCCGATGGGCGCGCGCACGTCGAGAGCGAAGGCTTCGCGCCGTTCGAGATTGCCCTGAGCGACGATGCCGCGCGCGTCGACGAGCGGGGTACCACCCGTGCGCTCGTGCGCGGCGTGGTCGCGGGCCTGCGCGGGCGCGGCGTGCCCGTTGAGGGGTTCCGCATGAAGGCGAGGAGCACGGTGCCCTCGGGCGGCGGCTTGTCGTCGTCGGCCGCCTTCGAGCTGGCGCTGGGCGCGGGCCTCGAGGCGCTGTTCGCCGGCGAGGGTGCCGAGCCTGCGGGCGCGGTCGGCCTGTCCGTTGTTGGCCAGGCGGCCGAGCGCGACTACTTCGGAAAGCCCTGCGGGCTCATGGATCAGCTGGCCGTGGCGTGCGGAGGCGTGTGCGCCTTCGATTTCGGGGATGCAGCCCAGCCCGCCATCGAGCAGATCGACTTCAGCTTCACCGACCACGGCTATGCGCTGTGCCTCGTGGACACCCATTGCGACCACAGCCGGTACACGGACGAGTACGCCCAGGTGGCCTACGACATGAACGCCGTCGCCTCGTTCATGGGCGTGCCCGTTCTGTCCCAGGTGCCCGAGGCGGCGTTCATGGACCGTTTCGAGGTCGTGCGCGCAGGGCTCGGCGACCTGCCGGCGCTGCGCGGCTTGCACTACTACCACGAGATGAGCCTCGTAGACGAGCGCATCCGGGCTATGAAGGCGGGCGACATCGCCGCCTTTCTGGACGCGACGCGCCGGTCAGCCGCCTCGTCGGCCCAGTACCTGCAGAACGTTTCGACGTCCGACCGTGCGAGCCAACCCGCCATGGTGGCCCTCGCCCTGTGCGACCGGTTCCTCGAAGGCGAAGGCGCCGCCCGCATCCACGGCGGCGGCTTCGGCGGCTCCATCCAGGCCTTCGTCCCCACCGACCGCCTTCCTTTCTTTAAAAAGCAACTTGACGAGCACCTAGGCAAGGCCTCATGCCAAACCTACGAGATCGCCCCAGAAGGCGCCCGAGCCGAATGCTTGTAAGAGTGAAAAAGCCCCCTAAACCGTTAACGTAGCCTGGGTCGGCGGGGTGAAGGGCGGAGCGAGGTCAAGCGAAAATCGTCTAAGAGACCTTGGCTCGTGCGATTTTCGCGTCGAGCGCAGCCCTTCACCCCGCCGACCCAGGCGGACGAGCAAGAATAGAGTTCGAGGAGTTCCCCATGGCAGCCAACACAATCGACACCAACGCTTTCTACCAAGAGAGCTGCGAGGCCAACTACGTAAAGGTCTCGGACATTGCACGTAACGTTGCTTGGACCACCCCCACTGAGTGGGGCGACCTGCAGATCACCATCAACCTGTCGAAGCCCGAGAAGGACCCGCGCGCCATCGCGGCGGCCGCCAAGGCGGGCCCGTCGGAGAAGCCGGACTACGTGGACCCGGCGACGGGCCGCACGCGCCCGTGCCCGCTGTGCGTGACGCAGGAAGACGTCGACTGCGGCTATGCCAGGCGCCTCGACCTGGCCGGCGACCAGTGGGCGCTGTGGTACAGCCCCTACGCGTACTACAACGAGCACTGCATCGCCATGAGCTGGGAGCACCGCCCCATGCACATCGACCGCTCGGCGTTCGAGTCGCTCTTCGACGTGGTGGACGTGCTCCCCGAGTACTTCTTCGGTAGCAACGCCGACCTGCCCATCGTGGGCGGCTCCATCCTCTCGCACGACCACTACCAGGGCGGCAGGCACGTCTTCCCCATGGAGGTGGCGCCGCTTTCCGAGTCGTTCGACCTGCCCTCGTTCGCGGGCGTGCAGGCCGGCATCGTGAAATGGCCCCTGAGCGTCATCCGCCTGCGCGGCGCCGACCGCGCGCAGGTCATCGGTGCCGCGTGCGCGATCCTGGACGCGTGGCGCAGCTACGACGACCCGCGGGTCGGCATCGTGTCGCACACGGGCGAGACGCGCCACAACACCATCACCCCCATCGTGCGCATGAAGGGCGACCAGTACGAGATGGACCTCGCGCTGCGCTGCAACATCACGAGCGAGCAGCACCCGCTCGGCGTGTTCCACCCGCACGAGGAGCTGCACCACGTGAAGAAGGAGAACATCGGCCTCATCGAGGTCATGGGCCTGGCCATCCTGCCGCCGCGCGTGCAGCAGGTGATGGAAGAGCGCGGCATGTCGCGCGACGACGTGGGCCGCGTGTTCGGTCAGGTGCTCGAGCATGCAGGCGTGTTCAAGTGGGATGCCGAGGGCCGCGCAGCTTTCGGGCGCTTCATCGCCCAGCTGAACGGCTAGCGCGTCCTGCCTTCGCGGGGGCGCCGC